>SLQY01000164.1 GCA_007131235.1 Wenzhouxiangella sp.
GATGCGGCCGGTCTGGGCCGGCAGGCGGCCAGGCATCTGCTAAAACAGGGTGGGTCAACGATCCTGTCGGCCTTGTAGCGGAAAGCTATTGCTGTTGCGCCTGTGATTCACCTGCTCAGTGCTTGATGGCGCACCTTGGAGTCATGACTTCTGGGCAATCTGTCACACAATCGAAAAATTTTTCGATCAGGGCTGGACAAAGAAGCTTGGCTCTGGCAAAGTGTCCTCAACGTAATTGAGAAGGGGTGCTTGAACGATTCGACTTCCGGGCGCCAACCACGGTACTTCCTGCTGAGGTGCGTCCCCCTACTGCCAACGCCAACACGCAAGCCCCCAGCACTTTGGCGAGTTGTACTAGGCGCCCGGATTCTATCCAAGAAAGCCCGCTTCTCGAAGCGGGCTTTCTTTTTTTGCGGAGCTTGGATCCAATGCCAGAACAACGGTCATTGCCGGTCGTGGATTCGCCCGACATCATTCTTGTTACCCGCAGTGGCACTGCCGGTCGCGGGCTGGTTGCAAGGCTGCGGGAAGCGGGATGGCCGGCGCATGATGGATGTCCGCTGCGCCTGGCCGGACCCCAAGACCCGACCAGCTTGCGTGCCGATTTTGCCCGGCTTCAGCCGTTCGATCGGATGGTGCTGACCAGCAGCGAAGGAGCACGCCAGGCGGTCAGCCTGTTCGGCGCCGCTGCCTTGTCTGCCTGTCCGGTCATTGTCCCCGGTCCTGGCAGCCGCGCGCTTGCCACTTCGCTGGGCCTTGAACAAGTCCATTGCCCACCGTCGGCGGGTGATAGTGAAGCCATGCTGGCGCTGCCCGAGTTGACCGAGGTGTCCGGTCGCCATGTGCTGATCCTGGCTGCCGCTGGCGGCCGCCAGCTGTTGGCTACCCGGCTGCAGGCGCGCGGGGCACGGGTGTCACATTTGCATGTCTATCGTCGGCTGGCTCGGGCGCTGCCCGCTGCAACACTGCACGCGCTCGGAGAGGCCCGGAGGCCGCTGACGCTGCTGGCCAGTGCCGGCGCCTTGCACGGATTGGGGCAGCAGTTGCCCGCAGCGACCTGGCAGCGCTTGCTCGACGGGATCATGGTCGCGCCTTCAACGCGCGTGGCCGCGCAGGCAAGAAAGCTTGGCTGCGCGCAGGTCAGGCAGGCTGCCGGCGCTGATGATGAGGCCATGCTGAGCGCACTGTTCGATGCCACAAGCGATGCCAAGTTGAGGTAACCTGACAGTCATGAAGCAACCGTTTGGCAGGCGCAAGACATGAGCGCACAAGAAACCCCGGAATCTGGCTCGGAAGCGACCGACTCGCCAGCACAGCCTTCTTCATCGTCCAGCTCAGCGTCCGAGTCGTCGCCATCGGCGTCACAGCAATCACCTGAATCGGAATCAGCGGTCACTCGCTCCGCTGGCCCAGGCAAGCTGGGCCTGGTCCTGGTTGCATTGCTGGCCCTGCTCGCTCTCGCCGTTGCGCTCTACCCCTGGATTGCTCCGGATGAAGAGGCAGGTGAACTCCAAGCCCTGGTTGATGCTTCCGTGGAGGAGATCGATCAGCGTGTCAGTGAGCGCTTTTCAGCACTGGCCGGGCGTCTGGATGAACTCGACCGGGTATTGACGGAAGTACGCTCAGAGCAGGAAAACCTGGCCAGTCGCCTGGGCCGGGCGGAATCGGAAAGCAGGGAGATCAGCACAAGCCTCGAGCGCCAGGCAGATAGCCTGGAGGCGCTGGAGAATGAAGTCGGTGCGCAGCTCCAGGAGTTGTGGCAGCAGGAAGGGCAGCAGCGCGAAGCGGATCGTGAGTTCGAACGGCGCATGCGTCTGCTCGAGGCTGCCTCTCTGCTACGCCTTGGCCAGGAGCGGGCCGAGCTGGCAGCCGACTGGCCGGCGTCTCGATCTGCCTACGAACGCGCCGAGCAACTGGTTAGAGCCGTGGATGATCCGCGCCTGGGCCAGGTCCGTCGGCTGCTGGCAACCGAGCTGGCCGCGCTGGAGTCGGTTCGCGAGCCGGAATGGGAGCGCTGGCAGGTCCGATTGAGCCAGATTGCCGACTCAGCCCGCCAGTGGCCGATTCGGAACCACGAGCACGCGGCTGAGTCCACGGTCGAGCCGACCTCGGAGCGAGGTGGCTGGCTTGGGGACATTCGTGCCGCCCTGGGGCGGCTGGTCACGGTATCGCGGCGTGACGAACTCGAGCTGCCGGCAGACGCCGTGGACAGCCTGCGAGAACAGCTGCAGTTACGGCTGGTTGCTGCCGAACTGGCCCTGGTCCGGCGCAACCTGGTGGAATTGGGTCACCAGCTCAGGGCCACGTTCGACCTGATCGATCAATGGTTTGATCCTGACGATGCCGACGTTCGTTCGGCTACCGAGCGCTTACGAGAGCTCGAGTCCATACAGGCACCCCGGGTGCCGGAGGGTCTGGGCGAAGCGCTGCGTGCCTTGCAGTCGCAGCTGGAGTCGGCGTGAAGCGATTGATCCTGGTTGTCCTGGCCTTGCTGGCGCTGCTGGCGGCGGGGCTGCTGGCACCGCGCCTGCTTGATGATCCCGGCTACGTGATGATGGATTTCGGTCCGTGGCGGATCGAAATGTCTCTGTTGGCCCTGGCTGCCGGCGTGCTGCTTTCCTGGATCGCCCTGTCCCTGTTGTTTGGTCTGCTGCGCCTGCCGGGCCAGCTGTGGCGGTCAGCCCGCGAGCGCCGGGCCCGTCGCCAGCTGGAAGACGGCATGCTGGCGCTGACCGAGGGTGACTGGGCGCGCGCCGAGCGCGCCCTGGCGCGGTCGATGAGCCATCGGTCAAGCACGGCTGGCTATCTGGCCGCGGCGCGCGCAGCACAGGGCCAGGCAGACCGACCGGCGCGCGACCGGTGGTTGAAACTGGCGGATCGTCGTTTCGGCAGGCGTCATTTCGTCACCAACCTGGCTCGGGCGCGTCTGTTGGCCGGGGAAGGGCGCATGGATGAAGCCGTTCCGGTGCTTGAGGATCTGCACCTGCGTAAACCCCGTCATACCGGTGTGTTGCGCTTGTTGCTGCAGGCCTACCAGGAGCTCGATCGCTGGCGCGATGTGCGCCTGCTGGCCCCGGCCGTGCGCAAGGCCGGCATGATCGACAGCGAGCGCGCCGACGCTTTGGTCTCCCATGCCGCCATTCGCGAGATCGAAAACGCGGTGGACGTTGCTGTCCTCGACGAGGCCATGCAGGCGCTGGGTCGGCGCCAGCGCCGGTCGCGCGATATTGCCCTGGCCTACGCGACGAGAGCGGGCGAGCTGGGTCAGTCTGCCCTGGCCGGGCCGGCGCTGAAGCGATTGCTGGACCATTCGCTGGACGATGAGGCCTTGAAACTGTACGCCCACGCCGATGATGACAACCGCGCCGCGCGTATCGCCGACTGTGAGCGCTGGGCCAGGCAGGAACCCGAGCACGCGGGTCTGCAATACGCCCTGGGCATGCTGTACCTGGATGACCGACAGTATGAAAAAGCCCGGACAGCACTGGAGGCGGCGCTGGC
>SLQY01000324.1 GCA_007131235.1 Wenzhouxiangella sp.
GTATGACAATGACAAATTCATGGCGAGGAAGTGTGCCACAAGATTGCGATACGCGAGAGCACACTCGCAGCGTTTCACTCTATACCCCCGAGGAGCGTCGACGACGTGATGCCTCAGTATGGACTCTGGTCCAGGGTGTACTCGCCCCCCTCCAATTTCTGGTCTTCCTAATCAGTCTTGCCCTGGTCATTCGCTACCTTGCCACCGGCGAGGGCGAGTTCATTGCAACCATTTCGATTGTAGTCAAAACCTTGCTTCTTTACGCGATCATGGTGACTGGATCGATCTGGGAGCGCGAGGTGTTCGGTCGCTACCTGTTTGCCCCGGTCTTCTTCTGGGAAGACGTGGTCAGCATGCTGGTACTGGCGCTCCATACCGCTTACCTGGTGGCCCTGGTCAGCGGCGGACTCGACGTTCGGGCACAGATGGTGCTGGCGCTGGTGGCCTACGCGGCCTACGTGGTCAACGCTGCCCAGTTCCTGCTCAAGCTTCGGGCTGCTCGTCTCGCTGCGGCGGCCGAGGACAGCAATGCAGGTCTTGCTGCAGAATCGAAGGCCGCAACATGAACGTCAACGCCGGTTTCAGGCAACCCTACCCGTGCGCGCTGGTCATGCGCGGATGAAGCAAAAGTCCGTCAGCCTTGCAGACGTCCTGAACCGGTTGGGCCCAGGCATGCTGCCCTTCGCTGACGCAGCCAGCAAGGAACTCCCCCTGGGCAGGCTGCTGCGCTTGTCACTTTTCCAGGTGACCGTTGGCATGGCAGTGGTGCTGCTGACCGGCACGCTGAACCGGGTCATGATCGTTGAGCTCGGCGTGCCTGCCTGGCTGATCGCCCTCATGGTTTCCCTGCCCCTGGTCTTCGCTCCCTTGCGCGCCTTGATCGGATTCCGTTCCGACACTCACCGTTCGGTACTGGGATGGCGGCGAGTACCCTTTATCTGGTTTGGATCATTGCTGCAGTTTGGCGGCCTTGCAATCATGCCGTTTGCGCTGCTGGTGCTGTCGGGCGACGGTCATGGGCCGGTCTGGATCGGCGTGGTCGGTGCCGCCCTGGCCTTCCTGCTTACCGGTGCCGGCATGCATACCGCGCAAACCGCGGGGCTGGCACTAGCCGGTGACCTGGCCCCGGAAGCTTCCCGTCCAAGAGTGATCGCCTTGCTCTACGTCATGCTGCTGCTTGGCATGGTCGTCAGCGCCGTGATCTTTGCCCTGGCCCTGGCCGACTTCGACCAGATCCGACTGATCAGGGTGCTGCAGGGTGCCGCACTGGCAACGATTGTCTTGAACTGCATCGCGCTTTGGAAGCAGGAAGCACGCAACCCGGCCAGCACGGCCAAGGACCTTCCGCGCCCAGCCTTCCGAACCGCCTGGCGCAAACTGATTCAATATCCCGGCATGCGGCGCTTTCTTGCCGTGGTCGGGCTGGGCAGTGTTGCCTTCAGCATGCAGGACATCCTGCTCGAACCCTACGGTGCCGAAGTCCTGGGTTTAAGCGTCAGTGAGACCACGATGCTGACCGCACTGCTGGCCGGCGGCGCACTGGCTGCCTTTGCTTTCGCTGCCCGGCAGCTAGGTCGGGGAGCCGACCCACATCGCCTGGCAGCCGGCGGAATACTGGTCGGAATCGTGGCCTTTACCGCGGTAGTCCTTGCGGCGCCGCTGGACTCGGCCCTGATCTTCCGTCTCGGCACGGTATTGATCGGGTTTGGAGGCGGCCTGTTCGGGGTCAGCACGCTGACGGCAGCCATGGGTATGGCCGGCGAGAGTGACAACGGGCTGCTGCTCGGTGCCTGGGGGGCAGTTCAGGCTACCGCGATTGGTAGCGGAATCGCCCTTGGCGGCGCACTCCGCGACGTGGTCAATGGTTTCGCTATTCATGGTCATTTCGGCCCGGCCTTGACCGGTCCGGCGGTTGCTTATGGCTTTGTCTACCAACTGGAAATAATTTTGCTCTTCATCACGCTGGCAATTGCCGGTCCTTTGGCCCAACCGTGGCAGCGCGGCCGTTCAGCCGCAGCCACCCGAAAACGATTCGGTCTGGACCAGATGCCCGGTTGATCCGGCACCACAGGAGAAAGTGTCATGCCCTCAGGGTTTATTACCGAGTACGTCAACGTCGCACAGCTTGTGCTGTACGCTTTCTGGGTCTTCTTTTTTGGCCTGATCATTTACCTGCGCCGCGAGGACAAGCGTGAAGGCTATCCGCTGGAATCAGATCGCAGCGACCGCTCATCGCGCGTCAGCGTGGTCGGGTTCCCGCTCCCGCCTGAGCCCAAGACCTACCGGCTGCCACTTGACCAGGGCACGCGCCAGGCCCCACGCCCGCAGGCACCTGCCCGAAGCATTCCCGGCACTCGTCCCTCGGCGGCGTGGCCAGGTGCACCGCTGGTGCCAACCGGTGACCCGATGCGTGATGGAGTCGGCCCGGCCAGTTATCCAGACCGCGAGGATGTTCCCGACCTGACGATCTCGGGCAAACCGAAAGTCGTGCCGATGCGGATCACCGATGATTTCATGGTCGAGCCCAATGATCCTGACCCGCGAGGCATGGCCGTGGTCGCTGCAGACGGCAAGGTGGCCGGCACCGTGAAGGATGTCTGGGTCGACCGGTCAGAGCCGCGGATCCTGTATTTCGAAGTGGCCTTGAATACAACCGAAGACGACAGCGCAGATGCCGAGGCCGGAATCAATCCGCTGCTGCCTTATGGCTTTGCCCGGGTTTTCTTTGGCAGTGGACAAATCAAGGTCAGCTCGATCATGTCGGATCAGTTCCAGCATGTCCCGCGCACCGCCAGCCCGGATCAGATCACGCGCCTCGAGGAAGACCGGATCACCGCCTACTTTGCCGGCGGCCACCTGTACGCTCATCCCCTGCGCCAGGAGCCGCTGATTTGAGTGAGATCCGCGTCAAATCGATCAAGCCATTACCGGAGCCACTGCCGGAGGGAGAGCATGTGCTGTGGCAGCAGTCTCCTGCCTGGCTGCCCTACAGCAGGCGCGTTTTTCAGCTCTACAAGATTGGCCTCTACTTTCTTGTCGTTGTTGCCTGGGTGGCCGTCTCGGCCTACCTGGGCAGCGGCGAGTGGCTGGCGGTCATGCGCGCATTGACCTGGGCTGTCCCACCTGCCCTCGGCGTCCTGCTCATGCTCGCGCTTTTCGCCTGGCTTTATGCCCGTACTACCGTGTTCACGATCACCAGCAAGCGTGTCATCATTCAGTCCGGTCTTGCCCTGCCGTCTGCGGTGAACCTGCCATTCAGCAAGATCAGCAGTGCAGACTTGCGCACCTTCGGCGACGACACCGGCGACATCGAACTGTCGATGTCGGGTCCGCGTCTGCTCTACAGCATGATCTGGCCAAACCTGCGCCAACTCAGGGTCAACCGTCCGACGCCGGTGCTGCGTGCAGTGCCACAGCCGCACAAGGTAGCCGAACTGCTAGGCAAGGCACTGGCCGCTGATCAATCGGCCGCCGCCAATGCCGCCAGCACTCCGGAGCA
>SLQY01000097.1 GCA_007131235.1 Wenzhouxiangella sp.
ACCACTGCCAGCGCCACTCCATGCTGATCATGCGCCCGTCGGTATTGACCGGCCGACCTGACTGGGCGGCCAGCGGACGGTTGCCATCCAGCCACAGCAATTCCAGGCCAAGGCGGGCGCGCTGCCCGAAGTGTCGAATCCAGGCCAGGGTCCAGGCCCTGCCGCGATCATCGAAGATTCCCCAGGCCGGGTTGCCCAGCTGATCATCAGCATGAAAGCGGTCGTGTCGAAGCGACCAGCGCCCGAGCGCAGTGTCATAGGAAGTCATCACGTAGGCGGCGCGGAAGTCGGTCTTGACCCAGGGATTGCCCGGAAAGCCCATGATGGTCTCACCCATCGTCCACTCGGCCATGAACTCCAGCGACTCGCTGGCCTGCCAGTGCCCGCCGGCCAGCCAGAAGCGCGTCCGCCAGGCGTATTCCTGACCGTGTAAGTCCCGGTCACCGCGATTGTCGATCCAGGCCAGCTGGGCGCCAACCCGTCCGGGCCGCTCACCCTTCAGACGCAGAGCATAGCCGGGCCGGCCATCCAGATCGCCGGTCAATGGCGTGGTCGCGAGCGGGCGCTGGAATTCACCGAACACCTGTCCGGGCTGGAGCGAGAACGCCTCGGGCAAGGCCAGCCGTTCGCCCAACACGGTCAAGCGGTCATGCATGGTCCAGCCGCGCCAGGCGATCAGGGTGCCAAGGGTGTCATTGCCGCCAAAGATCGTGGCTCCCAGCGAAAGCTCGTCGCCCGAGGCCAGGAAGCGCCGCCAGCCCAGGTCCAGACCGATCGGCCGGAATTCCTCGGCCATCCAGCTATTGATCGCCGAATAGGTCAGCGTGTAGGGCGAACCCCAGAGCGGATCGATGTTTTCCTGCGAGCTTGGGTAGAAGAACATGCCGGCCTGGACGCGAAGCTCGTCGTTGTGGCCAAGCGCGCGCTGCCAGGCCAGCCAGGCTTCGGTCAAACCCAACGGGTCGCCGACCACCTCGCTGGATTCCAGTCTCCCTACGGCATGGAGCTTGCCGCGCCAGCTGACATGATCGTCGTAACTCAGTCCGAGCTGCGCTTCGGCGCGACCCCAAACCGTCCAGTCGCGCGCATCGTCACCGCCTGGCAAGCGCCCGAAGCCGCGCTCCAGCCAGCTGGCCTGCGAATCCACGCCCGCCGCGCGCACCGCAACAAAGCCAACCGTGTCCCAGCCAGGTTCATCGGCCACCAGGGCCAGCGGCCATGCCAGTGCAAGCAGTAAAACGGAGCGAACCATGCATCAATCCCTCGTGAAAAGCCCAAGTCAGGCACCCTGCACTTTCCATGATCTTAAGAACCTTTAAGGCGCGAGGCAAGGAATCGGACAGACATGGTCCCCGGCCGCACGCGCCTGACGGTTTCCGCGCAGGCACTTGCGACGGCATGCCACCCGCGCTGGGCCGGGCTACATGTACGCCCTGGTTGGGCGTGGGGCTTACAGGGCTTTTTCGAGTTCGGGGATGATTTCGAAGAGGTCTCCTACCAGCCCCAAATCGGCGATTTCGAAGATCGGGGCTTCGGCGTCCTTGTTGATCGCGACAATCGTGCCGGCATCCTTGATCCCGGTCAGGTGCTGGATGGCCCCGGAAATGCCGATGGCGAAGTACAAGTCGGGCGCGATGATCTTGCCGGTCTGACCGACCTGCAGTTCGTTGGGCACGTAGCCGGCATCGACGGCGGCGCGTGAGGCGCCGACGGCAGCACCGAGCTTCTTGGCCAGGCCATAGATGATGGCGAAGTTATCGGACGAGCCCAGCGCGCGGCCACCGGAGACCACGATCGGCGCCGAGGACAGGTCGGGCCCTTCTCCATCCGAGCCTTCGACCTTGACGAAACGGGTATGACCCGGATCGCTGGCCTGGGGCTGACGTTCTTCAACGCTGGCCGAACCGCCCCCGTCGCTTGCGGCAAAAGAGGCGGTGCGAATGGTGGCCACCACCGGCCCGCCTTCGGGTACGCGAACGGTGACAATGGCGTTGCCGGCATAGATTGGCCGCTTGAAGGTGCGAGCGTCAATCACTTCCATGATGTCAGAGACCTGGTTGACACCCATCAGGGCCGCGGCGCGCGGCAGCAAGTCCTTGCCGAAGGTTGTCGACGGGGCCAGGATGTGGCTGTAGTCGCCAGCAATGGCGGCCACTTCCGGGGCCAGGCGCGCCGCCAGCGGGTGCTCGAAGTCGGCGCCGGCCACGCTCAAGACACGGCTGACCCCAGCCAGCTCGGCAGCCTGACCGGCGACGGCGGCAGGATCGGCAGCAAAGACCACGACGTCGATATCGTCCACGCCCATGGCGCGGGCGCCGGTCAGCGTCTTGGCGGTTGCCACGTTCAGCGTGGTGCCGTCATGCTCGGCAATGATCAGAATTCGGCTCATTACAGCAGTCCCTTGTTTTTCAGTTCACTGACCAGCTGGTCGACGCTCTCGACCATCTTTCCGCCACCTCGCTTGGGCGGCGGCTCGAAGCTGACAGCCTCCAGCTCGGCCGCCGGCTCCACGCCCAGCTCGTCCATGGCCATCGCGTCCAGCGACTTGCGCTTGGCTTTCATGATGTCGGGCAGCTTGACGAAGCGCGGTTCATTCAGGCGCAGATCAGAAGTCAGTACAGCCGGCAGATCGATCGCGATGGTTTCCAGGCCGGCATCGACTTCACGCTTGACCGTGGCCGTGCCGTTTTCAATATCCACCTTGGAGGCAAAGGTCGCCTGTGGGCGATCCCAGAGGGCGGCCAGCATCTGGCCGGTCTGGTTACAGTCGTCATCGATGGCCTGCTTGCCCAGAAACGCGATGCCGGGCTGTTCCTTTTCAATCAGCTTCAGCAGAATGCGGGCGGCGGTCAGCGGCTGGATGGCCCCGCTGGTCTCGACGTGGATGGCACGATCGGCACCCATGGCCAGTCCGGTACGCAGTTGCTGCTGCACGTCCGCGCTGCCCATGGAGCAGACGATGACCTCTTCGGCCTGGCCGCGCTCCTTGATGCGCAGCGCCTCTTCCAGCGCAATTTCGTCGAAGGGGTTGATCGACATCTTCACGCCGTCGGTCTCGACGCCGGAACCATCCGACTTCACGCGCACCCGTACGTTGTAATCCACCACTCGCTTGAGGGCGACCATGATTTTCATTCCTTATTCCCCGTGTTCGCTTCTGATTGAATCAAGCGTGCCATTGTAACTGTTCGCGAAGCAGGACAGGATCAACAAGCCGACTGGCCGGACAGGTGTCGAGCAGCCGCCTCGCAGGCAGCGCGATCGAGCAGGAAGACACCGTCGCCGCCATGGGCAAACTCGATCCAGACCAGTTCACAAACCTCGCCAATCAGCGCTTCCAGCGCCTCGGCGGCCTCGCCAACCTCGCAGATCAGGATGCCATGCGCGTTCAAGCACGCTGGCGCGTCTATCAGCAACCGCCGCACCAGGTCGAGTCCGTCATCGCCCGCGGCCAGGCCAAGACGTGGCTCATGCCCATATTCCGGCGGCAGCCCGGCCATGGCCGCCTCCGGCACGTAAGGTGGATTGGCCAGGATCAGGTCATAGCGCTGGTCCGCTACCGTGGCCAGCAAGTCGGACTGCAGGCAGCGCACCCGGTCGCCCACCTCGTGGCGCTGGGCATTGGTCCGGGCCAGGGCTAACGCGGCAGGACTGATATCGACGGCATCGACCTGCAGTTCCGGCCAATGCACCGCCAGCGCAATCGCCAGGCAGCCTGAACCGGTGCCGACATCGACCGCGCGCTTGAGCTGTCCGGCCGCCAGCCAGGGCTCGAAGCCATCGACGATCAACTCAGCCAGGGGCGAGCGGGGAACAAGCACCGACTCGTTGACTTCGAAACGCAACCCGGCCAGCCAGGCCTCGCCAACCAGGTAGGCCAACGGTTGGCGGCTGTCGATGCGTTGCTGCAACAGGCGGCGGCAGCGGGTCAACTGCCCGGCGTCGAGCTCGGCGGCAAAGGCCTCGGGGCCAAAATCCGGGGCCAGGCCCAGCGCCGCCGAAGCCAGCCAGCAAGCCTCGTCCAGGGCGTTGTCGGTCCCGTGACCAAAATGCAGCCGGGCCGAGTCCATTTGATCGGCCGCATCGCGTATGAATTCTTCCAGCGTCATGATGAAGTCCTGTTGGGTGTGCCCGGCAACCGATAGGGCTCAAGATGGTCCAGCCTTGACCGGGCGCAGATATAATAGCGGCATGACAAAACCAATGAATCTCCGACGCTCGCGCGGTCGCACTTTCCTGATGATTGCCACCGCCATCCTGGCCCTGGCCGCTGGCCTTATCCTTGCCAGCCAGATCATGTATCGCAGCGCCGACTGGCGTGCCGCCCAGCTTTTCCCAACGCCCCGCGTCATCGCCGATTTCGAGCTCGAGACCGCCGCCGGCGAGGGCTTCAGTCGGGCCGACCTGAAGGGCCAGTGGAACCTGCTGTTTTTCGGCTTCACCAACTGCCCCGATGTGTGTCCGGACACGCTGGCCATGCTGGCTGCCAGCATGGAGCAGCTGGAACTGATGCGCCGCGACGAAAAACCGCAAGTGATCTTCGTTTCCGTTGATCCCGAGCGCGACCAGGGCGCGTTGCTGGAAGACTACGTGAGCTGGTTCAACGCCGACTTCGTCGCCGTCACCGGCAGCGAACCGCAGCTGCTCGCGCTGACCCGGCAACTGGGCGTAGTCTATTTCCATGAAGCGCCGGACCAGGACACCGGATTTTACAATGTCGATCACTCCGCATCGGTCCTGATCGTCGACCCGGAGGCGCGCCTGTTTGGTCGCTTCGCCCATCCCCTGGTCCCTGAAGACGTGACGGCTGACTTGTTTCAGCTGACACGCTTGCGCTGAGCACCGACTATCCATGGCCAACCTAGCCGCGCGCCTGCTCACCTGGCCACAGTACCTGTTGCCTCAGCAACTCCTCACCGCCATTGCCTGGCGGCTGTCGACCTGCCGCGTTGGCTGGTTCAAGAACGTCTTCATCCGCACCTTCGCCAGCCTGTTTCACGTCAACCTGGAAGAGGCTGAGCGCAACCAACCGGAGCAGTACGACTGCTTCAACGATTTCTTCACCCGCGCCCTGCAGCCCGATGCCCGACCACTGGCACCGGAGCAGCACCGATTGATCAGTCCCTGCGATGGCACGGTCAGCCAGCTGGGCAGCCTGCATTCGGGTCGCATCATCCAGGCCAAGGGGCTTGATTACACGGTCGAGCGGCTGCTTGGTCATGATGGCTGGGCCCAGCGCTTCGCCGATGGTCGCTTCATCACTATCTACCTGGCGCCCAATGATTACCATCGCGTGCACATGCCACTGGCCGGGAAGCTCCGCGCCGAGCATCGCATTCCCGGCCGCCTGTTCAGTGTTTCGGCCGCCACGACCCGCGCCGTGCCCGAGCTGTTCGCCCGCAACGAACGCATGGTGGCGCTGTTTGAGACCGAGCACGGACCAGTGGCGGTGGTCATGGTGGCCGCTCTCCTGGTGGCCGGTATCGAAACACCGTGGGGCGGCCCCGGGCAGCGCCGACCGGAGCGTAATCCGCGCTGGACCGATTTTGAACAGCCCCCAAGCCTGGACCGTGGCGCGGAAATGGGTCGATTCCACTGGGGCTCGACCGTGATCGTCCTGACTCCGGGCGACTTTCCCGGTTGGCGAACATCGCTGGCCCCGGGCCGCCGTGTCAGGCTCGGCCAGGCCCTGACCGACTGAACCCGGGGGTCGCGGGTGCAGTCCAAGATCGGCATGCATCGACTGATTTTTCCCCTGTTGCTGCTCGCCATCCTGCCCGGCGTGCTTGCCGCCGGGTCCAACCGTGCCGGACCCTCGCCGGCTGAGCTGGCCGCCGGCTCGGAGGTCGTGGTTCTGGCCCAGCTGGACCGCACCAACTACGAAAAACGGCGCGGCTTTGCCGTCAGCGGCAGTGCCTGGGCCCGGGTCCTGGTCAGCTACAAGGTGCCGCACCCATTGGACCTGGTTCAAATTGTCGAGGCAGGCCTTGGCACCGATCGCTGCTACTTCGACGATATCGTGCTGTGGCAGGAAATGCCGCGCTTCATCCTGTTTCTGAACGCCGATGAGACAGGTCGCTACCAGGGCAACCGGGCCACCTGCAGGCTGGACGTGCTGGTCACTGCTGATCATCGCTACGCCGTTCGCTGGCCCCAGCCCGGCCTGAACCTGGTTGACGATGAGCTTCATCTTGTCCAGGAACTCGAGTTCCAGGGTCCGCGGGCGACCATTGATGCCAGTGAAATGACATCGACTCGACGCCAGGACACAATGTCACGCTACTACATGGCCGATGAGAGCGACGGGCGGCTGCGCTATACCCGCGGCATCCTGCTTGAAGACTTCCGCGCCCTGCTCGGTGCCGAGAACCTGACCCGCGACCGGCTCAAGCGCGGTCGCTGACTCAATGGCTGTGGCAGCAGGATGCTATGACGGCAACCTGACCCGACCTTTTCGTTCATAATTGGCGTTGAGAGCCGGCCAGACAGTCGCTGTGTCCCTTGCGGGCATGGAGGAAAGTCCGGGCTTCACAGGGCAGGGTGCCAGGTAACGCCTGGGGGGTCGAGGCGCGAGCGTCGATCTACGGAAAGTGCCACAGAAAACATACCGCCGATGACCCGCGAGGGTACAGGCAAGGGTGAAAAGGTGCGGTAAGAGCGCACCGCGTGCCTGGCAACAGGCACGGCAGGGTAAACCCCACCTGAAGCAAGGCCAAATAGGGATGCCATGGCGTGGCCCGCGCCGCATCCGGGTAGGCTGCTAGAGGCGGCTGGCGACAGCCGCTCGAGATGAATGACTGTCCACGACAGAACCCGGCTTATCGGCCGGCTCTCACTTTCTCCAATGCAGGCCGGCATCCAGGCTGTCGATGCCGGCTATTCCGGCAAAGATTTCACAATCCGGCCGGTGAAATCGATCAATAGGATTTGGTGAAGTAATCCGTTGTTGCCTTCAGCGCGTCGTTCCAGGCGCGGCGCAAGTCTTCGTTGAAGCGCGGATCACACTCGGCAACGGCCTCGATCAGGCTTTCGCGCCAGTACACGTAGAAACTGGGGTCGACGGGTACCTTGCCCTTACGGCTGTGAACCACGGCCATCTCATTCATTGAACGCTCGACAATGGAAGAGCCTCCGGCGAATGTCAAGGCAATGCTGATGCCGCGTCGCAAGGCCTTGTTCTGCTGAGTCCAGTTAGTACCCTCGAACATCCTGGCTATGCGCGGATCCTTGGCCAACAGCAACTCGTAAAAGCGGTTGATAAAACCTTTTTCGCGCAGGCAGCGCCCATAGCTACCCTGAACTTCTTCGTTAGTCGCTGCCATACTCGTTACCGTATTTACCTGGAAAAAATCGCAAGGCTGAATTATACCCATCCAGGCTCGAAGTAACGCCACGCCAGGTGCAGCCCAGCAGGCGATCGTCCCGTGCACTCACGGCCGCAACACCCGCAGCCACCACCAGAAGTTGACCAGCCCCATCAGGGATGCAGCGACGTAGGTAAAGGCGGCCGCGGTCAGAATTCGGCGCGCATGCGGCTGATCACCAGGCTTGAGATAGCCACCCTTGTTAAGCAACGGCAATGCCCGGCGAAAACTGGCATCGAGCTCGGTGGGCAGCGTCATCAGGTGAACGACAATGCCGGAGGCCAGCGTGGCGAGACCAACGATCAGCAGAATCACACCGGCTCGCGGCAGACGCAGGGCGAGAATGGCGACCGGCATCAGGGCAATCAAAATGACGCCCAGTCGCTGCAGACGAGCCAGTGATTTGACCAGGCGCGTGCGCCACATCAGCGGTTTGTAGCCATCGGCATGCTGGATGGCGTGGCCGACCTCGTGGGCGGCCACGGTGATGGCCGCCAGCGAAGACTTGTCGTAGTGCGCCGGAGACAGTCGCACCATCCGGTCTTCAGGATCGTAATGGTCCGCCCCCGGCTCGGTGCGCTCGACGCCGACACTTTCCAGCCCGAGCCGATCAAGCAGGTGTCGGGCCAGCTGGCCCCCCGTGCCCTGGTAGCGATCACCGGGCTCCTGGTAGCGGCGCAGCACGCGCTTGACCCACCACTGGGGCAGGAAGATGGCGGCGGCAATGACGACCAGGACGATAATGATCATCCTAGGATTTTACCCGCTCCATGGTCAACGCTCGATATCCGAAGCGCGGCACGATTCGATCAGGCTGAACGCCTCACGGCGATTGAGGTGACTGAGACCAGCCAGCAGCTTGGCGGCCCGCGATGGCGGCAATTCGTCTGCAAGCGACCGGGCCAGCGCTGCCAGGGCGATAGGTGGACGCGCCGCCGGATTGCCCGTCACGACAAGCACGGCTTCGCCAAGCTGCTGATTGGCATCCTCCCTGACGCGACCGGCCAGCGCCGCCAGCCCGTCACGCCAGACCGTTTCATGGCGCTTGGTCAGCTCGCGCCCGAGCGCGGCCAGGCGCTCGGCGCCAAGTGCTTGAGTCATGTCATCAAGCACATCCGGCAAATCCCTGGCCGGGGTATAGAACAGCAAGGTGTCGGGATACTCGGCCAGGGCCTGCAGTCGACGCCGCCGGGCCGGTCCGCGGGCGGGTAGAAACCCTTCGAAATGAAAGCGATCACTGGGCAAGCCGGCAGCGGACAAGGCTGCAATGGCCGCGCAGGGACCCGGCACGGGGCTGACCTGGATGCCGGCCTCGTGGGCCGCCTGCACCAGGCGAAAACCAGGATCGGATATCAACGGTGTACCGGCATCACTGACCAGGGCCAGGGAGCTGCCGCCGGCGACCATGGCAATGAGTTCCCCGACCCGGGCTTGCTCGCTGTGTTCATTAAGCACCACCATGCGTGGCAGCCGACCGGTGACCTCGGCCAGGCGTCGGGAGATGCGAGTATCCTCGACGGCCACCAGGTCGACCTCGGTCAATACGCGCGCGGCGCGGGGCGACAAGTCCTCGAGATTGCCGATCGGCGTCGCCACCACGAACAAGGTGCCTGGCAGGCAGGCATCGGCATCATTGGCAACGGCGTCGCTCATGCTGGCATTGTAACCAGCCCTATCGTTTATCATCGCCAGCATGATGAAGACTTTGTCCGTTGCATTGCTGATCATCCTGGGCCTGACCGCCTGCGGACCACCCGCACCGGTAGTCAGGCCTGACTCGCCATCCGACCCGGCACTGGCAGAAATCAGCTCCCTGGCACGGGCCGGCCAGCTCGAGCAGGCCGCCGCCGGCTGGCTGGCACTGGCCGAAGAGCGCCCGTCGTTCGAACACGCTTATCGCCTCAATGCGGTCGAACTTCTGATCGAGGCCGGCCAGCAGGAACGGGCCGGCGAACTGCTCGAGATCATCGATCGCTCGGCGCTTGGCCGACGCGAGCAACAGCGACTGACCCTGGCCCAGGTCGAACTGGATTTGCATCGCGGTGAGCTGGCCAGCGCAGGCTGGCGCCTGGCCGAGCTGGCCGACAGCTTGCCTGCGGATCTGGAGTCGCGACGAGTGCAGCTGGAGGCCCGCCTGCGCGAGCACGGTGAGCGACCCGCCGCGCAGGCATTGAGCGCCCTTGACCAGGCCATTCGCGCCGGTGACTTCACGCCGGAGCTGGGCCTGGCCTTGTTGATCGAGTTGCCGCTGGCCGATCTGGAACGATTGCAGTTCGAGCATGGCCATCGCCCTGAGCTCGAACCCTGGCTGGCCCTGGCCACCCGGGCTCGCGCCCACGCCCTCGACCCGGCCGCCTTGACCGTGGCACTCGACGACTGGGAGAGCGACTACCCGAATGTCGGCTACAGCGCCGAGGCCGCCCGATTCTGGCTGACCCTGTGGCGCCAGACCCGTCCGCTTCCGGCCCGCATCGGGGTCATTCTGCCGGGCCGAGCCGCCATGGTCCGGGCCGGTAACGCGGTTCGCGAAGGCATGTTGTCGGCCTGGCTGGAAATTCCGCCGGAGCGGCGTCCAGAGCTTTTGTTTCGCTACATCGGCGAAGATCACCAGGACGTCATCTCGGCCTGGTTCGACCTGCGTGAGGCCGGTGTCGACTTCCTCGTCGGACCACTGGAGCGAGAGCAGGTCGACGCACTGGCTAGCCTGCCCAACCCGGGCCTGCCGGTGCTGTTACTCAATCATCCCAGTGCAAACGCAAGTCTCGACCCGGCAACGGCGTTCCGGGCCTTTGCCCTGCTGCCTGAAGACGATGCCGAACTGGCCGCCGCCCATGCCCTGGTCAGCGGCCATGAACGCGCCCTGGTACTGCATCAGAATTCCGACTGGGGCCGACGCGTCTCGGCCACCTTTTCCGAGCTGTTCGAGCTTGGCGGCGGCGAGGTGATCGGCTCGGCCGAGTACTCGACCCGCCAGGTTGACCATAGCGCCCTGCTCGAGGTGTTGCTGGAGCTTGACCGCTCCGAGCAGCGCATTGCTCGGCTGGCTCGAACGCTCAACCAGCCGATCGAATCAGAACCGCAGCGGCGCTCGGACGTGGATGTTGTCTTCCTGGCCGCGCGCGCCGAAGACGGCCGCCAGATTCGACCCCAACTGCGCTTTTTCGGCGCCGGTGACGTGCCCGTGCTGGGCACTTCCCAGATCATCGCCGGGGCCCCGGATCCGGCGCGCGATGGCGACCTCGATGGCGTTGTCCTGCCGATGCCGCCGTGGTTTCTCGATTTCACGGCCCAGGGCCAACAGCGCGTGCGCGCGGCCAACCTCTACCCGCACATGGACAACCCCAACCTGGCGCGGCTGCATGCCATGGGCGCCGATGCGATCGCCTTGCTGCCCTGGCTCGATGCGCTGGCACTGGACCCCGACCTGTACCTCGCCGGGCTGACGGGCCGCTTGCGCCTGGCCGACGGCATTCTGATCGAACGTGATCAGCCCATGGTCCGGCTGGTCCAGGGTCGCGCCGAACTCGCCCAGTGACCACCCTGCGCCAACAGCTCGGCGATGCCGGCGAGCGCGAGGCCGAGGACTACCTGGTCAAGCGAGCCTTGCAGCTGATTGAGCGCAACTACCGCTGCCGCAGCGGCGAAATCGACCTGGTCATGACCGACCCCAACCCGTCCGACGCCGACGAGGTCCTGGTGTTCGTTGAAGTCAGGCTGCGGGGACGTGGCGCCCAGGTCAGCGCCCTGGACAGTGTCGACGCCAACAAGCGCAGTCGGCTGACCAGTGCGGCCCGCCACTTTCTGATGAGTAATCCGCAGTGGCAGAATCATCCTTGCCGCTTTGATGTCATCGCCATGGATGCAACGAACGATCGCCTGGTATGGGTGCCTAATGCTTTCGAAGTCGAATGACCTCACCCTTTTGATCAAATTTCGGAGTGGATCAAGCAATGAAACCCATGATTCGCCTGCTGGTTGTCGCCGTGCTGGCTTCCCAGCTGAGTGCCTGCGCGGCACTGATCATCGGCGGTGTCGCCGCCACCGGGATGGCGGTACACGACCGCCGCAGCGTCGGCACGATTGTCGACGACAACGTGCTCGAGGTCCGGGTTCGCGACGCCCTCTACCGCCACGAACAGTTCAACGACGAAGTACGCATCAAGATCAACGCCTACAACGGCTGGGTGCTGTTGGCCGGCGAGGCGGTCAACGAGGAACGCGTCGCGCTGGCCGGCAGGGCCGCTGCCAATGTGCCGGGGGTCAGCCGCCTGTTCAATGAACTGGCACCCGAGGAACGTGCCGGACCGGGGCTGTCTACTTCAGACCGCTGGTTGTCAACCCGGGTCAACGGCAGCCTGACCCGCATTCGTGACCTGCCGGGCTTTGATGCCACACGGGTCAAGGTCGTTTCGGCCCGCGGCATTGTCTACCTGATGGGTGAGGTCAGCCGCGCCGAGGCCGAGGCCGTGGTTGCGCGCGCCCGTACCGTGCGCGGCGTTGAGCGCGTCGTCACCCTCTTCCAACTGCCTGACGACGGAGCGAGCTAGCGAACGCCGTGAGCGAGTCAACACCCAACGATCCTGACGCCACCCAGCTGGAAACGCTGGTCGACCCGTCCTTGAGCAAGGCCGACGCGCTGCCGGCCGACGCCGAGGTGATTCTGGACCTGAGCCGGTTCCGCGTCATCCGCCTGCTTGGCGAAGGCGGCATGGGCCAGGTCTTTCTTGCCGAGCAGACCGAGCCGGTGCAGCGCGAGGTGGCGGTCAAGGTCATACGCAGCCGCTTGAACACCTCGTCGAACCTGGCCAGATTCGATGTTGAACGCCAGGCACTGGCACAGATGAATCACCCCGCCATCGCGCAGGTCTTCGATGCCGGCACCACGCCTCGCGGGCACCCTTACTTTGTCATGGAATACATCGATGGCATTCGCCTCGATCATTTCTGCCGTGACCAGCGCCTGGACGTGCGCGAACGCCTGGCGCTGTTCATTCGGATCTGCCAGGGCGTGCAGCACGCCCACGCCCGCGGCATCATTCATCGTGACCTCAAGCCGGCCAACATCCTGGTCAGGCGTATCGACGGCTTGCCGGCCCCCAAGATCATCGATTTCGGCATCGCAGTCGCCGCCGAGCAGCAGCGCACGGAGACGGGATCAAGGCGCGATCTCGTCGGCACGCCCCGCTACATGAGCCCGGAGCAATTCCGGGTCGATCGCGCCGTTGTCGATGGGCGCAGCGATGTCTACTCGCTCGGTGTGGTTCTATACGAGCTACTGGTCGACCAGCCACCGCTGGACCAGGAGCACTACGAAACGGCCAGCCAGACAGGCAACAGCGAGGCCCTGGCCGCTCGACTTCCGCCGCCCGCACCCTCGTCCCGGCTGAGCATGAACACGGACAGCTGCGACGCCGTCGCCGCGGCACGCCGAACCAGCATCCGACGCCTGCAGCGACGACTCAAAACCGATCTCGATGCGGTCGTGCTCAAGGCGCTGGAAAGCGACCCGGAAGCACGTCATCACTCACCTCAAGCATTGGCTGACGACCTTCAAGCGGTACTGGATCGACGCCCTGTCAGTGCCATCCCCAACACCGCTGGCTACCGGCTGCGCCGCTTTGTCCGCCGCAACCTGCTTGCGGTTGGCAGCGCCAGTGCCATTCTGCTGGCTCTGATTGCCGGACTCACCGCGGCAACGCTGGGCATGCTGGAGGCGCAGCGTCAGTTTCAGATCGCCGAGCAGCGCCAGCAGGAGCTTGAGCAGGTAGTTGGCTTCCAGCAATCCATGCTCGAAGGGGTAGACCCGCAGGCGATGGGGATTGGCTTGATCGACGG
>SLQY01000209.1 GCA_007131235.1 Wenzhouxiangella sp.
CTAACCTTCCGTCGCGGGACGCGTCCAGCTGCTGTGGCTTGAGGGGCTTCGCGACCGAGCAAGCCGGAGGCGCAGCTCACGCTACGGTGAGGTCTTGCGACCGAGCGAAACGCTCCAGACGCAGTGCCTGGGAGTGTCGCAGCAGGCAGGGTGGTGAATGAGGCAATACTTATGCAGGTACTAGTATGCAGGTACTAGTAAGGATCCTTCTCCTCCAAGGCTTCCTCTACGGCCTGTTCAAGCCGCTCCATGCGCTCGCGCATTTCACCTTCCACTGCGCGGGCGTCATCCAGCGCCCGCTGATGCGTACTCAGCAGGTGCTCAGCCTGCTCGGCCGGATCAGGATCAGAATCACCACCGCCGCAAGCGACCAACCCGAAGCCAACAATCAGAACCATCCATCGCATGCTCATCAGTTTCTACCCTTTTTCCAATCTTCACCCACGTTTTCCAGCAAGCACAAAGCGATGTTTGCGCAAAGGCACGGAGATCCAAAGAGAAACATTTCTCTGCCGTCCTCTTGCGTCTTCTCTCTCACCACTTCCCAGCCTCAATACACCACCATCGCCAACCCGATCGCAACCAGCGCTGCCAGTACCGGCACTACCACAGTAACCACGAAAATATCGCGGTAGGCTTCGGCGTGGCGCAGGCCCATGATGGTCAGCATGGCGATGACCGCCCCGCTGTGGGGCAGCGAATCCAGTCCGCCCGAGGCGATCGCAGCAACCCGATGCAGGGCTTCCGGGGCCACCCCTTGCGCGATATAGGTCTCGGCAAAGGTCTGCATGAAGATCTGCAGGCCTCCCGAGGCTGAACCAACGATACCGGAGACCACGCTGATCGACAGCGAGGCAGACAGCAACGGTGGCAGATCCAGCGCCATCACGGCCTGGGCAAACTCACCAAAGCCGCTGGTCTGGGTCACCACGCCGCCGAACCCGATCACGGCCGCCGTGTTCAGCAGGGGCATGATGGCATCATTGGCACCAGCCCCCAGCGCTTCCATGAAACGGCGGCGCAGGCGAGCAAACAGCGCGCCGCAAACCAGCGCACCCAGCAGCAGGGCGAAACTTGGCCAGACAATCGGCTGGCTGTTGGCAAAGGCGACCAGGCCGCCAATCAACGGCGTCTCGGCACTGACCAGGCCCACTGCCGTCAGCAGGCGCGGCAGCATGATGGTGCCGAGCACGGTCGCCAGCGGTACCAGGGCCAGGCGCCAGTCGGGCAGTTCTCCGGCCGCCGGGCTCATCTTCTCCATCGCTGCATCCTGCTGGTTGGACTGGTAGCCCTCGCCACGAGAACGGGCTTTGTGCCACTGTCGCTCCAGGTAGAACAGCCCGCCACCCAGCATCACGGCTGCGCCAACCAGGCCGACAATGGCCCCGGCGAACAGGTCAGTACCCAGGGCCGAGGCAGCGATCACGTTATGAACCGAGGGTGTGCCCGGCAAGGCGGTCATGGTGAAGGTGCCCGCCCCCAGCGCGGCCGCACCACAGAACAGGCGCTTGGGCAAGTCAGCCTCGCGCATCAGCGCAATGCCGAGCGGATACATGGTGAAGATGACGACGAAAACGACCACCCCGCCATAGGTCAGCAGCGCACAGACCAGGACGGTGACCAGCAAGGTGCGCGGCGCGCCCAGCCAGGCAATCACCGCATTGGCAATCGCCGCCGCCGCACCGGAGGCGGCCATCATCTTGCCGAAAATGGCGCCGGTCAGAAACAGGATGAAAAACTGCCCGGCAAAACTGAACGCACCCAGGGGCCCAAAGGGAAAATGCTCCAGCAGCGCCGGCGCAACGCCAATCTGGTTGGAAATCGCCACGATTAGGCTGGCGACCAGGGCGGCTATCAGGATATTGACCCCGCGCAACGCCATGCCGATCAAGGCCGCCAGGCCCAGCAGCAATCCCAGGTTTCCGATCATCAGGCATCCTCACGCGACAGGAATGGCTACATTAGCGGCCACGATCGGTGACGTCAATTCGATGACCAGGGAGATCACCAACTTCTGCGAAAGCAGACCTGGCCAATGCGGCAGCAGGCATAATCTCCGTCACCTCACGCAATCATGCCCTGATGAACCAAGCAGCCAGACCGGAGAAATCACGTCAGCGCAACCGGCCGCTGACCATCGGCACGGTGACGATTGAACCTGGCCAGCGTCGCAGTATCGACCTCGAGGTCGGCAGGCTCTACACCCATTCACCCACGACCATGCCCGTGCAGGTGGTCTGCGGCAAGCGTGCCGGGCCAGTCCTGTTCGTCAGCGCGGCCATCCACGGTGACGAGCTCAACGGTGTCGAGATCATCCGTCGACTCCTCAAGCTGAAGGAAATGGACAAGCTGCGCGGCAGTCTGATCGCCGTGCCCATCGTCAATCTGCACGGCTTTATTCATACCAGCCGCTACTTGCCCGACCGACGTGATCTGAACCGCAGCTTTCCGGGCTCGGAAAAAGGCTCGCTGGCGGCACGGGTCGCCCACCTGTTCATGCGTGAGATCGTCAGCCAGGCCACTCATGGCATCGACCTGCATACCGGTGCCATCCATCGCGCCAACCTGCCGCAGATCCGCGCCGATCTCGACAACCCGGACACCCTGGCCATGGCCAAGGCCTTTGGCACCCCCGTGATACTCAATGCCGCCCTGCGCGATGGTTCGCTGCGAGCGGCGGCCATGGACAAAGCCATCCCCATGCTGCTCTACGAGGCCGGCGAAGCGCTGCGTCTTGACGAGCTGAGTATCCGCGGCGGTGTCGAGGGGGTGCTCAGGGTCATGCGCCTGCTCGGCATGCTGAGCAACAAGCGCCGCAAGCCACCGCCAGAACCGATAATGGCGCGCTCCAGCAGCTGGGTCAGGGCACCACAAAGCGGCCTGTTCCTGGCCAAGGTGGCGCTGGGCGAACGGGTAAGCAAGGAACAAACGGTGCTGGGTGAAGTATCGGATCCTTTCGGCGAGCAGGCGGCTGAAATCAGGGCACCTTTCAGTGGCATCGTCATCGGCAGGCTCAATCTGCCGCTGGTCAACGAAGGCGATGCCGTCTATCACATTGCCCGGTTCTGGCGTACCGACCTGGCAGCCGAGCGCTGGGAAGATTACCAGGAAAGCTTTGAAAACGGCGATATGCCAGACTGAAACACTCAGCTTTCAGGCTGTAGCAACTGACCCTTCTCTTGTTCGAATTCTTCTGCAGTCAGACTGCCGCGCTGCTTCAGGCGTTCCAGCCGCTCCAATTGCTCAATGCGGCTATCGGTACCTCGGCGATCGTCGACAAAACACCAGACCATGGCGACAACCCAGCCGATGCCGCCGAAAAAGCCGCCGATCAGGTTAACCGCAACAATTGGCCACCGCTTCGGATGCCGCCGGAGAAGCGCGATCATGCTGGGCAAGGTATAGACGGCAAGCAAAAACACCAAGATGAAAGATTGACCGATGAGCGTCCAAGTGGAAGGAAGCATTGTGCTTTAGCCTTGATCAACC
>SLQY01000114.1 GCA_007131235.1 Wenzhouxiangella sp.
CGATCGTCGCGCCAGGCCAGGTTGATGTTGGCCCCGGCAGGCAGGCGTGGATGCTGGTGAAAGTAATGGCCGATGCGCAAGACCTGGTCAGGGTCGGCGGCCCGGGCGAGGTCCAGGACCAGGTGCGGGTTGCCCAGCGACACGCCGTGAATCGTCATGCGCTGACCGTCGATCACCTCATCCCAGTGATCATCGTCTGCCGGGGTCCCCCAGCGCTCGGGGCTGAAGTCCGGCCTGCCCAGGCTGGCCGTCACCAGGCCGTTGTCCTCGATGCGAACCGCTACCTCGCCACCGGTGGTCAGCAGCAATCCTTGTCGGTCGCTGAGTTCGCCGCGCCTGTGCAGCCACAGGGCAATGGCCCGCATGCCGTTGCCGCACTGTTCGGCATCGCTGCCGTCAGCGTTGTGGATTCGCACCCGGCAAAGCGCGGTTTTGGATGGCTCGGCTTCCAGGACCAGCAGCTGGTCGCAGCCAACCCCGGTTCGGCGGTTGGCAATATGCCTCACCTCGGCGGCCTGGAAAGCCTGCGGCTGTTGCCGGGCATCGACCAGCACGAAGTCGTTGCCCAGGGCCTGGAGCTTGCTGAATGCGACGGGGCTGGTCGGGGTCACGGCTGCAGCTGGCCGCTGACCAGCCAGTGGCGGTCCGTTGGGCGAGTCAGTTCCAGCCCGCGCAATCCGGCTTGCGCCAACTGTGCGCGGACTTCATCGCCGGTGTAGGCAGCCAGCAGGCTGTTGTAGAAATCCTGGCGCAGGACTTCCGGCGCATCGGCCGCGTGTTCGTCAACGATGGCTTGGGCCTGCTCACGGCTGGCCGGACGGTGTAAATCCATGACCTGGATGAAACAGGGCGTGGCGGCCAACTCGGCAATGCTTTGCCACAGGCTGGCCGGCTCGGGCAGATGGTGCAAAAGACTGTTCGAGACAATCGCATCATAGGTTTCGCCGGGTGCCGCGCCGGGCAGGCGGGCCAGCACCAGCTTGACCGGCGTTGCCAGGCCGGTCGAAGCGACCGCTTCCCGCGCCAGCTCGAGCATGTTCGGCCCGGCATCCAGGCCGGTGATCTCCCAGTCGGGCAGGGCGGAGGCAAACCGGATGCAAATGTCACCCGGCCCGCAGCCGAGGTCGATCAGGCGGCCACGGCCCGGCAGGTCGAAACTGGCCAGGAAATGATCGACAAACAGCTGGTTGGGTTCCGAGAAATCCGCCTCGGCGTAGGCGCGGGCCTGGTCCGGGGCGTCCATCAACTCCGGTTCAGGTATTCTCTTCATGCTCATTATCTTCGACTTCGGCTTGTTCGGCGGCAGGTTGTTCGGTGGCAGGATTGTCGGCCGGCAGGTAGAGGTCGTCTTTCAATCCGCAGGCGGTCAACAACAGGATGGCGACGGTTGGCAGGACGCTGGGCCCGACACGACGTAAAATACTGCGCATGAATGATTCCAGGAACGATTTGCTCGAGACGGTTGTTGTCGAAACCGGCCCCGATCCTCGCCATGCCGTGGTATGGCTGCATGGGCTGGGCGCGGATGGTCACGACTTTGAACCGATTGTACCCCACCTGAGCGTCGCCGCCGGTCTGCCGGTGCGCTTCGTCTTCCCCCATGCGCCCAGGCGTCCGGTCACCATCAACGGTGGTATGGCCATGCGCGCCTGGTATGACATCCTGGGCATGCAGATCGATCGGGACCAGGACCAGGCGGGTATCCACGCCTCGCTGGCGGCCGTGGACCGTGTGCTCGATGCCCAGATTGCCTCGGGCATTCCGGAAAGCAACCTGGTTCTGGCCGGGTTTTCCCAGGGCGGAGCCATTGCCTTGCGCTGCGGCCTGGCCCGGCCCGGCAAGGTGGCCGGCATCCTGGCGCTGTCCTGCTACCTCCTTGAGGCTCAGTCGCTTGCTGACTGGGCCGCAGAGGCTTCGCGCGACGTGGCCATCTTCATGGGTCACGGCCAGCAGGATCCGGTGGTGCCGGTCAGTCTTGGTGAGACTGCGGCGCAGCAGCTGCAGCAGGCCGGCTACCAGGTCCAGTGGCTGACCTGGCCCATGCCGCACTCGGTCTGCATGGAGGAAATCCAGGCCATCGATGCCTGGCTTAAGTCAATCTGGCGATGAAGGATTCGCTCGGCGCGCTGCTGGTCGACGATGAGCCGCCGGCCTTGCGTCGTTTGCAGCGCCTGATCGACGAGGTGGAGGGCTGCCACGTGGTTGGACTTTGTTCCGACTCGGCGTCGGTGCTGACCGCCTGCGGCGAGCTCGAGCCAGACCTGGTTTTCCTGGATGTGGAAATGCCGGGCCTGGGCGGCCTGGCGCTGGCCCGGGAACTCGGTCGCCTGGATCCCTGTCCAGCCGTGGTGTTCGTGACCGCCTTCGAGCGCTATGCAGTCGACGCATTTGATCTCGAAGCGGTTGACTACCTGGTCAAACCGGTCCGGCGCGAGCGCCTGATACGCGCGCTGGCCCGGGTGCGCTCGGAGCGGCCCGGTGTGGACAGGGCCGCGCCGGCACTGGGTGTTCGGCTTGGTGATCGGCTGACCATGCTGCCCTTGTCTGAAATCCGGGTGCTGGTGGCCGAAGACAAGTACACCTGCGTTCACCACGCCGGAGGCACTCACTTGCTGGAAGACTCGCTGGTCAACCTGGAACAGCGCTTTCCGCACCGCTTCTTGCGCGTACACCGCAACGCGCTGGTGTCAAGAATGCATCTGCGCGGTCTTTTTCGTGACGCTGCGGGCCGCGACTGTGTCGAGGTGGCCGATGTCGAGTGCACGCCGGAAGTCAGTCGGCGCAACCTGGCCGGGGTGCGCCGCCAGCTCAAGCAAATGGGAAAGGAACGATGACAGTACTCAGGATAGCGACCCGGAAATCGAAGCTTGCCTTGTGGCAAAGCGAGCATGTCGCTGAAGCCTTGCGCCGCGCCCATCCCGGGCTGGAGGTCAGCCTGGTGCCCTTGAGTACCCGCGGTGACGAAGTCCTGGATCGATCGTTGGCCGATATTGGCGGCAAGGGTCTGTTCCTGAAAGAACTTGAAACCGCGCTGCTGGATGGCCGCGCTGATATCGCCGTACATTCGCTCAAGGATGTGCCCGCCCAGTCACCGCCAGGGCTGGAGCTGGCCGCGGTACTGCCGAGGGCGGACTGGGCCGACTTGTGGCTGGAAAAGGAAGGACGCCTGCCTGCCGACCTGGCTGCTGGCAGCCGGGTGGGTACTTCCAGCCTGCGGCGCCAGAGTCAACTGCTTAGAAGCCACCCTCATCTCACCGTGGTTCCGATCCGCGGAAACGTCGAGACACGACTGGGTCTGATGACCAGCGGCGAAGTCGATGCCGTGATTCTCGCTGCGGCGGGGATTGACCGGCTCGGTATCGAAGTTCCCTACCGTCGAAAACTGGAAGCCCCGGCATTCCTGCCGGCGCCGGGACAGGGCGTGATCGTGATCCAGTGTCGCTCAAGCGATGCGGGTATCCGCAGGCATCTGCG
>SLQY01000294.1 GCA_007131235.1 Wenzhouxiangella sp.
AGTTGCCCCGGCGGTCACGATGACCTGCTCACTGTCAGTGGTGATGCCGGTACGCTGGCCGTGAAACTCTGCAATGCGCGACCTGAGCGCGGGCAGACCCGGCACGGCCGAATAGCGGTGCATGCCGGGGTGGGCTTCGATGGTCAGATCCTGCATGCGACAGCCGTCGGCAGGCTCCATCCAGGTATCACCCACGTGCAGCGGCACCGGCGGCTGGCCCGAGCGCGGGCGGCGGCTCAGGCCGGAGTAAACGGCATCGTTGACCGCCCCGGCGGCGGCGGAAAGTTCAGGAAACGGCGGCATGATGGTCAACCTGGAAAAGTTCGACCGCTACATTACAACATGACGAGGCCGGAGCGGACATGCACATGGGGTGACGGTCCGTTTTGCCCCATCATGCCAGTCAGCAGGCATACCGATCAGTCGGACTCACGCCGACGACGCGACAGGCTCGCGGATGGCTACACTGTCAGCATGAGACTGATTCCTGACTGTCGACCACGACAGGCCACGTCGCAGACCGCGATCACGAGCGTTGACCATTGACTGACACCATTCGCGCAGCCGGCGTACCGCCGGCCGGTCGCTTTGCCCTGGCCGCCGCCTTGTGTTCCAGCCTGGGCCAGACCTTTTTCATCGGCCTGTTCGGGGCCGAGTTTCGCTCGGAGTTTGCGCTCACGGAGTCGGCGCTGGGCGCGCTGTACGGGGCAGCCACGCTGGCCAGCGGCCTGTTGATGTTCTGGCTGGGTGCCATTGCCGACCACCTGGCCATGCGCCGGGCCATCGCAATCTCCATGCTCGGCCTGGCGATCGGTGCCGGACTGGTCGCCACGGCGGCCAACATCGGCTGGCTGGTGCTGGGCCTGTTCCTGATTCGACTATCCGGGCAAGGGTTGGCCGGCCACCTGGCCGTGGTGGCAGCCGCCCGCTACGCGCTGCGCCGGCGCGGACGCGCGGTGGCCATGGCGACTTACGGCTTCATCCTCGGCGAAGCGCTGTTTCCGCTGGGCGTGGCGCTGGCCATGGGCTGGATGGACTGGCGTGGTGTCTGGATCCTGGCATCCTGCTTCGCCCTGGTGATCGCCCTGCCGGCGCTGTGGATGCTGGCCCGCCCCCTGCAGCACCCGAAGGCACCGGCCGGGGTCGCGGACCCGGCCTCGGCAGAACCGCCGCTCAGGCGTCGCAAGTTGATGCGCCACGGCGGATTCCTGCGCGTCCTGGCCGTGGTTCTGGTGCCGCCTGTCGTGGTCACGGCCGTTTTTCTGCACCAGGGCACGCTGGCCGAGAGACTGGACTGGGCGCTGGCCGACGTGGCCTCGGGCTTTGTCCTGTTTGCCGCCATCCAGGGCGTGTTTGCCTTTGCCGGCGGCCGCCTGATCGATCGTTTCAGCGCTCGTGCTCTGCTTCGGTTCTCCCTGCTGCCGGCCGGCCTCGGCCTGCTGTCGCTGTCGCTGACGCCACCGGACCTGGCCCTGTGGCTGCTGTTCGCCGGCCTGGGCATGACCGCCGGTCTCAACGGCGTGATCAGTGGTGCAGTCTGGGTGGAGCTGTTCGGCACCGCGCAGCTTGGCATGATCCGCGGTGTCTATGCCGCGCTGATGGTAATCAGCACGGCGCTGGGGCCGGTTGGGCTGGGGCTGTTGTTCGATCTCGATATTTCCTTGCGCGCCATGGCCCTGGCCTACCTGGCCTATGCCATCGTGCTGCCACCCATCCTGGTGCCCGGCATGCGTGGTTTTGCCAGGGTGGATGGGGGCTGAGGCGATGATTGGACGATTTTTCAGCCCGTATTCTGCAGGCCCTGGGCAATGCCGTGCACGGTGGTAATCAGGGCCTGTTCCAGCGCCTCGTCTTCACGGTTACCGGCGCGCCAGCGCGCCAGCAGATCCACCTGGGTGAAGCTCATGGGATCGACGTAGGGGTTGCGCAGCAGGATGGAACGCCTGAGCGTCGGGTCACGTTCGAGCAGGCTGTCCTGACCCTTGAGCCGGCAGATCCACTCCTCGGTGCGCTTGTACTCGCGATGGATCTGCGGGAAGTAGTGTCGCCCCAGGTCTCCGGCCAGGGCGGCGTAACGGTGGGCAATGCTCATGTCCGCCTTGGCCATGGCCATTTCTGCATCTTCCAGCAGGTTGGTTAGAAACAGCCAGTTGCGGGCCATGTCGGCGAGCTTTTCCTCACCCACTTCGCCCGCCAGTTGTTCCAGCCCGGTGCCCAGTCCGAACCAGCCCGGCAGAGCGTGGCGCGATTGGCCCCAGGCAAACACCCAGGGAATGGCGCGCAGACCCTCGATACCGGTTTTCTTTGCCCGTGAGGCCGGGCGTGACCCGATCCGCATGCGCTCGATCACATCAATCGGGGTGGCCTGGCGAAAATAGTCGGCGAAGCGATCATCACCGTAGACCAGGCTGCGATAGGCCTCGCGTGACAGCCCGGCCAGCCTGGCCATATCGCGGTGCCATTCGTTGCGCGCAGCCCCTGTCTGCGCCTTGCCGAGGCTGGCCATCAGCACGGCGCCGGCGGTCTGCTCGAGGTTGCGCACCGCAATGGCCCTGAGCGAGTACTTGCGGTGGATGACTTCGCCCTGCTCGGTCATGCGCAGGTGGCCGGCCACGGCACCGTGGGGAGCGGCCAGCACGGCGCGGTGGGTCTTGCCACCACCACGACCAACCGTGCCACCCCGACCATGAAAGAAACTGACACCAACGCCGTGGTCGGCAAACAGCGCGACCAGCTTGCGCTGGGCATCCTGCAGCGACCAGCGCGAGGCCACCATGCCACCGTCCTTGTTGCTGTCCGAGTAACCCAGCATGATGACCTGGCGACGGTCGCGCTGTTCAAGCAGCTGGCGCCAGGCCGGCAGATCCAGCAGCCCGGCCATGACGCCTTCGGCGGCTTCCAGGTCACCCACGGTTTCAAACAGGGGGACCAGGTCGAGCAGGCCGTCCTCGATACCGGCCAGGCGCGCCATCAACCAGGCCGCAAGTACATCATCGGCATTGCGGCTCATGCTGACAATCAGCGTGCCGATGGCGCGCCTGCCAAAACGCCCGTGCGCGCTGGCAGCGGCCTTGAGCAGGCGCAAGACCGGATGATCGTCGTCACGGCAGTCGGGCTGTTCGGCCAGCGCCTTGAGCAAGCGCTCGGTGCGCTCGGCCGGTGGGCTTTCCGGCCAGTCGGGGTCCTGGAGCTGGCGCGCCACGGCCTCGTGCAGGTCACCGGAATCGATCCGCAGATCGAGCGCGGCCAGGTGGAATGCAAACATGTCGGCGCGGCGACGCAACCGTTCAAGCGGAAAACGACCGGCATGCTGGCCCCGGTGCTCGCCCAGCGAGTCGATCATCAATTCCAGGTCGGCGACGAACGTTTCCGGCCCCTCGTAGGCTGCCGGCCCAGCGGCCAGGGTATCGCGCAGACGGGCAACGACCAGGCACAAAAACACCC
>SLQY01000183.1 GCA_007131235.1 Wenzhouxiangella sp.
ACGATATGCGGTACGCGCCTGCCATCACAGGCCGGGCCATGTCCGGAGTTGGGCGAGACACGAAAAATGTTGGCAACCTGGGCGCCGCTGGCATCACCGGTCTGCAGCGATGTGGAGCCCACGGCAAACAGGTTCTTGGCCTCGTCCGGTGATCCCAGCGAAGAGGGCGCGCAGGCACCACTGGAATCACCATTGCCGTTCATCACCGACCAGACGGCCAGAATGGGGTGCTGGCCCGGATCCTGTGGCCGGGCATCGCGACTGATCAGGTCGATCTGTCGGGTCGGGATGTCGTAGCCTTGCGGTGATCCGGTCGGTCCCCAGGAGTTGTTGGTCAGCAGTGCGCCCGATAGCGCCGATTCGCGGTAAATCTTGGCCATGCCGTCCGGGATCATTCCGGGCAGGCCGCCGGTCGTGAACGGGTTGTAGTCCTGGCGGACCAGGTTGGCACCCGGTGCCACCCCCTGGCCACTCAGAAAACCGTTGCGCAGCGCACCGGTTGCCCCGGTGCCGGCGATCGCACCGGCCACGTGTGTGCCGTGACCGCCCCCGGCGCTGGTGCAGCTGGTCGGTGTGTCGCCTGATGGCTGACAGGGAACGATGCGATCGGCCAGGTCAACGTGGGTGATGCGAATGCCGTTGTCAACCACGCCAACGCGCACGCCGCTGCCGTTGAACCCGGTGCTGTCGAGCCAGTCGGTGTAGCCGGGAAACACCACCCCGGACTGGTCGTAGTTGCCGACCACGGACTGGTTGCTCATCTCACCGCGCGTGGCCACTTCCGGACGTATCCACTGCACGGTGTAGATTTCGGGAAGCGAGGCCAGCTCGGCATAGCGTGAACCTGGCAGGTCCATGTGCACGACCCGGAAATGAGCATCCAGCGGCGAGATGCTGTGGACCTGGCCCAGACCGCCCAGGGCCTGCTGCAGGGTGCGCAGATCGGCATGGGCACTGGCCAGGGCCATGGTCGAGCGGATCTCGTCATCGAAACTGCGCTGCTGGGGCAGCAGCGCCCAATCGCTCTGCCATTGGCCCATCCAGCGCACGGCGTCGACCTGGCTGACCCGACCGAGCTGTTCAGGCTCCACCCACACCACGTAGCTGAACGGGTAAATCGGCTGAGCGACGCGAATTCCCTGGTCGCGAAGTTCGCTCAACCAGCGAGAACGAACCGGCCCGTCGAACTGGACCAGGTACCATCCAGGCTGGCTGGCTTGAAGCAACTCATTGCCCTGCGGGAATCTTTCCAGCGGATCAAACTGCTCTTCACCCAGGGTCAGGACGAAGGGGTTCTGGCTGATGCTGACTGCCAGACCCTGGTCGCGCAAGCTTTCTGCCGTTGCCCGGTCGATCTGCCCGAACAGCATGTTGCCGTAACTGGCGAGCGCGTGGTCGGTGAGCAGGGAATGCTGGCGCACCGTGCTTTGTTCGGCCTGGAAAACACGCACCCAGACGACATCATCGGATGCCATGGCCTTGCCCCCGAGGCTCATGGAAACGGTGATGACCAGGACGATGGCGCTTATGCGGATTGAAGAGAATATGCTTGAAATCATTGATGGATCGAACCTGTTTGGGCTTGATTTATTGGCTAGGACCGAACTTCCGGTCGGGGGTCAAGCCGGCGATTGTAGCCTGATCGGCAACCAGGATACCAATCCAGCCGTCAATGCATGACTTTCGGCATTGCCATCAGGACATCCAAGGTTATATTGTTTCACTGATCAACTATTTCACCATCAGGATAACTACATGCTGTATCGCGCACGCTCAGGATTGTTGATGCTGGTTGCCATGCTGGCGGCCAGCCAGGCAATGGCAGAGACCCGGTTGCTCAGGTTTCCGCACTTGCACGAGGAGCTGGTGGTGTTCAGCTACGGCGGAGATCTGTGGACCGTTTCTGACCAGGGCGGCGTGGCCAAGCGCCTGACCAGCCACCCGGGCAAGGAACTGTTTCCGCGTTTTTCGCCGGACGGGCGTTACGTTGCGTTTACGGGCCAGTATGGTGGCGACGAGCAGGTCTACCTGGTGCCCGCCGACGGCGGCGAGCCGGTGCAGTTGACCTGGTACCCGGCCACCGGCCCGCTGCCGGCGCGCTGGGGTTACGACAACCAGGTGGTTGGCTGGACGCCGGACGGCGCGCGGGTGCTGTTTCGGTCACAGCGCGATGCCTGGGGATCGAGCACGGCGACGCTGTACACGGTCTCCCGCGATGGCGGCTTGCCGCAGCGGCTGCCGGTGCCCGTCGCCGGGGCTGGAACCTTCACCGATGACGAAAACAAGCTGTTCTACTCGCCACTTTTTCGTGATTTTCGCACCTGGAAGCGCTACCAGGGCGGTTGGGCGCAAAGCTTGTGGTTGTTCGATCTGGCAGCGGGTGATGCGCGCCAGATTACCGATCACCCGCGGACCGACCGCGACCCAATGTGGATTGCAGGTTACGGGTACTTCGTTTCCGATCGCGACGGCAAGCTCAACCTGTACCGGGTCGATCCGGACAGCCTGGCCGTCAGCCAGCTGACTTTTCACCAGGACTGGGACGTGCGCTGGGCCAGCGCCTCGGCCGACGGCCGGATCATTTACGAGCTGGATGGCCGGCTGCGCATCTTCGACACCCGCGACAACAGCGATCGTGGCCTCGAGATACGGGTGCCTGATGACGGCGTGAATCGTCGTCAGCGCACCGTGGCTGTCAGTGATCAGATTACCGCAGCCAGGCTCAGTCCGACCGGCCAGCGCGTGCTGTTTGCGGCGCGTGGCAATCTGTTCAATGCGCCGGTGGACGAGGGCGTGACCCGAGTGGTTACCCACCGCTCGACAGCGCACGACCGGGAAATGGACTGGTCACCGGACGGTCGTTCGGTGGTGTTTGTTTCCGATATCAGCGGAGAAGAAGAGCTTTACATCGGTGCTGCTGACGGCAGCGGCGATGCCCGGCAGCTGACTGACGGCAACCAGACCCGTTTCTACCAGCCGCGATTTTCTCCCAGCGGCGATCACGTGGCAGTGTCCGACAAGGACGGCCGAATCCTGGTTATCCGTTCGGATGGGCGCGGCGGTCTGCATGAGGCCGGCCGTGACCCGGGCTGGCGCAACCGTGACTACGCCTGGTCGCCGGCCGGCGACTGGCTGGCTTTCAGCCAGACCCAGGAAAGCGGTCTGCGCGCCTTGTACCTCTACAGCGTTTCGGACAATCGCAGTCGGCGCATTTCCGACGGCCTGTTCTCGGAGTACCGACCGTCCTTTTCAGCCGATGGCCAGCACCTGTTCTTTCTTGGCGATCGCGAATTTGCGCCGCAGATCTCGCAGCGCGAGTGGAACTACGCGGTCAATCGGACGACCGGCATTTTTGCGCTCGGTCTGACTCGCGATGCGGCCAATCCCCTGGCACCGCGTGATGCCGAGGAGCCCGGGCTGAATGGGGCCAAAGAAAACGAGGATAACGCCACGGTTGAGCGCCCGGAGCGCGTCGATATCGAGTTCGATGGCCTGTGGGACCGCCTGGTTCGCTTGCCGGTCGACAACACCAACATCGGCAACCTGATGGCCGTGCAAGGTGGCGTTGTGTATGTGGAAGGCGATGCTTTCTTCTACGGTCGCGGACCCGAGCGGCAGCCGCGGGTTCGGATGTTCCGCTTCGAAGACCGCGAGATCGTGGAATTTCCCGACGGGTTGCAGGCAATCGATGTCAGCGCTGATGGCCGGCGCTTGCTGGCGCGCCAGGGCGGTAGCTGGCAGGTTTTCGACATTGCGCGCGAAGGCCAGGAGCCTGACGCGGTCGTGACCTCCGGATTGCGCGCGACCATCGACCCGGTGGCCGAGTGGGCTACCGCATTCGACGAGGTGTGGCGTCGGTTTCGTGATCACTTCTATGTCGACAACATGCATGGTTACGACTGGGCCGAGCTGCGGGAGCAATACCGGCCCTGGCTGGAGCACGTTGCCCACCGCAGTGATCTCAATTACCTGATGGGAGAGATGATTGCCGAACTCAACGTCAGTCATGCCTACGTCAGCGGCGGTGACGAGGGCTTGCCGGATCGCCAGCCGGTGGCGCTGCTGGGCGCCCGCTTCGAGGTTGACCGTGATCGTTACCGTATCGTCGAGATTCTTGCCGGCCAGAATGACGAGCCGCGCTATCGTTCGCCATTGACTGAACTTGGCGTCAACGTCCGTGAGGGTGACTACATTCTGGCAATCAACGGTCGACCGTTGTCAGGTTCGGAGAATATCTTCCGGCGTCTGCAGCTGCCGCCGGATGAAGCCGTGGTGTTGACCGTAAGTGATCGTGCCGACGGTCGCAATCCGCGCACGGTGACGGTGCGTCCGATCAATAACGAATCATCGCTGCACTACCTGGCCTGGGTGCGCGACAACCATCGGCGTGTGACCGAGGCCACGGACGGTCGGGTCGGTTACCTGCATGTGCCGGATATGGGGCCGGACGGTATTCGCGAGTTCATCAAGTGGTTTTATGGTCAGCTGCGCAAGGATGGCCTGATCATCGACGTTCGCTCCAACGGCGGTGGCAACGTGTCCCAGATGCTGATCGAGCGTCTGGCGCGCCGGCCGCTGTCGCTGGGTTACTCACGCACCATGCCTTACGTGAGCACCTACCCGAACCAGGCTTTCAATGGCCACCTGGTTGCCTTGCTGGACGAAAATTCCGCCTCCGACGGCGATATTTTCCCGTGGCAGTTTCGCAATGCCGGTCTCGGTCCGCTGATCGGTAAACGCTCCTGGGGCGGCGTGGTCGGAATCACCAACCACGGCCCACTGATCGATGGCGGAACGGTGAACGTTCCCGAGTTCGGCTTTGCCAGTGTGGACGGTGAATTCGTGATCGAAGGTGAGGGGGTTGCCCCGGATATTGAAGTGGCCAACGATCCGGCCAGCGTGATTGCCGGCCGCGATCCTCAGCTGGAGCGTGGTATCGAAGAAGTCATGACCAGAATCGAAGCCAATCCGCCGCGTTTTCCGGACCGGCCAGAGGCGCCGGTCAAGCTGGATTGACCCGGTCTGAATTCAGCTTGCTTCCAGCCAGTCTTCCATGGGCGGGCAGGAGCAGACCAGGTTGCGGTCGCCGTAGACATTGTCTACCCGTGCCACGCTGGGGAAAAACTTGCCCTGGTAGAGCGACTTGGTCGGCCAGCCCGCTTCGCTTCGGCTGTAGTTGTGTGGCCAGTCATCAGCGCCCAGCTCGGCAATGGTGTGCGGCGCATTTTTCAGCGGGTTGCTGTCCCGGTCCCACTGTCCGGAGGCCACGCGGTCGATTTCTGCGCGGATCGCGATCATCGCCTCGATGAAGCGATCAAGCTCTCCTTTCGACTCACTCTCGGTCGGTTCGATCATCAACGTGCCTGGAACAGGCCAGGACATGGTCGGGGCGTGGAAGCCATAGTCGATCAGGCGCTTGGCCACGTCTTCCTCGGAGATGCCGGCGATGTCCTTGAACGGGCGCAGGTCAACAATACATTCGTGGGCGATGCGATCGTTGCGTCCGCGGTAGAGAATGTCGTAGTGGTCGGCGAGTCGGCAGGCGATGTAATTGGCGTTCAGAATGGCGACCTGGGTGGCCTTGCGCAAGCCGTCGGGCCCCATCATCCGGATATAGGCCCAGGAGATTGCCAGGATGCCCGCGCTGCCCCAGGGGGCTGCCGCGACGGCGGGATTGGCACCTAGGTCAGGTCCCAGCAGACCGGTAACGTGGCCCGGCAGAAAGGGCGCCAGGTGCTCGCGAACTCCGATCGGGCCGACGCCGGGCCCACCGCCGCCATGGGGTATGCAGAAGGTTTTATGCAGGTTCAGGTGACAGACATCAGCGAAGTCGGCGATACGTGACCAGCCGACCAGGGCATTCATGTTGGCACCGTCCAGGTAGACCTGGCCGCCGGCTGCCCGGACTTTGTTGCAGATGGTCACCACGTCTTCTTCGAATACGCCGTGAGTCGACGGGTAGGTGATCATCAGGGCGGCGAGCTTTTCCTGGTGTTTGGCTATTTTCTGTTCGAGATCGTCCAGGTCAATATTGCCGCGCTCATCGCAGCCGACGACGACGATATCCATGCCCACCATTTGCGCGCTGGCCGGGTTGGTGCCGTGCGCCGATGCCGGAATCAGGCAGACTCGACGATGACCTTCACCGCGTTGTTCGTGCCAGCCCTTGATTGCCAGCAAGCCGGCATACTCGCCCTGCGAGCCGGCGTTGGGCTGCAGGGAAATCGCGGCAAAACCGGTCAGCTCGGCGAGCATGGCTTCCAGTTGCGAAATCATGGTCTGGTAGCCACGGGCCTGGTCCCACGGGCAGAAAGGGTGCAGTTCAGAAAACTCCGGCCAGGTCACTGGGATCATTTCGGCGGTGGCGTTGAGTTTCATCGTGCAAGATCCCAGCGGAATCATGGCATGAGCCAGGCTCAGGTCACGATTTTCGAGGCGCTTCAGGTAGCGCAGCATCTCGGTCTCGGAATGGTAGCGACTGAATACTTCGTGTTGCAGGAATTCGGTGCTGCGGCGAAGCGCTTCGGGAATCGCGCTGCTATCGGCCGCCAGGGCCTGATCCAGGGCGCTGACATCTTCATCGACGCCATCGAACAGGCTCAGCAGCGCCGCCGTATGCCGACGTCGAGTACATTCGTTGACGCTGATGCCGATGTACCCGTCGCGGTCGGCGCGCAGATTCAAGCCGGCCTGCTGGGCCAGATGCAGAATGGCCTGGCGCCGGGGCTCGGACATCTTCACCGAAACGGTATCGTAGAAATGGTGATGTTCAAGCTCGTAGCCGGCCTTGCCCAGGGCATGGGCGATCAGGCAGGCATGACGGTGAATACGTCCAGCGATCCGCTTCAGACCCTCGGGGCCGTGCCAGACCGCGTAAAAACTGGCCATCACTGCCAGCAGTGCCTGCGCAGTGCAAATATTGCTCATGGCCTTTTCGCGCCGGATATGCTGTTCCCGCGTCTGCAAGGCCATTCTCAGCGCCGGGGCGCCGTGGCGATCGCGTGAGACACCGATGATCCGACCCGGCACACTGCGGCGGTAGTCTTCACGGGTTGCCAGGAACGCCGCATGCGGGCCACCGTATGCCATGGGGACGCCAAAGCGCTGAGCGGAACCAACGACAACGTCAGCACCAGCCTCGCCCGGGGCCTTCAGCATCACCAGTGACATCAAATCAGCAGCCACGACCGCCAGCGCTCCCTGTTCATGAGCGCACTCAATCAAGGGCTCAAGATCGATGACCTCACCGCTCGCGCCGGGGTATTGGGTCAGGATGCCGAAGCAGTCCTTTTGCTTGAGCGCCTCGATCAGGTCTGCGTGCACCTCGACCTCGATATCCAGGTGCCTGGCGCGGTTGCGCACCACATCAATGGTCTGGGGCAGGCATCGGGCGTCCACCAGAAAGCGAGGGCTCTTGGACTGGCGATTGACTCGCTTCAGCATGGCCATGGCTTCGGCGGCTGCAGTTGCTTCGTCGAGCAGTGATGCGTTGGCCAGTGCCATGCCGGTCAGGTCCATCACCATTTGCTGGAAATTAAGCAGACCCTCCAGCCGACCTTGCGCTATCTCGGCCTGGTAGGGCGTATAGGCGGTATACCAGCCGGGATTCTCGAGCACGTTGCGCAGAATGACCGGCGGCGTGATGGTCGGGTGGTAACCCAGGCCGATCATGCTATGGCTGACCGTGTTGCTGGCGGCCATTTCGCGCAGCTGCTCAAGAACGCGATCCTCATTGTCGCTGACTGGCAGCTGCAGGGGCTGCTCGCTACGGATGCTGCCGGGCATGGTCTCGGTCATCAGGGCGTCGAGCGAGGTACAGCCCACCGCTGCAAGCATGTCACGCACTTCCGACGCGTCAGGCCCGATATGGCGGGCGATGAACTCGTCATGGGCTTCGAGATGATGCAGGGGGGAAAACGGCGCACGGGTCTGGGGCATGGTGAAATTCTCGCGGTCGCTAGACTTGGATGGGAAGATAGTGATCAATCAGTAAAAAAGCGAACAGCATCATCAGGTAGATGATCGAGTAACTGAACATCTGCATGGCAACTTGCTCGTTGCGGGGCTTGAACATCGCCAAGGCGTAACCCAGAAAACCCAGGTTGAGCACGATCGACCCGGCCAGGTAGACCAGTCCGCTCATGCCGGTCAGCCAGGGCAGCAGGGTAACCAGGACCAGGATGATGCTGTAGAACAGGATTTGCCAACGGGTAAATTCGACGCCGTGGGTGACCGGCATCATTGGCACGTCGGCGGCAGCGTAATCATGCCGGCGATAGATGGCGAGGGCCCAGAAGTGAGGCGGCGTCCAGACAAAGATGATCAGGAAAAGGATCAGCGCGTGGGCGTGAATTTCACCGGTCACGGCTACCCAGCCAAGCACCGGCGGGGCGGCCCCGGCAGCGCCGCCAATGACGATGTTCTGCGGCGTTGCCCGTTTCAGCCATGCTGTGTAGACAATGGCATAGCCAATCAGACTGGCGAAGGTGAGGATGGCCGTCAGCGGATTGATGAATACGCCCAGCAATATCATGGAAACCACGCCGAGGCCAGTTGCAAACACAAGCACCTGACGCTGGTCGAGCTGACCAGTTGGCAAGGGTCGGTTTCGGGTCCTGGTCATGACCTCATCGGCCTTGGCGTCAAGGAGATGATTGATCGCCGCCGCGCTTGAGGCGGCCATGCCGATGCCGACTGAGCCCAGAATCAGAACGTCCAGCGGGACCATGCCGGGCACCGACAGGAACATGCCTACGACCGCGGTGAAGACGATCAGGCTGACGACTTTCAGCTTGCACAAAGCAAGGAAGTGTCCAACCCGAGTTGCGGACAGCACGGCGCTCATCCCGAGGAGGCCGTTTTCCCACCGGTCAGGGTCAGCAACCAGACCATGCAGCCCAGCAACAGGGCGGCGAAGCCATTGTGCGCAACTGCAATCCACAGTGGCAACCCGAGAACGACGTTGAGAATGCCGAAAGTAATCTGCACGACCAGCAACAAAGACAGGAGCGATGCCGGCGCAGCCATGCTGGGCGTGCGGAACAGCTTCCAGAGCAACCAGCTGAATATTCCTATCACGACAATAGCGCCTAGCCGATGCGCCATGTGAATGGCCACTCGTGCATTCTGATCCAGGATGCCGCCTTCGTAATCCACGCCGACGCCGCGCCAAACGGTGAAACCTTCGTTGAAGTCAGCATCAGGCCACCATTGGCCCATGCAGGTAGGGAAGTCGGGGCAGGACAATGCAGCATAGTTGGTGCTGACCCAGCCGCCCAGCAGGATCTGGCTGACGAGGACGGTCAGGCCAAGTGCCAGAGGCCAGCGCAAACGTCGTTGGGGCAGGTTGGGCCGAGGCTGTGCCTGGCGGGTCTTCAGATAGAGCCAGACCAGCAAGCTGAATGTCAGCATGCCGCCGGCCAGGTGCGCCAGCACAATGGCAGGTTTGAGCAGCATGGTAACTGTCCAGGCGCCTAGCGTGGCCTGAAAAATAATCAAGACCAGCAGCGCGATGGGCAAGGCGACCGGTTGTGCCGGATCCCGGCGCCGCCGCCAGGCCAGGATCGCCAGGGCGAGTACGATCAGACCAAGGATACCGGCGGCATAGCGGTGGACCATCTCCCGAACCGCCGAACCGACGTCTACTGCACGATCTGGACGAACCTGTTCGGCGACTGCCAGCGAGCCCTCATCCTGTGGCCAGGTCAGGTGCCCGTAGCAGCCCGGCCAGTCCGGGCAGCCCAGGCCGGCGTCGGTGAGACGCACCCAGGCACCGAGAACGATGACCACGAAAGTCAGAATGGCGGCAAACAGTGCCAGGCGATTGTAGGTACGGCCAGTTGTCATCAGGGAAGGTTAGTCGCGCTGAGTCCAGGTCAGAAGGCGTCGCAGATCACGTCGGATACCGTTCGGATCGGCGTCGTTCGAGTACCGCAGTATTATATTGGCCATGGGGTCAAGGATGTAGCTAGACGGTCCCTCGGTGCCGGCGGGAAAGGCGGCAACCAGCGAGGCGGCAGCGCCGCCGTCAGCGATCATGAAGTCATCGGCCAGCTCCAGCACGCGGGCGCGAGTCTCGGCGTCCAGCGGCGCCTGGCTGACCAGGAGCAGGCCAACGTCGGGCTGGTGTCGGTCCTGGGCACGCCTGACCTGCCGCAGCCAATAGAGATCCTCCAGGCAGGCTTCGTCGCAGGCCTCGTTGCGCAGGTGAACCAGGTGCCAGCGATCCAGCAGGTCAACCTGGCCAAACTTCGTGCCATCATCGCGCTGGATGACCCAGTCGGCCGGCAGTTCGATGACCGGCTGCACGAGCTCACCGTGGTTTCTGGTTGCGCCGAGGCTGGGATCGAACCACTCGCTGTGGAGCAGGGTCGCAATCAGCACGGGGGCACCGAAGGCGACGAAAACCAGAATGATGACTACTTTGTTCATCGATTTCTTAGTTGCCTGAAAGTGAGGAAAATCCAGATCAGCAGAATCGCCAGGGCGATGCTGAACCACTGGAAAGCGTAACCACGGTGCCGCTCGGGCCCCATCACCACGGTGCGCCACTCGTCGCCGGTCATGTGCAGGGCATGTTTCGGTTCCAGCAGTACGACCTGGTCGTGCAAGTTGCTACCAAAGACCGCGCGCAGACGCTCGAGATCGAAATAGGTCGTCAGATTCGGCCACTGCTCAGGGTCGAGGGCCTGTGCCTCGCCAAGCTGGAAACCGACTCTGGGCGGAGGACTCAAGCGACCGCTGATGGCGACCACCTCGGTCGGTGTTTCGAAACTGGGCCACTGTCCCTGGCGCCGGTCCCAAGCTTGCCAGCCGCGGTTGACCATCAGTAGCGGGCCACCGTCGAGCGGTTTGAACAGACTGAACACATGAACGCCTGGATGGTTGTTGCGGATCTGGTTGTCAAGCAAGACATGGCGGTCGGCATCGAATGTTCCAAGCCCCTCCAGGCGGGCATAGGGCAATGGATTGGCGGCATCCAGAGCGGCAGCCTGGATTGCTGGCGCCTGTTCCCACTGGTCCAGCATGATGTCTTTCTCCTCGGCACGGTCAAGCTGCCAGAAAGCCAGTCGCAGGCAGGCCATGATCACGATCAGGGCGACCAGATGAGGCAGGACAGCGCGCATGCAAGGACCAGGGGCGGTTTTCGTCACGACCCGACTTTATAATGCATGGGTGTCAAAACAGGGTCATATCTCTTGCTGAGCAAACTGCTGATCATTTCGGTGTTCATTGGAATCCTGTATACGCTGGCTTCCAGTTTCTATTTTCTTGTCGTGGATGACGGCGACAGCGATCGCACCGTGCGTCGCCTGAGTTGGCGGGTTGGTCTTTCGGTCGGCTTGATCCTGGTGCTCTGGGCCGGCTTCCACCTGGGAATCATAGAGCCGCAGGGCGTCAATCCGGTCAGGTATCCTTCGCCGGAAGGCGGCTAGGCGGCTACCAGGGCGTCTGGCAGCAAGGCAAGCCGGAGCTTGCCGCTGGAGAGGAGTCAGCGCAAGGACACGCGCGGATGCTGAGGGCCTGTCAGCCCGGTTAGAGCTGGTCCAGCACGTATTCGGCGCTGGATACCCGAAATTCGCCGGCTGCTTCCACCAGAACATGGGTGGCAACACCATCTTCGATAACAAGGGCGAAACGCTGGCTGCGCTTGCCCATGCCAAAGGCCGAAGCATCCATGCCCAGGCCAAGCGCCTCGGTGAATTCACCGTTGCCGTCAGCCGCCATGGTGATGCTGTCGCCGGTATTCGAGGATTCTCCCCAGGCTTTCATCACGAAGACATCGTTGACCGCCATGCAGACGATACGGTCAATGCCCTTGGCCTTCAGCGCATCGGCTTGTTCAATAAAGCCAGGCAGGTGCTGGGCCGAGCAGGTGGGTGTGAACGCACCGGGTACGGCAAATACCACCGAACGCCCCTTTCCGAACAGCTCGTCGGTTGAAACGGGCGAAGGACCTTGCGCTGACATGACCGTCAGGTTGGCCTTCGGGATTGGATCACCTGCAGAAATACTCATCCGTGTTCAGCCCTCCAGAGCCTTGTTCATTGCCGCCAGCAGGGCGCTTTTGTCTACCGGCTTGGTGATATAGGCCGACGCACCCTGGCGCATGCCCCAGATCCGGTCGGTCTCCTGATCCTTGGTGGTGACGAAAATAACCGGAATGCTGGCAGTTGTCTTTTCCTTGGAAATCTTGCGGGTGGCCTGGAAACCGTTCAGCCCAGGCATGACCACATCCATCAGGATCAGGTCGGGCAATTCGGCAATCGCCTTTTTCACGCCCTCTTCGCCATTGGGGGCTGTGACTACCTGGTGGCCTGCACCTTCAACGATCTTGGTCAAGGCAAACAGTTGCGATTCTGAATCATCGACGATCAATACTTTGGCCATGCTTTTCACCCTTAGAACTTTACAAGCGACGGTCGCGTTAATTTCATCATGATACTAGAAAAGCCGAGCACACGGGGCCCAGGACTCACCCAAGCTCGACCACCACACGACCACGACCGCCGCCGGCCAGCAGTCGGTCGAACACCGGCTCCATGGCATCCATTCGCACCGGGCTGGCGGCAATCGCATCCAGATGCGCCGGCTTCCAGTCCCCCGCCAGACGCTGCCATAGCTCGTAGCGCAGATCGTAAGGACAACCGGATGAATTGATGCCCAGCAAACCGATACCCCGGATGATGAAGGGCATGACGGTGGTGCGCAGCCCGATGCCGCCAGCCAGGCCGCATGAGGCGATGTTGCCCCAAGGCTTGATTACCCGGGTCAATCCGGACAAGGTGTCGCCACCGACGTTGTCCACGGCACCGGCGAACATGGCCGAGGCCATCGGTGTCTCGGGCCAGTACAACTCGTGGCGGGAAATGCACTGGGCAGCGCCGAGCTCGTGCAGCCAGTCGAACTCCTCGACTTTGCCGCTGATCGCGGTTACGTCGTAACCGGCCCGGCTGAACAGGTCCACGGCAATCGATCCGACACCGCCGCTGGCCCCGGTTACGCAGATCGGGCCCATGTCGGG
>SLQY01000147.1 GCA_007131235.1 Wenzhouxiangella sp.
CTCTCGGCGTTCGTGGCAAGGCGTCGGCGCGCCAGCGCAGGCGACGAAAGGAGTGCGGTTTCGCGAAGCGAAGAAGCACTCCTGGAGTGCCGTCGCGCGTGTAGCCGTCCTACATCAAGCGTCGAGAACGAAGTCCACGGACGCCGAGAGGCAAGCCCGCATGGGGCTCCTGACGAATCCGCCTGCAGCGCAGGTCGCAACCAGGGTGCGGTTTGCGCAGCAAGAAGCGCCCTGGTGGAGACCGTAGCGCGTGTTAAGCGGCTCGACGTAGAGTCACTATGCCTTCGCCACTTTGCCTTGCAGGCGAATCCGTCAGGAGCCCTGAATGAGGCAATACTTATGCAGGTACTAGTAAGCCCGCGGCAGGTCAGAAACGGGTCCAGGAAAGTGCGACAAACAGTGAGCGGCGATGGGTATTGAAGCCGATCGTCTGTTCGTAGTCCCGGTCGGTCAGGTTTTCTACCCGACCCTCCAGACTCAAACCCTGTCCCAGCGGCCATCCGGCCCGCAGGTTGAGCAGAGTGTAGGCCGGCAGACGCGCTTGCCCGATATCGAAGCGGGTGCCGATATGGACCAGCTCGGCGCCCAGCCAGCCGCCGTTGCCGAGGACGCGATCCAGGGTAAGGCTGCCTTTTTCGCGAGCGCGCCTGAGCAGATCCAGGCCACTGTCCCGATCCTCGGGGTCCTGCCAGGTCAGCTGCAGTTCGCCGCGCCAGGCATCACGGGTCAGACCGTAGTGGAACTCGACGCCGCGTATGCGAGCTTCGCGAATGTTGATGGCCTGGAAGTCGACACCGGCGAAGTCGATCAAGTCGTCAATGCGGTTTTCAAACAGCGCCAGGCGGACGCGCTGGCCATGGCCAGGCCGCCACTGCAGGCCAATCTCGGTCGACCAACTGGTTTCCGGGTCAAGCTCGGGGTTGCCGGCGAAAGCGCCAAAAAATCCAGGTGAAAACAACTGGTTGAATGTAGGTGCACGAAACCCACGACCGAGGCTGCCGAGGAAGCGGAAGTCATCGTTCAGGCGCCAGCCGCCGGCCAGGTTGCCGGTGACTGCCGAGCCGAACAGCTCGTCCTGGTCCCAGCGCAGGCTGACCTCGTAGTCGACCGCCTGCCGACTGCCATCCAGCCCCGCCCAGACACCAATGTTGTAGCGTGACTCCGCCCAGCTGCCGCGGCTAACGCCGGATTCCTGCCAGCCATCGGCACCGAACAGCAGACGACTGCTCGCGCCCAGCGCGGTTTCGGCCTGGGTGCCGGCCTGGAGTCGGCGGGTAACGGCTTCCGACTGGCCAAACGGGGTTTCAGTGTCGAGGCGGTCGCGATGTGCGCCGAGGCTGGCTTGCCAGTGCCAGTCTGCGCCTGGATCTGATAGGTAAGTCAGTCCGGCCGCGTAATTCAGAAAGTCGGACTCGCCCTGATCGAACTCCGTATCGCCCCGGGCCAGGCGAGCGCTGATGTCCAGATGCCCACGGCCGATCGGCTGGCGAGCCGACCCGGCAAGGCTGAAGTTGCGAAAACCGTCGTCGTCCGGATCAAAGGCGAAGCCGCGCTCGTTCTGGGAGGAATAGCCGCCCACCCGGCGCGCGGCGGCGGTCAGGCCGGCGGTTCCGGTGCCGGCGGCTGCCACCAGGCTGCGATCACGGTAGCGGCCATAGCCGGCGCGCAGCGTCACTCCCCGGGCTTGACGCGTAAAAATCTGGATGACCCCGCCGATGGCGTCGGAGCCCCAACGTGCTGCGCGTGGTCCGCGCACGATTTCAATACGCTCGATGATGGCCGGGTCAAGCAGCTCCCAGGCAAAACCACCCGTGCCAGCGGCGGATGCGCGGATGCCATCGATCAGCACCAGCACGTGATTGGAGTTGGTGCCGCGCAGAAAGAGACTGGTCTGTCCGCCTGGGCCGCCGGTGCGAGCGATATCCACGCCGGCTTCAAGCCGCAGCAGTTCGACCAGGTCGGGGGCCTGGCTGCGCTCGATTTTTTCGCGATCGATCACTGAAACCGCGGCCAGGCTGTCGGCAAGCGGTTGCTCGCCACGGGTGGCCGTGACCACAACCGGCTCGCTGACGCCGTCATCGTAGGCAAGCGAAAGCTGGGGAAGGAAAACAGTAGCGGCCAGAACCGACAGGATCGGACCGGGGAGTTTGAAATTGAACATCATGCAATGGCTCCTTGCGCTCACCCGCGCAAATGATTGCGGATGGGCGGACGCAAGGAGAGTGCCGGTACAGTTCGCACCGATCCCTTCCGGGCTGCCCGCCGCAGCCGCCAGGTTATTGAACATGCTGCGGGCCGGTCTCCTGACTTCCGACCCGTTCGACCTTGCGGTCGGGCGGGTGTCCAGGCCTTCCCCGGCGCTTGCCGAGTGGCTGATGCTGGACAACGTCGCTGCGCGAAGGCAGCCGACGCCGGTTACAGTTGCGGGGGCAGTGCCGGACTCTCACCGGCTTCCCGTTTCACCCCGACCTTGACGGTTGGGGCACCTGCAGAAAAAATTTGGCCCCGGGGGGACCGGGGCCAAGTATAGCGATATCGGACGAGTCAGGCGGCCTTCTTTCGTTGGCCTCGAATCTTGTCGCCATAGGCACTCACGCCGCCCTGGATTTCCTCCAGCTCGAAGTCATCGACCGAGATGATTTCCAGGGTACGGGTGCGAACGCTGAGCAGGAAGTCGCGTTCGCGATCCGTGATCACTTTGGCCGCCACCGCCTGCTCAATCTGTTCTTCGAAGGTGTAGGCAAAAATTTGCCCGCCTCGGACCGCCTTGAGCATCTTGCGCTCCAGCGGCTCGGCCGCGATCACGTCAGGCAGCAGTTTTTCCATGACACCGATCGGGTAGCCATTGCGGTCGGAGGTGTAAATGCCACGAGTCAACCGATCGCGGGTTTCGGATGGCGACAGCAGCAGTGCGGCCACCTTGTGCCCCAAACGATCGTTGGGCGCGCGTTCGACCCGGCCCAGCGGGAAAATGATCAGACGCAAAAACGGGCGCACCCAGGCGATCGGGTAATTGTCGATGACGCCGCGCATGGCGTGCTGGATCTTGTAGACCGCATCGTGAAACGCCCATGCCAGGATCGGCTGATCGGACGCCGGGCGGGCATCGTGCTCGAAGCGACGCAGCATGGCCGAGCAGATATAGAGCTGGCTCAAGACATCCCCGAGGCGTCCGGAGATCTTTTCTTTCTGCTTGAGCTTGCCGCCGTAGGTGAGCATGGCGATATCGGCCATGAAGGCAAAGGCGGCGCTGTAGCGAGTCAGCTTGCGATAGTACTTGCGGGTGCGGCGGTCGCCTGGCACGGCCGCAAAGCGCGCAAAGCTCAGCCCAAGCACAAAGGAGCGCACCGCGCAGGAAATGCTGTGGCCAATATGGGCAAACAGCAGGCGATCGAACGTTGACAAGCGCTCGTCCTCATCCTCGATCTGCAGTGCTTCAAGCTCCTTGAGGACGAAGGGGTGGCAGCGAATGGCACCCTGGCCGAAGATCATCAGCGAACGGGTCAGAATGTTGGCCCCCTCGACGGTAATCCAGATCGGCGCCCCCTGCCAGGCCCGGCCAAGGTAGTTTTTGGGGCCCAGGATAATGCCCTTGCCACCATGAATATCCATCGCGTCCTTGATGATCTCGCGCGACATCTCAGTGGCGTGGTACTTGGCAATCGCGCCCGGGACGGATGGCTTTTCGCCGTCGTCCACGGCCGAGGCAGTCTGGCGACTGAGGGCACTCATCGCGTAGGTGTAGCCGGCGATTCGGGCCAGCGCTTCCTCAACGCCTTCGAACCGGCCGATCGGCATGTTGAACTGCTTGCGAATCCGGGCGTAAGCGCCGGTGGCCAGCGCCGCGCTCTTGGATCCGCCGGTGGCAGAAGACGGCAGCGAGATGGCCCGGCCGACCGACAACGACTCGACCAGCATGCGCCAGCCCTGACCAATGTACTCGGTGCCGCCAAGCAGGTAATCAAGCGGGATGAACACGTCCTTACCGATGATCGGACCGTTCGGGAAGGGGTTGTTCAGCGGGAAATGGCGGCGACCGATTTCCATGCCCGGGGTATCGGCCGGCAGAAGGGCCAGGCTGATGCCGATATCTTCCTTGTCGCCGAGATGGCCGTCGGGATCATACAGGCGAAAGGCCAGGCCGACCACGGTTGCGACCGGGGCCAGGGTGATATAGCGCTTCTCGAAGTTCAGCTTGATGCCGAGGGTCTGCTTGCCTTTGTATTTCTGCTTGCAGACCACGCCGTAGTCGGCAATGGAGGTGGCGTCGGAGCCGGCAGTGGTGCTGGTCAGGCCAAAGCAGGGCACGTCACGACCGTCAGCCAGGCGCGGCAGATAATGCTTCTTTTGCTCCTCGGTACCGTAATGCAGCAACAGCTCGGCCGGGCCCAGCGAGTTGGGAACCGCGACAACCGAGCCCACCGTGGAACTCAGGCCGGCGACTTTTTCCAGTACCGCGCGATGGGCAACGGCTGAAAAGCCCAGCCCACCGTGCTCTTTGGGGATGATCATCCCCAGAAATCCATGCTTGCGCAGATGATCCCAGACCTGGTCCGAGAGGCCAGCCCGGTAGTGCGAGATTTCCCACTCGTTGATCATGTCGCAAAGGGCTTCAACCGGACCGTCGAGGAACGCCTGCTCTTCGACAGTCAGCTCATGCAGCGGCTTTTTGATGAAGCGGCTCCAGCGCGGTCGGCCCGAGAACAGCTCGCCTTCGAACCCGACCGTGCCCGCCTCCAGGGCGACCCGTTCGGTTTCGGAAATTTGCGGCGTCATCTTTGCAAAGACCTTCAGTACCGGTGCGGTAATGAACTGGCGGCGCCAAGGTCGGTGGTTCAGGGGAATGGCGATGGCGGCAAAGATCACCCAGGCCAGGGTCAGACTGATCCAGCCTGGTTGGCCCGCGATCGAGAAGCCAAGCAGCACCGCCGCATTGACTGCCGTCCAGACGATGATGCTGGTCTTGAAATAGGCGCAGGCCAGGTTGGCCAAGAGCAGGGCCAGCAGGAAAATGAGAATCATCATGATTTTGAAGCTCCTTGCGCAGCCTGCCGTTGCAGGAACGGGGCTATCGCGGAAAGAAAATGGTCGTTGGCGTCACCAGCCACCATGTGGGCCGCGTCGGGAACATCGACATGTTCGGCGTGCGGTGCCAGCTTGAGAAACTCTTCGGCGTGCTCGGCGCCGATCAGCTCGCTCATGCCGCCTGACACCAGCAAGGTGGGCAGCTTCAGCCGGCGGCTGGCCGACTGCAGGCGCGACTGCAGGTTGCTGCTTTTCTCGACCAGAGCCAGCATGGCCGGGTCCCAGTGCCAGTACCAGCGTCCGTTGGCCGCCTGGCGCAGATTGCGGTCAAGATTGGCTTGCTTGCCGCTGCGCCGGCGGTGGGGCAGGAACCCGCGCACCGCTTCGGCTGCCTCTTCCAGGCTGCCGAAACCTTCCGGATGCTGGCGCATGAAGGCGAGCATGGCGGTTACGCCGCGCTCGTCCCAGCGTGGTGCAATGTCGACCAGTACCAGCGAGCGCAGATCGACCTTGGGTTTCTCGGAGTGAGCAAGCAGGGCAATCAGACCACCCATGGATGCGCCGATCACCACCGGGACATTGGGCAGGGAATCGCAGACCCGGCGAAAATCCTCGACGAATTGCTCGAAGTCATAGTCATTGTCGGGTGCGCGATCAGATTCGCCGTGACCCCGCGCGTCGTAGCTGACTGCCTGCCAACCAGCCGCGGCCAGCCGCCAACCGGTGTTCTCCCAGGCATACTGGGTCTGCCCGAAGCCATGGGCCATCAGAATGCAAGGCGCTCGATCGTCGCCGTAATAGCGCAGGCTGAGGCGCACACCGTCATCCGTCCAGATCTGGCGACGCCGGATGTCATCGTTGAGTTTGCGTACTGCTTCCATACGCTTGAGTATGGGGGTCGATTTTGATTTAGTCAATGGTCCACCAAGGCGGTTGCGCGAGTTGTGCATGCAGGCCTCCAATTGCAACGCATGCGTCCCTGTATTCAGAGTATGATGCCGAATCATGGCCAGTTCCACCCCTGCCAACCGCACCGGCGCCGATCGCGCTACCCTGACTCCGGCCGACTGGGAACAGGCGGCCCTGGAATTGATTGCTGAAAAAGGCGTCAGCGCCCTCGGCGTGGAGCCCTTGGCACGGCGTCTCGGCATCACCAAGGGCAGCTTCTACTGGCACTTTCCGGGCCGGGATGAATTGCTGGAGCGCGCATTGCAGCGCTGGGAAAACCAGGACAGCTATCATCTCAAGCTGGCCTTGAAGGCCGATCAGCAGCCGGCCGAGCGTCTGGCCCAGTTCGTCTGGCGCACCAGTCGCCAGACCTTGACCCACCGTATTTATGTCGCTTTGTGCGCCGCTCCGGATGATCCCAGGGTGGGCCCGGTGCTGCGCCGCGTCACTTCGCGCCGCATCGATTACCTAAGCGATGCTTTCGAGGAGCTGGGGCTTGGCCGGGTTGCGGCACGTCAGCGTGCCAATCTGGTCTACTCATCTTATGTCGGCTATCTTCAGCTTCAGGCTCAGGGTCTGGTGCCCGATCGCGATGAGCCGGAATTCAACGACTACGTCCAGCACGTCATCGAGACCCTGGTCGAATTCTGATTCGACCGGTCAGAATTCAGGGTCGGTGGGGCAGGGCCAGGTAATCGCGACTTTGCATCTCGACCAGGCGGGAGCTGGTTCGTTCGAAAAGCGCTTTCAAGCGCTGTCCGCGATAAAGCTGCTGTGGCTCGACCTGGGCTGAAATGATCAGCTTGACGGCGCGGTCATAGCACTCGTCAACAAAGTGAATGAGACGGCGCGCGGCGTCGTTGCGGTCGTTGTCCAGCTGCGGAATGTCACTGATCACGAGGGTGCCGAAGCGGCGCGCCAGCTCGATGTAGTCGGCGCTGGCGCGCGGCCCTTCGCACAGGGTGGAAAAATCAAACCAGGCAATCGACCCGGCCCGCTTGATCGGCGCAATGACGTGGCCACGGACCTTGATCGGTTCGGTGCTGATGCGCTCGCCGGCTGCCAGCGCGGCAAATTCCTTCTCCAGAGCCGCGCGCGTGTCAGCGGTCTGTGGAGCATAGTAGACGGGGTGCTGGACCAGTTCGCGCAGACGATAATCATCCTGGGCATCCAGCCCGATCACGTCGCAATGCTGCTTGATGGCCTCGATGGCTGGCAGGAAACGAACGCGCTGCAGGCCATCGGCATAGAGCTGGTCCGGCTCGGTGTTGCTGGTAGCGACCAGGGTGACGCGGGTCAGCAAGTGACGCAGCAACTCGCCCAGAATCATCGCATCGCCGATATCGGACACGTGGAATTCGTCGAAGCAAAGTACCCGGGCCCGATCGGCAATCCTTGCCGCCACGGTGGCCAGGGGGTCACGTTTGCGCTGAAGCTGGCCGAGCTCATCGTGGACGTGATCCATGAAACGGTGGAAATGAATGCGCCAGACCGGGATGCCGACATCGTCCAGGCACCCGGCAAACAGGTCCATCAGCATGGTCTTGCCGCGGCCAACCTTGCCATGCAGGTAAAGCCCCTTTACCGGCTTGCGCTTGCGCCTGAGGCGAGACAAGGCACCTCCGTGGGCCGCGACAAGCGCATCGAAGCGCTGCTGCAGGTTTGAGGTGAGGTGCTGTTGGGCCGGGTCGGGGCTGAGCTGACCTTGCTCAACCAGCGCTCGGTAGGCGTGTTCCGGCCCCTTGACCGCGGCAGTGGCCCCCATCGCAACTCAAGGTAGATTGGGTTGAACGTGATTCTTGATCAGGCCACGCAGATCCATGAGACGGCGATGGAAAAAGTGGCCGGTGCCCTCCATCATCACCAGGCTGGGTGTCTGATCCAGCGCCTCGGCCCAGGACACCACCGCCTCCGGGGAGACGACGTCGTCCTCATCACCCTGAACAACCAGCCATGGACAGTTGGGAGGGACGAAGTTCTCGAAGCCGTAGCGCTCGACCGGCGGAGCAATCGAGATGAGCTGACGAACGGGAAGATCCTGGGCGGCCTTGACCGTGATGTAGGCACCGAAAGAGAAGCCACCCAGCCATAGATCAGCCTCAGGTTGCACCCGTCGGACCCAGTCGACAACGACCTTGAGATCAGCTGTTTCGCCGTCGCCATCATCGAATTCGCCCTCGCTTTCGCCAACCCCGCGGTAATTGAAACGAACCGTTGGCAGCCCCAGTTCGCGCAGGGCTCGCTCCATGATGGTCACCACCTTGTTGCGCATGGTGCCGCCATGGCGTGGATGCGGGTGACAGAGGACGGCAACGGCCGGCCGGACCGGTTCTTCAGCCGGAAAATCCGTCAGCACCTCCAGCTTGCCGGCTGGTCCGGTGAGGAAAAACTCGGCGTTTTCAGTTGGAAATGTATCGGGATCGACCACAGCGGTCTTGGCTCCTGGTGGCTTGCCTGATCGGCCGTAAAACGTTCATCATGATAACCCAGCCCCAACAGGCATGCATATCCGATGAACCACCTGGCCCACCTGGTACTTGCCGACGGCAGCGATGGCCTGCGCCTGGGTGCCTTGCTGGGGGACCATGTCAAGGGTCGCGAGGGATTGAAGGCTTTGCCGGAGTCCTGGGCGCGCGGCGTGCTGCTCCATCGGCATATCGATGCCTGGTCGGATCGGCATCCAGCGGTCCGCGCCTTTCTTGCCCGCCTGGAGCCGCCATGGCGGCGCTACGGGGGCGTGATCAGCGATGTGTTGTTTGACACCATGCTAAGCCGGCATTGGGAGCGATTCGGGCCGGTGCCGCTGGAACGATTCGCCCGATCGACCGATGCCCTGCTGGCCCGACACGCCGATGAACTGCCAGAACGCCTGGCGCTGTTTTCGGTCTGGGCTAGGCAGCATCAACTGTGGCAGCGCTACCAGGATCGGGAAATGCTGGCGCAGATCTTTGCTGGCCTGGCCCGAAGACACCAGAGAAAAAGCCCGCTGGCGCGCGGGCTTGTCCTGCTCGATCGGCATGAAGCCGAGCTGGAGTCCGCATTCCTGACCTTGTTCCCGGACTTGCAGGCCCGGATCCAGGCCTGGTCGGAATGTCAGTCGAGCATGTCCAGCATGTAGGCGACCGATACTTCGATTTGTTCGTCGCTCAAGTCCATGCGGCCGCCACGTGGCGGCATCGCTCCGATGCCGTCGATGGCGTTGGCGACCAGGGTTTCCATGCCCTTCTCGATTCGCCCGGCCCAGGCGCTGGCCACCATCAGCGGGGCACCAGCCGCACCAACCTCGTGGCAGCTGGCACAGGCACGTTCATAGATCAGCGCACCGTCCAGCGAGCCATCGAAGGCAACCTGGGGTGCGGCAGCCGCGGCGGCCGCGGCTGCGGCAGCCGCCGCCGCGCGCCCGGTTTCACCGGCGAAGACGCCGGCAACCGGCTGCAGACGATCCAGCCTGGCTGCATCCCGGGCCGGGTTATCACTTGGCTCCAGCTGGCCGTGAATCGCTCTGGCGACGAAAATGATGACGATGGTGAACAGCACCAGACCGACCAGGGTCAGGCTGAAATTCTTGATGAAAATTCGATCATGTTCAGCAGACACGCTGGATCAACCTCTTGTTAAATTCGAATTGGGGTGGACATCGCGCGCGGCGACCAAAGAATGCCGGCGCGCCAGACATCGGAATTATATCGTAGCTGTTACGGCGAAATTCATCTCTGCGTAAGCGCTTGCCCATTGCTCGCGTCGATCCGCAGCGCCAGGCCGGCACCGGCCAGGCTGGCCACGAGCAGCAGCAGGATGATGGTTGCCTTCAGGCCGCCATCGAGGCCAACCAGGCCAGCAATGATCAGGGCAGGAATCAGCCAGAGGCCGCCGGCAATCCAGCCAGCCAACCTCAGCTCCGCCAGGGAGGCGGCCAGGGCGGCGGCGGCGAAAGCGGCCAGAGACCAGGTCAGCAGCTGCCAGGCAATCACCATGGGGGCGGCGCTGCTGAGGCCGGGCCCGAGACGTTCGAAACCGTGGACCAACCAGGGCAATAGCGCAATCAGGCCTTCGCTCAGCACCCAGGAAATCAGCAGGGCTGAAGCAATACTGGCCAGAAGACGGGTTGGCGGAAACGCAAGCAGTTGAAGACCCATCCGGCTTCTCCGGCAACATCAGAATCAATGGCCGAGTTTAATCGACTTCTGCAGCCAGCCTGGAATGAGTGTTTCGTTATACTCTTGCGCATCTCAAGCAAACAGGTTTCCGGGCCAATCCACGTGAATCAGCAGTTGCCCGTAAGGGCGGGCCGGTCTGTGACGGGTGTCATGTGACTGACCGCAACCAGGTGTCTGGCCTGCCGCAACTTGCCCTGTTGCTGGCGACGCTCACGCTGATCGCCGCGTTGTTTGCCAATTACCTGTTCTACCGTGGCCTTGTGAATGTGGAACACAGGGCCCTTGAGCGTCATGTCGGCCAACTGGCAGAGTATGTTCGGGCCGACATGCTCGATGGCGTCTACGAGCAGATCCAGGCGCAACAGCGCATGGCGGCACGCCTGGACTACTACGGACTGGAAGACCGCGAAGGCTGGCAGCGTGAAGTGCGCCTGTTCAAGGCGCATCACGCCTTTTACCATGCGATGAGCGTCATCGATCCGGGCCAGGAGTTGATCTGGGTCGAACGCAGCGACGCTATGGGCGGCGATGAAAGGGCCCTGTTTACGCCGGCTCGACAGTACGCCGATGCCCTCCGAACGGCCAGCCAAACCGGAGAGTTCGTGATCACCCGACCGGTTCTTCTTCCGGACGGCCGCTTTATCCTGACCTTCTACCATCCTATCGGCGCTGGCGCAGCACATAGTGGGTTCCTGGCCGCGACGTTCAGCGTACCGGATGCGGTGGAGCGCATGATTTCGGACATGTTCCGTGACGAATTGAAGCTCCGGGTGCGTTCCCGAGGCCAGGTGGTCTTTCCTCACCCGGAACCGGCCGCCTATTCCACCTATGAATGGCAAGCCGGTTTTGCACTTGACCTGGACGGTGACGGCGATGCCTTGGAGTTCGAATTCGGACTAAGCGAGGCCGGACGCATGCAGCATGCTTCGGCGTTGCCCCAGGTTGCCCTGATCGGCGGCAGCGCCGTCGCCCTGTTGCTGGCCATCATCACATTCCTGGCCCTGAATGCCAGGCGCCACGCCCGGGTGCTGGCTCGCTCGAACCGGCGTTTGGAAAAGGAGGTTCGCGAGCGCGAACTGGCCGAGCAGGAAATGGAGTTGCTGGTCACCCACGATACCCTGACCGGCTTGCCGAACCGGACCGGGTCGACGCGCTACCTGGAAAGGGTGCTGGCCGAAAGCCAGGGTGCCGGCGGCCAGCTCGCCCTGATGTTTTTCGACCTGGACCAGTTCAAGGACATCAATGACTCGCTGGGCCACCAGCTCGGTGACCAGCTGCTGTGTGAAATCCCCCGCCGGCTGGCCACGGTGCTCAACGACCGTGACTTTGTCGGCCGTCACGGTGGCGATGAATTCTTGATCGCCGCCGTCCGCCCTCGGCGCGAAGACATCGAACAACTGGCGATCAACATCCTGCGTTCCATGGACCATGGGTTCGCCATCGATGACAATCGCTTCTTTGTGTCGGCGAGCATTGGCATCGCCTACTACCCAGAGTCGGGCGAAACGGTCGCAGACCTGATCCAGAACGCCGATACGGCACTGTTCAAGGCCAAAAACGCCGGGCGCAACCAGTTCGCCGTGTTCACCCGGGAAATGTTCAGCCAGGCTCAGCATCGTCTGAACCTGAGTCGCGATATTCGCCACGCCCTGGATGCTGGACAGTTTCGCGTGGTTTACCAGCCTATCGTCAGTCTCAAGGACCTGTCGATGGTGGGCCTGGAGGCACTTCTGCGCTGGCAGCACGAGAAGGGCTACCAGGTGCCGCCGCAGGAATTCATTCGCGTCGCCGAGGAAACCGGGGTGATCGGACGGCTGGGTGATTTCGCCCTGGAGCGCGCGCTGGCCGACCTGGCGGAGTGGAAAAAGCACGTCGAACGTCCGCCGGGGCTGGCCGTGAATATCTCCGGCGTCCAGATCCGTGAGAGCAACTTCGCAGAAAAGCTCAGTGTGCTGATGCATCGGCACCGAATCGATCCGGAGCTGGTGCACCTGGAGATAACCGAGGAAGTGCTGATTGAAAACCTGATGCGCAACCGCCGTTTGCTGAAAAAACTGAACGATATTGGCATGCGCATCGTGATCGATGACTTCGGTATTGGCTATTCCTCGCTGGCCTATCTGAAGAATTTCCCGATATCCGTGGTCAAGATCGATCGCAGCTTCGTTCAGGATCTTTCCCAGGACAAAGAGGATCAGGCGATTACCCGCACGATTTGCAGCCTGGCCAGCGACCTGGGTATGCAGACTGTCGCCGAAGGGGTGGAAAAAGTCGAACAGCTGGCATTGCTGCGCGAATTCCAATGCGATTTCGCGCAGGGCTTCCTGTTCTCGCGTCCGGTGGATGCGGCCGAGATCACCACCATGCTGACCGGCGGTTTGCCGTGGAAGGAGGTGGACCAGGAAAAACGCGACGGATGAAAAAGTCACCCGCCGCGAACTTCCTGGTTCCGTACTTGCGAAGCAAATCACATCTTTGGTGACCCAAAAAGCCGCCGAAATGCGTATTACTCTATAGAACGGTTTACAGCGCCGTTCTGGCCGGCGCCCACACCCTCCCTGCACTTAGGGCGCCGGCCTCCTTTTTAACGTGATTCTTGCACGCTTGTCAAACCTTAGCGTATCGGGCAATCCGTGATGGCTGGGTAAGCGTCGCATTTCCCCCTGGCACAACCCTTAACCTCACCCATGTTTCGAAGTACAATACCGCTTCCACGCGCCCGTAGCTCAGCTGGATAGAGTACTGCCCTCCGAAGACTGAGGTCAGGGGCCAAGTAAGATACAATCAGTTTTCCCAGTGCGCCTGTAGCTCAGCTGGATAGAGTACTGCCCTCCGAAGGCAGGGGTCACAGGTTCGAATCCTGTCAGGCGCGCCA
>SLQY01000070.1 GCA_007131235.1 Wenzhouxiangella sp.
ACCCAGCGCCAGCGCCGAGCCAATGGCCAGTGCCAGTGGCGCCATGCGAAAAGAAGCAGGCATGCAAGTCTCCCTGAAGAATGTCCAATCATCGACGACGTCAATTGGACATCTCGACTCCCTCTAACGACTATAGAAGCAAGGCGTGGTCAAGTCAAAACCGGATCCCTACTTAATTATACATAATATACATTATGCGAACTAATATCCGATGCCGAATCTTGTTGGTCTGTGGGGTAACCAACAGAAATTATTCGCCAGGCAATGCTCTGTCTAAGACAGGTGACCCCGTCTGCCCAGAGTGGCACTACGGGCTTCTACCGAATTGGCAAACACATTCACGGAGATCATCATGAAGATTCTGAAGGTATTTTTACTAGGAGCGCCTTTGGCCCTCACCATGGCTTGCGGATCGGGTATTGATCAGCAAGCTCAAGATGACAGGCAGGTACAGGAGCAACAACAGCAAAGAGATCAACACACTGATCGGTCCATGGGTTCTCGTATGGAGCAGGATCAGGGCCGTGCAAGCGGCCGCTTGAGTAACGCCATGCCCATTGACCGCTCAAGTAACGCTGTGACCGCTGGCCGCTCAGGTAACGCTGTGGCCATCAATCAACTCATCGGCAGCTCTGTCAGAACTCATGACAGCAATGAGGAGATCGGACAGCTGGCAGATATTCTGGCCGATTCGACCGGGAGCCCCCTGGCTGCGATCATCTCGACTAGTGAATTTCTCGGCCTCGGCGGAAAAGACGTCGCTGTTGACTGGGAAAATATCACCGTGGTCAGCGAAAATGATCACAGGGCTGCAAGCTCCCGTTCCGATGGTGCCCGTGCCGACAGCCAGCGTGACCAGAGAGGCACCTATGGAAATCGGTCTGAAACCACGGATCAGTTCCAGGATTCCGACGGCTATGTTGTACTGGTGAATATGACCGAAGAAGATCTCAACGACGCTCCGGAATACGAGCGCCCACGCGATTGATTTGTGAAATAGGCAATGCCAATTGCACCGATCTTCGGTGCGATTGGCTTTCTTTATGAAGAGAGTCTGGCGACGCTCGCGAACAAGATCGCCGACAGCACCCCCGGGATGAGATTCAGCACCGACATCGCGCGAATTCATGGCGAGCCTTTGCTTCACTCGGCGTAGCCGTAGCCAAGGTTTTACACTGGTTCCGGGGCCAGACCCGGCACGGCTTGGGGGTCTGCAGCTACACTATCGGCTGGAGCGTCGGATGTGCTGAGGCCAAGATGAGAGTTCTGGCGGGATTGTTGTTGATGGGCTGGTGGCTGGCGGGTTGCCAGGTCCAGGAACATGAACAGGAGCAGCCGTTGGACGTAGATCGGCTGGTGCTGCCGGCCGAGGCTGATGGGCCCAGACCGCATCAGATCGGGCCGGCTGAGTTGACTGAGTTTCCGGGCAGGCTAGCCGAGGGGCGTCCTGATGATGAACCCTTTGTGCCGGTGCCGGTAGCCGATGCCAGGCCGCTGGACGAGGCGGCGATCGAGCGTCTGCTCGGGCGGCTGGAACCGCTGCCGGTTGATGAAGACGATGCGCAGGAATTCGCCCTGCGGCCGGGCAGCCAGCCGCCGCCGCGCGCCGGCGAGACCGCGCTGGGCGAGTTTCCTTCGGCCGAGGAACGGGACCTGCCCCGGATCGATACCCCCTCCGGACCTTTGCAGGTTCTGCGCTTTGCGCCCGAGGGCGAGGTGCCCATCGCCGGGCAGATCAGTATTACCTTTGACCGGCCGATGGTCGCCGTTACCGCGCATGAAGATGCAAGTGCGGCTGTGCCGGTCAGGGTGGAGCCGTCGGTGCCCGGGCAATGGCGCTGGGTCGGAACGCGGACCTTGCTGTTCGAGCCAGAAAGCGCCCGGCTGCCGATGGCGACCGAGTTTCGGGTTGTTGTCGATGAAGACTTGACCGCCCCGGACGGTGCCACGCTGGCAGAGCCCGTGGCCTGGCAATTCTCGACCCCGTCCCTGGCGCTGGTGCGCATGCTGCCCGAAGGCAATAGCGTGCCGCTTGAGCCGGTGATCGTGCTGGCTTTCGATCAGCGCGTTTTGCTGGATGAGCTACAGCCTTACTTGAGTCTATCAACCGGGGCGAACGAGAACCTGGCATGGCGTGCGGCCAGCGATGAGGAAATCGAGGTTGACTCTGGCGCCCGCCGCCTGGTCGCCGACTTGGAGCCTGGGCGTTGGGTTGCGCTGCGCCCGGAAATCGCGCTGCTGCCTTCCAGCGCGGTAACCGTGACGCTGGCCGCCGGCGCACCCTCTGCCGAAGGCCCGCGACCAAGCGCCCTGCCCCAGCGCCAGTCGTTTCGAACCTATGGCCCCTTGCAGGTGCGCGGCCATGCCTGTGGCTGGGCCATGCACTGCCAGCCTGGCGATCCCATTCGTTTCAATTTCAACCACGCCCTGGCACCCGGGCAGCGCATGAGCGAGCTGGTCAGCGTTGAGCCGGTCATTGATGGCATGACAGTCGACTACCAAGGGCACCAGATCAGTATCGGCGGCTTCAAGCGCGGCAGGACCGGCTATCGGGTCGTCCTGTCTGATCGGATTCTTGACGAGTTTGGTCAGGCGCTCAGTGGCCTGCGTGAATTCGAGTTCGAAACCGACAACGCCCGGCCGCAGATCTTTACAGACATCCCGCTATTGACCACGCTTGATCCAAAGGCGCTGCCGCTACTGGACTTCTACAGCATCAACTACCGGGACGTTTCGGTCACTGTGCACCGTGTCGAGCCGTCCGACTGGCCCGACTATCAGCCCCTGGCGCGCGGCGACTGGCGCTACCGTGACCAGGAACCCGAACTTCCCGGCGAACGGTTGTTTCAGGGCCTGATTGCAATCGAGGATCAGATTGACGCAGTCGTGCACTCCCAGATTGACCTGTCGGATTACCTGGACGAGGGTCTCGGTCACCTGCTGGTTCTGATCAGCCCCGGTCGCAGGCAGGTCGACATGCCCGAGCCGCATCGAAGCTTTTCTGTCCTGGGCTGGATTCAGTCCACCCGTATCGGCCTGGACGCTGCCGCCGATGCCGGTGAGCTGCTGGTCTGGGCGACGGCACTGGAAGATGGCCAGGCCCTGCCCGAGGCAGAAGTCTCCCTGTCCGGAGAAGATGGCAGCCAGCTCAGCGACATTGAGGGCCTGGTGCGCATCGCCCTGCCCGAGCCTGAAGGCCGGTCCGAGGCGACCCAGTGGCTGACTGCCCGCCTGGGCAATGATCGGGCCCTGCTGCCGGAATCGGTTTATGGCTGGGGCCGCAGCAACTGGCGTCAGCAAAGTGATGCCGATGACCTGGCCTGGCATGTTTTCGACGATCGGCGCATGTACCGGCCTGGAGAGCGGGTTCACGTGCAGGGCTTTGTCCGGCGCCTGGAACGGCGTCCGGACGGCGGG
>SLQY01000176.1 GCA_007131235.1 Wenzhouxiangella sp.
CCTGGACCCGCCTCCTCCGCGAACAGCAACGCCTCGGAAGCTGAAATCGAACCCGCTGAAATTGAGCGACGCGAAAAACCTTGGAACCACCGAAAACACCGAACTCACCGAATTCAAACACTCATCACCTTCGGTGTCTTCGGTGCCTTCGGTGGTTCCCGGGTTTTAAGCCCAAAAAACCATGGAACCACCGAAAACACCGAACGCACCGAATTCAAACACTCATCACCTTCGGTGGCTCCCGGGATTGTCCGCCCTGGCTCCATGCCAGTGAGGCATGGATTCAACGGGCTACCAGGGCAGGGATTCACCATTGGCGTGGCGGAAGCTGCCGGTGTTGTCGAGATTCAACTCTTCGATCCTGGCAATCAGGCCGGCAGCCGCTTCGCTAGGGTCAATGTGGCCGGTGTTGCCGGTCATGCCGGTGCGCACATAGCCCGGATGCAACAGGCCAACGGCAATGCCGCGCTCTCTTAGCTCATGCGCCAACGTAACCGTGGCCGCGTTGACCGCCGCCTTGGACATGCGATAAGCCATGTGTCCGCCGGAGCTATTGTCAGCAATCGAGCCCATTCGAGAGGTAATCACCACCACCTTGGCACCCGCGGCCAGATTGCCAGCCAGGGCGCTGGTGACCCGGATCGGGGCCAGCGAGTTGATTTCGAGCTGGGCCCGCCACTCATCCAGCTCCTGCTCGATATCCTCGAAACTGGATGGGCGCAGCAGCCCGGCATTGTTGACAAGCAGGGTCAGGGTCACGCCCGCCAAGCGCTTGGCCAATGACTGAAGGTCCTGCGCGTCGGTGACATCAACCCCCTCCTCGACTCGGACCCCCAGGGCCTTGAGCTCGGCTGAGCCCTGGCGACAGACTGCGATGACATCGAAACCCTGCTCGCTGAGCTGACGCGTCAACTCGAGCCCGATTCCCCGGTTGGCGCCGGTAACAAGTGCTGTTTTCATGAATTTAAGTTTCCTCGTCAATTGAATTTCGGTATCAACCCGACAACCGCAATGATTGCCTGCTGGATGAATATCGTTGGCAAGTAATGACATGCACGCGTCGACACCCGCTTTCAAGTTCCAGGTCGACCTGCTCGATGAGGTATTCGCTGCCCTTGAACCTGTGCCCTGGCCCACCAGCTCCTACCCGTCACAGTCCCCCACCGCATGGCTGAGCTTCAAAAACCATCTGATTATGCTAAGCTTCGGGCGGTTGAGGAAGTTTGGCATCAGGGCAACGTGATAGCACGCTCCTATGCTTGTGACCAGGACTTTCTTGACCCAATGAGAAAGCTGGCGCCGCCATGCTGGCGCAATCAAACATATTGAGTTCGTGATCCATTAACGCCAAGGAAAGCAGCATGACCAGACAAGCCTTAATGAAGCTGATTTGGGGGATGGTTTTCTTCGCACTCGTGGCCCCGGCCACGGCAGATATCCTGCTCATCGAAAAGGTTCGCGAACGCATGCTGCGCGATCTGCCGGGTAACGGCCTGAGCATGAGCGAGGTTGAATCGCGCTTTGGTTCGCCCCTGGAGCGGCACGCCGCTGTCGGCCAACCACCGATCACGCGCTGGGTTTACGACGACTACAGTGTTTACTTCGAGCACCGGCTGGTCATCGAGAGCGTGTTGCATCACGAAGCCGTGGCTCGGGAAACGCGTCGCCAGCAAGACTGAATCTCAATGACTGAAAGCTTTCCCCGCCTGCCGCCAGAGTGGGCGCTCCAGCGTGGCACCCTGCTGGCCTGGCCGGCCGCTACCAGCGACTGGGTAGATGACCTGGCCGCCATCCGCGCCGAGTACCAGCACTTCATCAAGACCATCCTGAAGTATCAGCCGGTCATGCTGCTGGTTTCGCCAGGCGATGAAACCGCACGAAAGCAGTTGTCCGATCACCCGGACTTGCACCTGCTGGAGATCCCGTTCAACGATACCTGGTGTCGCGACTATGGCCCTGTCACGCTGGTTGGATCGAACCCGGCCCGGGCGCTGGATTTCCTGTTCAATGGCTGGGGCGGAAAATATCCGGCCGCACTGGACAACCAGGTAAATGGTCACCTGGCCCGGCATTCCCTGTTCCGCAAGCTTCAGTTCCGCCAGTCCCTGTTCGAGCTTGAAGGAGGTGCCATCGAGTGCGACGGGCAGGGCCTGCTGCTGATCAACTGGCACTGCCTCAAGACACGACATCCCCACCTGGACCGCGACGCCATCGCCGACGAGCTGCGGGGCCTGCTGAATGTCGACCGGGTGATCGGCATCGATATCGAACCGATGGCCGGCGACGACACCGATGGCCATATCGATACGCTCGCTCGTTTCCTGCCGCACCGACGAATCGCTTTTCAGACCCAGCACGATGATGGCGCAACCCATCAGCTGCGAGCACAGCTAGAGGGTCTGAGAGACCGCTCGGGACAGGCCTTCGATCTGATTGCAATGCCATTCCCGGCAGGCGTGGACCCGGACCTGCCGGCCAACTATGTCAACTTTCTGTTTGTCAACGGTGCCTGCCTGGTGCCCGTCTACGGGGTTGACACCGATCAGTCTGCCCTGAGCCTTCTTGAGCAGGCGCTGCCACAACATCGCATCGAGCCGATACCGGCCCGGCAGATGATCCGCCAGTACGGCGGCCCCCACTGCGCCAGCATGCACCTGCCGGAGACAACATCATGAATCGCATTGTTCGTGTCGGACTTGTCCAGCATGCCATGGGCCCGGACCTGGAAGAGAACCGCCAGGCCTCCCTGGATGGCCTGGCCCAGGCAGCGTCAGACGGTGCCGACCTGATTCTGCTGCCAGAGCTGCACGCCAGCGAGTACTTTTGCAAATATCAGGATCCGGCGCTGTTCGAGCTGGCCGAGACCCTGGACGGACCGACTCGACATGCGCTTACCGACGCCGCCCGACACCACGGTGTTGTCGTGGTCGGCAGTATCTTCGAAAAACGCGCCCCTGGCCTGGCCCACAACACGGCCCTGGTGATCGATAGCGACGGATCGCTGGCCGGCACTTATCGCAAGATGCATATCCCTGACGATCCGGGCTACAACGAGAAATTCTATTTCACCCCGGGTGACCTCGGTTTTGTGCCCATCCAGACCGCCATCGGCCGCCTTGGCGTGCTGGTGTGCTGGGATCAGTGGTACCCGGAGGCGGCCCGCCTGATGGCCATGGCAGGCGCTGAAATCCTGCTCTATCCGACCGCCATCGGCAAGGACCCCGACGACAACGAAGACGAGCAATTACGCCAACTCGATGCCTGGCGAACGATTCAGCGCGGTCATGCGGTTGCCAACGGGCTGCCGGTGCTGGCCTGCAACCGGGTCGGCTTTGAACCGGATCGTTCCGGCGGCGGTCACGATGCAGAATTCTGGGGCCACAGCTTCATTGCCGGCCCGCAGGGTGAAATCATCGATGAGGCTGGTACCGAGTCGGAAGTGCTGGTCGCCGACATCGATCTTGCTCGCGGCGAACAGGTGCGCCGTATCTGGCCATTCCTGCGCGACCGACGCATCGACGCCTACGCCGACCTGCTCAAGCGCTGGCGCGACTAAGGACCCTTTGACTAAACCCCGTCGCGTCCAAATCCGCGCACTCGTTCCAGCCAACGCTCACGGCCGCTGTTCTTTTCAGCTCCGGCCAGGCCGACGAAGCTGTGCCGCACCGGTCCGATACCGCAAAAGGACAGGATGTTACGCTTGAAGTAGAGATAGCCATGGGCGCGGTAAAACACCCGGTAGACCAGACCGGGCATGCCCATGGTGACGATGACCCGGGCGCTCTTGCCTTTCAGGCGGCGCTCGCCCAGGCCGCTGCGGGCGCTTTCGTCAAACGCGAAGCCGGGCCGCATGACCTGCTCGAGAAACGCCTTCAACAGCGCTGGCATGGTGCCAAGCCAGGTCGGGTAGACAAAAACCAGGTGGTCCGAAGCCTCGATCAGGCGCTGAGCTTGCACGATATCCGTCGGGGCGCTTTCACGCCAGTCTTCCTCGCTTCGGATCAGGGCAAAATCCAGCGCCGCAACCGTCAGCTGCTCGACCTCGTGTCCTGCGCTTTCGGCACCGTCCCGGTAGGCTGAAGCCAGGGCCACGCAGTAGCGTTTGGGGTCGGGATCCGGGTGGCCTTGAATGATGAGAATACGTTTGCCCATGTCCGCTATCATAACGCGTTGACTCTTTGACCTGACGGACCGGATTCGACGCATGAACCTGACTGCCCTGAACGCCCTTTCACCCCTTGATGGCCGCTACGCCGCAAGACTGGATGGGCTTGGCAGCCTGTGCTCGGAGGCCGGCCTGATACGGCATCGGGTTGCCGTCGAGGTAGCCTGGTTCAAGGCGCTGGCCGCCGAGCCTGATTTTCCCGCCCTGCCCGCACTCAAGGCCGAAGACAGCGCATTCCTGGACCAGCTCGTGGCCGAATTCAGCACCGAACAGGCCGCCGCGGTCAAGGCCATCGAGAAAACCACCAATCACGACGTGAAGGCCGTGGAGTACTGGCTCAAACAGCAGATGGGAGAACGCGCATCACTGCAGCCTTACCTTGAGTTCGTCCATTTCGCCTGCACCTCCGAAGATGTCAACAACCTGTCCTGGGCGCTGATCATTCAGTCCGCGCTCGACCAGGAGCTGGACCCGCTGCTCGGCCGGCTCGATCACGAGCTTCAGGACATGGCCCTGGCCACGGCGGATCTGCCAATGCTGTCTCGGACCCACGGTCAGACCGCATCGCCAACGACCATGGGCAAGGAACTGGCCAATGTCGTGTTTCGCCTCCGCCGCCAGCGCCGGACCCTGAAGCAGGTCGAGATCAGCGCCAAGATCAATGGCGCGGTAGGCAATTTCAACGCTCACCTGGCCGCCTGCCCCGACCTGGACTGGCCGGGCCTGTCACGCCGTGTCATCGAAGGCCTCGGCCTGGTCTGGAACCCCTACACCACCCAGATCGAGCCGCACGACATGATTGCCGAAGTCGCTCATGCCCTGGTCCGCATCAATACCGTTCTGCTCGATTTCGCTCGTGATGCCTGGGGTTACGTCTCGCTCGGCTATTTTCGACAAAAGCTGGTCGAGGGCGAGGTCGGTTCATCGACCATGCCGCACAAGGTCAATCCGATCGACTTCGAAAATGGCGAAGGCAATCTTGGCCTGGCCAATGCGCTGCTCGAACACTTTGCCGCCAAGCTCCCCGTATCGCGCTGGCAACGCGACCTGACCGACTCCACCGTCCAGCGCAGTCTTGGCAGCGCTTTCGGCTACTGCGCGCTGGCCTGGGGCTCGATCCTGCGCGGCCTGGCCCGTATTGCGCCCGACCAGGTGCGCCTTGCGCGCGACCTCGACCAGGCCTGGGAGGTGCTGGCCGAGCCAGTGCAGACCGTGATGCGCCTGCACGGTGTGCCAGAGCCTTACGAAAAACTCAAGGCCTTGACCCGCGGTCACGGCATTGACCGGGACAGCCTGCATCGCTTCATCAAGCAGCTCGACATTCCGACCGCTGACCGTGACCGCTTGCTCGCAATGACTCCCGCCAGCTACATCGGCAACGCCGCCGACATGGCTCGGGCCATTGTCCGATACGTGTGATCCTGGACCGCCTGGAAGGATTCTGCCAGCGTCGTTTCCTGGCCGACTACTGGCAGCGCAAACCATGCCTGATCAGCGGCTGGCTGCAGCCGGACGCACTCGCACTGGACGATTTGCTCGGCCTGGCCGAGGACCATGACCTGCCAACACGCCTGGTCAGCGGTCATGTTCGCCACGGACGCTGGCAGCTGCGCCATGGCCCGCTCAGCCAGGACGATCTGCCGTCCGCCCCGCGCGACTGGACGGTGCTGGTTCAGGAGGTAGACAAGGCCAGCATGGCCGTGGCCGAGCTGTTGCGCGAATTCGGATTTCTGCCCGACTGGGCAATCGATGACATCATGATCAGCGCTGCCGTGGACGGCGGATCGGTCGGACCGCACGTCGACGCCTATGATGTATTCCTCGTCCAGGCCGCCGGCAAGCGCTGCTGGGAGTTGGCCGCCGACTTCGACCCTGCCTTCGACGATCGCTTCGAGCTGCGCTTGCTCAAGACCTGGTCTGCCGAGCTCTCGGTGACCGTCGAGGCTGGCCAGACGCTCTATCTGCCGGCCGGCATTGCCCACCATGGCACAGCGATCGGATCATGCCAGACCTGGTCGGTGGGTATGCGCACCCCGTCGGCCCCGGAACTGATGTTCGCGCTGGCCGACTCGCTTGCCAGCCAGGGCAGGAACGAGCGCCGGATGTCATTGACGGCCATCGACGCCAATCTTCCAGCCGCGATCACCCCGGGGCAGGTGCGCGAGATCCGTCGCCTCCTCCAGGAAACGCTGGCTCTGGATGATCAATCGCTGGCTACGTTCAGCGCGGCCTTTCTGAGCCGCTGGCGCCAGTGGACTACCGACGGCGAACCCTTGGAAGATGCGCAGGTTATTGCCTGGTTGGCCGAAGGCAGGATTGTAGCGCTGGCTCCGTCAGCGCGCCTGGCCCTGATCGACGGTGCCGAACCCACCCGGCTGTTCGTCAACGGCGAGCCAATTGACTGCTCACCGCAACTGGCCCGGGAGCTGTCCCGCCACCGTCGGCTCAGCGCAGCCTGGCAAGCTTGTCCAGACGCCATCACGCAGCTATGCGAGCTTGATGCTTTGGCGCCACCTGAACAAGACTGATCGTCGCGACCGGCATCGTTGTCGCCTGATCTTGCCTGCGGCAATAATGCCCAGGGGGAGTGTTGCAATCGCTGGCCGGGGCCTGCAATTGCACACCCGGAATCAAGCCCGCAACGCTATAATCAACGGTTGTTTGCAGCATGGCCCCGAACCCGGAGCATCTTAATCCATGACCGACTTCCTAACGGCGCAGTACCAGGCCTCCCATTTGTCTGGCGCCAATGCCGCCTACGTTGAAGAGCTCTACGAACGCTGGCTGGATGACGCCGAAGCCGTGCCCCGGCACTGGCAACAAATCTTTGACGACCTGACCGAGGGTCAGCGCCAGGACAGTCGCCACCTGGCCATCCTCGAGCACTTCCGTCACCTGCATGAAAACGGTCATTACCAGGCCGGTCCGGTCATGGCCGAGGATTACAAGCAGGCCGGCGTGCTGCGCCTGATCAACGCCTTCCGCGTGCGCGGCCACCAACGCGCTCAGCTCGACCCCTTGAAGCTGAGCGAACGCCCGGACGTGCCCGACCTCGAGCTTGGCTTTCACAGCCTGTCGGAGGCCGATCTCAAGACCAGCTTTCATACCGGAAGCCTGGCGGCACCGGACCACCTGCCGCTGGCCGAAATCATCGATATCTGTCGGAAGACCTACTGCGGGTCCATCGGCGTGGAATACATGCATATCGCCGACACCAACCAGCGGCGCTGGTTGCAACAACGCCTGGAGTCGACGCGCGGAAACTACACACCCTCGCGCGAAGAACGACTGCGGCTGCTGGACAAGCTGGCCGCTGCAGAGGGCATGGAAAAATACCTCCACTCCAAGTACGTCGGCCAGAAACGCTTTTCGCTGGAAGGTGGCGAATCACTGATTCCGCTGTTTGACACGCTGATTCGACACTCCGGCAGCCAGGGCATCAAGGAGATGGTGATTGGCATGGCCCATCGTGGCCGCCTCAATGTGCTGGTCAATGTGCTGGGCAAGAGCCCGGGCGAGCTGTTTGCCGAGTTCGAGGGCGTCATCGCCAAGGATGACCCAAACCGCTCGGGCGATGTCAAGTACCACATGGGCTTCAGTTCCGACGTTCGCACCCCCGGCGGCGTCATGCACCTGGCGCTGGCCTTCAACCCCTCGCACCTGGAAATCGTCAACCCGGTCGTGGCCGGATCATCGCGGGCCCGCCAGGCGCGGCTAGGCGATCATCGCCACGAGCAGGTACTGCCGGTTCTGGTCCACGGCGACGCCGCCATCGCCGGCCAGGGCGTGGTGATGGAATTGCTCAACATGTCGCAGGCGCGCGGCTTCGCCATTGGCGGCACCTTCCACGTCGTCATCAACAACCAGATCGGGTTTACCACGTCCAACCCGATTGACGCGCGCTCAACCCTGTATTGCACCGAAGTGGCCAAGATGGTCCAGGCCCCCATCCTCCATGTCAACGGTGACGATCCCGAGGCCGTGCTTTACGCCACACGGGTGGCCGCCGACTTCCGTCGTGAGTTCAAGAAGGATGTCGTGGTCGACCTGGTTTGCTACCGTCGTCACGGCCATAACGAGGCCGATGAGCCTGCAGCCACCCAGCCACGCATGTACCAGACCATTCGTAGCCTTGACCCGGTCCGCAAGCAATATGCCGACCGCCTGCTTGACGAGGGACTGGTCGAGCAGAAGACGCTGGATCAGATGGCCAGCGATTACCGCGACCGGCTTGATGCCGGCAAGCCGGTTGTCGAGCTGGTGCCGGAAGAGGAGGCGCTGGTGACGACCGACTGGTCGCCCTACCTGGAAGCCGACTGGCGCGAAGCCGCTGACACCCGGTTGTCTGTCGACGAGGTTCGACGCCTCAACGAGGTCTTGACCGATATTCCAGAGGGTTTCGAGCTGCACAAGCAGGTTCAGCGCATCGTCGATTCGCGCCGCAAGATGGCCGCTGGCGAAATGCCCATGGACTGGGGTTTTGCCGAAACCATGGCTTATGCCGGCCTGGTGAACTCCGGGCATGGGCTGCGCCTGGTTGGCCAGGACTCGGGTCGCGGCACCTTCTTTCATCGTCACGCCGTCCTCCACAACCAGGCCGACGGCAGCCCGCTGTTGCCGCTGGCGCGGCTGGCCAGGGATCCGCGTCGGGTGACCGTCATCGACTCCCTGCTCTCGGAAGAGGCAGTGCTGGGATTCGAATATGGCTACGCCACCGCCGACCCGGGCTCGCTGGTAATCTGGGAAGCCCAGTTCGGCGACTTCGTCAACGGCGCACAGGTCGTTATCGATCAGTTCATCACCTCTGGCGAAGCCAAGTGGGGCCGGCTGTGCGGCCTGGTCATGTTTCTCCCCCACGGCTACGAGGGCCAGGGGCCGGAACACTCATCGGCGCGCCTTGAACGTTTCATGCAGCTGTGCTCGGGCAACAACATCCAGGTCTGCGTGCCGTCGCTGCCGGCGCAGATGTTCCATATGCTCCGGCGCCAGGTCCTGCGGCCGTTTCGCAAGCCCCTGATTGTCATGACGCCGAAGTCGCTGCTCCGACACAAGGCGTCAACCTCGACCCTGGATGACCTCGCCAAGGGCGAGTTTCAGGTGGTCATTGACGATCCCGCCGAGCCGAACCCGGACAAGGTCAAGCGTGTCGTCTTCTGCGCCGGAAAGGTCTATTTCGACATTGCCTCCCAGCAGCAGGAACAGGACGTGGACAATGTAGCGGTGGTGCGGGTCGAACAGCTCTATCCGTTTCCGCGCGAAGAACTGCAGGAAATCATCGCCCTGTATGATCAGGCAGACGAAGTCGTCTGGTGCCAGGAAGAGCCCCTCAACCAGGGGGCCTGGTTCCAGATCCGTCATCACCTGCAGGCCTGCATTCGCGACGATCAGAAATTGATGTACGTTGGCCGCGAAGGCTCTGCCTCGCCGGCTGTCGGCTATTACCAGATTCATCTCGAACAACAGAAACGACTCGTCAGCCAGGCGCTGACGCCTGGTGAACAAACTGAGTAAGGAAGAAGTAATGAGTCTAGAAATCAAGGTCCCCAACCTGCCCGAGTCAGTCTCCGATGCGACCGTGGCCAAGTGGCACAAGAAGCCGGGCGAGAGTGTCTCGCGCGATGAAAACCTCGTTGACCTGGAAACCGACAAGGTCGTGCTCGAAGTCCCCGCCCCGGCCGACGGCGTCCTGAAGGAGATCAGCGCCGAGGAAGGAGAAACCGTGACGGAAGGCCAGGCCCTGGGCCTGCTGACCGAAGGTGAGGCCAAGGCGGCCAAGGATGACGATGACGATGAAAAGCAGGGCAAGGACGATGCCGACAGCAAGCCGTCGGCCGAGGACGAGTCGACAGCCAGCGCCGATCAGGAGCGCTCGGAGAAGAAGGATGCCGGTTCTGCAGATTCAGGCAAGAGCGGCGGCGCGCCCTCCCCTTCGGCACGTCGAGCGGCAGCCCAGGACGGGGTCGATCTGAAGGAAGTCAGCGGCAGCGGTCGCGGCGGACGGGTTACCAAGCCGGATGTAATGAAGCATATCCAGGGCAGCGGCACCGGACCACGCCAGGAAGAGCGCGTCAAGATGTCACGGCTGCGGTCGCGCATTGCCGAGCGCATGAAAGAGGCCCAGAACACCGCTGCCATCCTGACCTCCTTCAACGAAGTCAATCTCAAGGCGGTGATGGAACTGCGCGCGCGCTACAAGGACGACTTCCAGAAGCGCCATGGCGTCAAGCTCGGTTTCATGTCGTTTTTCGTCAAGGCCTGCTGCGAAGCCCTGCAGAAGCATCCCGTGGTCAATGCCTCGATTGATGGCGATGAAATTGTCTACCACGGATTCCAGGATATCGGGGTGGCCGTATCAACCGATCGTGGCCTGCTGGTGCCAGTTCTGCGCGATGCCCACCGCATGGGCCTGGCTGACATCGAAGCAGCCATAGGCGAATATGCCGAGCAGGCCCGCAAGGGAAGCATCCAGCTCGAAGACCTGCAGGGCGGTACCTTCACCATTACCAATGGTGGCGTGTTCGGCTCGCTGTTGTCTACGCCCTTGCTCAACATGCCGCAAAGCGCGATCCTCGGCATGCATACCATCAAGGAGCGCCCGATTGCAGAGAATGGCGAGATCGTCATCCGACCGATGATGTATATCGCCCTGTCCTACGATCACCGAATCATCGATGGCAAGGACGCCGTTCAGTTCCTCGTTTCCGTCAAGGAAGCGCTGGAGGACCCGGCGCGGATGCTGCTGGGTCTGTAATCGGCCCGCCGGCTGGCTGAACAAGTATTGAAGCATGTCGCAGTCTCGAAGCACAAGGAATCATGATGTCTGACAAGGAATTCGATCTCGTCGTTATCGGCGGCGGCCCGGGCGGCTACGCCGCCGCCATTCGTGCAGCCCAGCTTGAGTTGAAGGTGTTGCTGATTGACGACCGCCAGGGAGACGACGGCAAACCGGCCCCGGGCGGGACCTGCCTGAACGTTGGATGCGTGCCGTCCAAGGCGCTGCTCGATTCATCCAAGCACTATCACCACATTCAGCACGATTACACCGACCATGGCATCACTGTGGACGGGGTCAGCATGGATATCGGCAAGATGATCGAGCGCAAGCGCAAGATCGTCAAGCAACTCAACGGCGGCCTGATCCAGCTGTTCAAGGCCAACAAGATCGAATTCAGCAACGGACGCGGCAAGTTGCTGGCTGACCGCCGGGTCGAGGTGACACCCCACGAAGGCGAGCAGTACATCGCCGTCGGCAAGCACGTGATGCTGGCTGCCGGTTCGGTGCCCTTCACCATTCCCAATGTCGAAATCGACGGCACCATCATCGTCGACAACGTCGGTGTACTCGAATTCGACGAAGTGCCGAAGCGGCTCGGCGTCATTGGCGCCGGTGTCATCGGCCTGGAGATGGGCAGTGTCTGGTCGCGGCTGGGCGCCGAGGTTGTGCTGCTGGAAGCCATGGACGAGCTGCTCGGCGTGGTTGACCAGGACGTCAGTCGGGCTGCGGCTCGTGAGTTCAAGAAGCAGGGGCTAGATATTCGGCTGGGCGCGCGAGTGTCTGGTGCCGAAGTCAGCGACAACCAGGTCAAGGTCAGCTTCAAGGACAAGAACGGTGAGCAGGAAGAAACCTTCGACCGTCTGCTCGTCGCCGTGGGGCGCAAGGCCGCCAGCGAGGGACTGCTGGCTGATGACAGCGGCGTCGAGCTGACCGATCGAGGCCAGATCAAGGTGGATGAGCACTGCCGTACCAGTGTCGACAAGGTCTGGGCAATCGGTGACCTGGTGCGCGGCCCCATGCTTGCACACAAGGCCTCGGAAGAAGGGATTGCCGTGGTCGAGGCGCTGGCGACTGGCTACGGACACATCAACCTGGACACCATTCCCTGGGTCATCTACACCGATCCCGAGATTGCCTGGGTCGGCAAGACCGAAAAGGAGCTGAAGGAGGCGGGTCGCGAGTTCCGCACCGGCAGCTTCCCGTTTGCCGCCACCGGACGAGGATTGGCCATGGGCAACGCGGCCGGCCATGTCAAGATCCTGGCCGACGCCGAAGACGACACATTGCTCGGCGTGCAGATCATCGGTGCCAACGCCTCCGAGCTGATCGCGGAATGCGTGGTGGCCATGGAATTCCACGGCACCAGTGAAGACCTGGCCCGGATCGTCCACGCCCATCCGACCTTGTCGGAGGCGGTGCATGAAGCCGCGCTGGCGGTCGACAAGCGCGCCATCCACAAGGCCAACTGAGGATTCCGGCATGCCTATCCCATCCACGTTCAAGGCCTTTCGTATCTTCGACGACGAAGAGGGCTACCGATCCGGCCTGGTCGATCAGAGCATCGACGAGCAGACCGACGGCGACGTGGTCATCCAGGCGCAGTTTTCCAGCATCAACTACAAGGATGCGCTGGCGGCGACAGGCAAGGGCAAGATACTGCGGAAATTTCCGCTGAACGGCGGCATCGACGTAGCCGGCGTCGTCGTCGAAAGCGCTTCGGATCGATTCAAGGAAGGCGACCCGGTGCTGATGACCGGCTGCGGCCTGTCCGAGAACCGGGACGGGGGTTACAGCGAATACCTGCGGCTGCCCTCGGCGTGGCTGGTGCCGCTGCCAGACGGCTTGAGCCTGCGTGAAGCAATGGTGCTTGGCACGGCGGGATTTACCGCCGCCCTGTCGTTGTACCGCATGGAGGCCAGCGGACAGCAACCCGACATGGGCCCGATCTGCGTAACCGGGGCCAGCGGCGGTGTCGGATCGATTGCCGTGGACCTGTTCAGCCGGGCCGGTTACGACGTAA
>SLQY01000118.1 GCA_007131235.1 Wenzhouxiangella sp.
ACCCTGCCCACCGGGGTTATTGAAAGTCAGACTGTCTTCGGTGAGCGCACCGTCGAGAAACGCCGTTGACTGGGCAAACCCCGGCAGCGCGACACAAAACAGCAGGCCAGCCAGCAGCGTGGACGAAAAAAAACCGAACGAAAACTTGAAATTCAATTGATATCCCCTTTGAAACTCGAAAGGCCCCAGCCGGGCCATTTCCCGGGTGCCGCCTGTGGGGCGACAATGCTCTCAGTCAGGTCGAAACATCAAATACCGGGGCATTTGGGCCCGCCGACAGAGAGTGCTTTTCATGCAATAAGCCTTGCGAAGATACGCCCTTTCTACCGCTCAATCAATCGTTCAATGAAACCAGCCGACCTGAACAGCAACTGAAGGCGCCGAAGCCACAGCTCACCCTCGCCTGCGAGGCAACGACATGGCCGTCGCGATCATCAGAATCGATATCGCCAGCAAAAGCATCCGAAGCCAGTTCAAGACCGGTACTGGCAGCGGCGGCAATCCATAGGTAAACCCGCTGACCAAGGTGTCGCCAGTAGCTTCGGGTTTGAACAGCTCGTCATAGCGGCGAAAGATGGATGAGGCCGTTTCCGTGCGACGCTCGGTCAGCAGGCTGTCGAACACCCCGCGCAGCATCACGGAACAATCGAAGTAATAGGAAACGCGCACCTTGTCCCCGTCGTGTTTTGCCTTTGCCACGGTTGGCGGCAACGGCAGGGCCATGACCTCCATCGAGACCGTCAGCCGGATATCGCCAAACAGAAAGCGCACCAGGTTCTGGTAGCCCTCCTCGGAATTGACCAGCCCGAAGGGCCCGCTGTGGCTGCGGTACACAAAGGCCCGCGGCGCGCCCTGAACCGTGGCGTTGTTGATTGTGACCAGGCCATCGCTCATTGGCCCGACTGCCAGGCGCGCCAGGCTGTAATCCCGGTGATTGGTGCCGACCAGGCAGAAAAAACGCTCGGGCGGGAATCGACCGTTCAGGCTGTCGACCCGGTCCGCCTTGTCGGGTAAATCCAGATAGCCGCGCATGAAACGCCGATTGAAGTTCTTTGGCTCCCAGCGGTTGAACAGCCTGGGTACGTTCAGGCCGCGCAGGTCGACCCCGTTGTGCGGCGTGCCGTAGGTAAAGACCTTGTCCACGCAGGCCCGGGCGGTGTCGGCGCCGATGACTGTGTTCTGCAGCAGGCAACGAACGATGTCGCCGTGGTCGCTTCGATATCGCCTTGGCGGGCGGCAAACCCGCGCAGGTAAATGATCGGATGAAAAGGGTGCTGGACAATGCCCATAAAGCCACCTGTCACCATGCCAAAAGCCCTTCCAGATCATACGCCTTGCCGGCGCCGACCGGCAAGGGCCCGCGGTTGGCCTGCTAGCGCCAGCCGAGCCGCCAGCGTTGACTGTCCTTCAATTCGCGCCAGTCGATGTCCCAGCCGCGTTTTGACAGAACAGCTTCAATGCGGCAGTGGATGACTGCCTGGTCTTCATCGAACTCGATTTCGGTGATGAGGAAGTGCTTTTCCCGGTTGACCGGCGTCACCGCCGTCCATTTGCTGTGCAGCAGTTTCTTGGGGTGGACGCGATTCATGACGACCAGGGGTGATTTAGCGCGGTTTGTATTGGGTGGGGCAATAGCCACGGCTGACGTCGGGCGAACGCAGTGCCCTGTGCTTGGTCTTGCGGCCGGATACCCGCTGCCGCCAAAGCCGGAAACTGCCCGGTTTCAAGGATTGCCGCATCAGCTCGATCACCGCCTTTTCGTTCAGGCCATACGTCGCCTCTATGGCCTCAAAGGGCGTGCGGTCTTCCCAGGCCATTTCGATGACACGAGAACAGTCGGCATCCGAGAGACTTTTACGCGTTACGTCAGACATAAGTCTACCTGATTACGCATGTGTTTCAGCTATCGGCCAGAGGGGCCCACGCCGGAGCTGGAGGAATGGCTGAGTCATATGCGTAATCAGGAAGCTTTAAAGTGCAAGGTTAAGGCGCTACGGATCTGGCCACACGGAAGCCGGCTCCGCCGCTGCGAAAGCCACGGGTGATCCCACTGCGGGAGGCCGAGCGCAGCCAGAAACCCGCCCCGATCGTGCCCCAGGAGCCGCCGCGAAGCGCGGCAACGCTGCAGTCACCCGTCATCCAGGCACCGCCATTGGTGGGGGCACCGATGTAGTTTTCATTCCAGCAGTCCTGCACCCATTCCCACACGTTGCCGTGGGTATCGTACAGGCCAAAGCCATTGGGCGAAAAACTGCCAACCGGCAAAGTCTGTGGATGATGGATACCGGTTGGGCAACCCGTCGCAGGGAATCCTCCGTGGAAATTGGCCTGGTCTGTGGTGATGCAGTCGCCAGTGTTGAACCGACCAGTGGTTCCGGCCCGGGTGGCGTATTCTCGCTCTGATTCAGAGGGCAATCGGTAGTTGTGGCCAGTCTTGGTGCTCAGCCAGGTGACGTACTGCTGGGCGTCATTCCAGCTTACGTTGATGACCGGACGGTTGCCGCGGCCCCAATCCTGGTCACTGGGGTTAACTGTGCACCCGCCATCGGCCACGCAGGAATCCCACTCATCAAAAGTCACCGCCGTCTGGCAAATGGCAAAGGCCGGAACGTTGACCGTTCGCATTGGACGTTCATGATCCTGACTCTGCGGCTCGCTGGCCGGGCTGCCCTGGGCAAAGCTCCCGGCCGGAATCATCGGTCAGCCACTCAGCCACCTGGGGCTGTCGTCGTGATTGAGTCGCCCCGGAAAAGCCGTCAGCCAGCGTTTGGCCACTTCCTCGTCGGAGAGATCCTGGACGGCACCGGGGTCGACGTGCAAGACGATATGGTGATGGTTGTTCACGCGCTGACGGCTCCACTCCAGGGCTTCTTGCCGTTCCGGCAAACCGCCCTTTCGTTCTCGCCTGCGCTACCGCATACGCATACACCGATACGCAGAAGCAATCAGCCAGCTCCAGGATGCGCGCCTCGATCCACGCATGACGGCATTCCGCGCTCGCTTCTTCCGCGAGTCGCGGAAACCGCAATTGCTTCATTGCCTATGCTGGCGACGGTGCTCGTAGTTCTGTCTGGTGACTTGGTCGTGTCCGCACAAAAAGGCGCGCCGGACGCAGCGGGTAACGACGTGGAAAGAGCCAGACTCGCCTTCGGCAACGATATGACTGCGTGGGTAGGTCATGAACCCATTGTGGCCAGCCAGCCCAGTCATGCCCATCGGAAAAAGCCTCGCTCATGGGCAGGAAATTTCCGATGCGTGCCTGTCCCGGAATCTCGGAAGTGTCCAGGTGCCGCCACTTGCGCTCCCGTGTGTCGTAGCCTGGACAGCTCGTCCCGCACTGCGGACAGCCCAAGTCTTCTCCGGAATGTCGGATATGGACGGTCACACCGGTTGCCGGCAGGT
>SLQY01000033.1 GCA_007131235.1 Wenzhouxiangella sp.
AGCGCCGAGAACACGCGCTACGGCTCCGCTCCAGGGCTTTTTCGCTTCGCGAAGCCGCCCTTGCGCTCTCGCCTGCGCTGTCCACGGACGCCGAGAGGCAAGCCCGAAGGGGGCTTCTGACGAATCCGCCTGCAGCGCAGGTCGCAACCAGGGTGCGGTTTGCGCAGCAAGAAGCGCCCTGGTGGAGACCGTAGCGCGTGTTAAGTGGCTCGACGTAGAATAACTATGCCTTCGCCACTTTGCCTTGCAGGCGAATCCGTCAGGAGCCCTGAATGAGGCAATACTTATGCAGGTACTAGTAACTGTGGCCTTGGGAGAGGTCGGATTCAATCATCTTCAAGGGAGCGACCAATGATCCAAGCCTGTTTTCGCCCGGCCGGGGTTTTTTTACTACTGCTGAGTTGGGGGTCCTTGCTGGCCTTTGATCCGGACGTTCGCTGGGATGCCAGCATGGCTGGCTGCAATGGTCAAATCCACGATCTTGCCGAAGGGCCAGACGGACGAATTTATGTTGGCGGGGCATTCAGCGAATGCGGCAGCATCTCGGCCGCCGGAGTTGCCGCCTACGATCCTGACACCAACAGTTGGCACGCGCTGGCAGGCAGCGGTGGCAACGGTGTGAATGGCAGCGTCAATGCCTTGGTTTTTCACCAGGGCACGCTGTTCGTTGGCGGCCTCTTTCTGCAAACCAATTCGGCCGAGCCCATCCCTGCCAACCGTCTGGCAAGTTGGGACCCGGTAAGCCAGTCCTGGTCGGCGCTGACAACGGCCACTGGCAATGGCGTCAGTGGCCAGGTTTTTGACCTGGCAAGCCATGGCAATGAGTTGATCGTCGGCGGCGATTTCTTCTCTGCCAACGTCGGTGAGCCGATGACGGTGCGCAACGTGGCGCGATGGAACGGAACCAGCTGGGCAGCTCTGGCCTCGGCAGACGGTGGAATTGGCACCTCGGGTGCTGTTTATGCCCTGGCTAGCAGCTCGGATGCGGTTTACGCGGGCGGCGATTTCGCCGCCGTCAGTTCGGGCGGCTCTGGTAGCTTCATCACCGCCAATCGCGTCGCGCGCTGGAGTGCTGGCGATGGCTGGTCGGCGCTGGGCAGCGGCGGCGGCAATGGCGTCAATGACACTGTTTTCGGGCTGGAAAAACTGGATGGGCAGCTCTACGTCGGGGGCATGTTTGGTCTCGCGAACTCCGGTGCAGGTATTACGGCCCATCGGGTCGCCGTCTGGAACGGAAGTCAGTGGGCGGCGATGGCTACGGAGACCGGGCAGGGGGCCAGTAGCGTCGGTTACGCGTTTGCAATGGCGGGGCAGCGTGTCTACCTGGGCGGGGTGTTTGAGAGTGTCAACGTGGGCGATGCGCTGCCGGCCAGCCGCGTTGCCTGGTGGGATGGTGAAAGTTTCGGCACGCTGGGCAGCGGCGTCGACAACACCGTGAGGAGCATCCTGGTCGGTTCCGACGGCTGGATCAATGTGGCCGGGAGTTTTACCACCGCAGGCGCGGGCTCGGCGGGCGGATTTGCCCGCTATCTGCCGGCCGGTGACTTGAATATCGAATTGATCGGCAGTGGTGATGGGTCGATCGATGTGCAGCCGCTGGGGCTTGCTTGCAGCAGCGATTGCACCCAGACGCTGGAATGGGATCAGAGCCTGACCCTGCTGGCTGCACCCGGGCCTTTTTCCGTTTTTGCCGGCTTTTCTGGCAGTACCTGCAGCGGAACCGGTCCATGCAGCTTCGATTTCGAGCAGGCAACCAGCATCGTCGCCCAGTTCGACCTGGTCACCTATCCGGTCGAGGTGACCTCGCTGTCGGGCAGCGGCACTGTGACGCCGAGCTTCCAGACCGTCGAGCACGGCAGCACGGTCAACTGGACGGTGTTGCCCGATCCGGGCTGGGCGGTGCACAGCTTCAGTGGTGACACTTGCTCGCCAAGCGACAACGGTGACGGTACCTGGTCAGTCGCTGCGCTGACGTCAGCCTGTGAGCTGGCCATCGAGTTCCGCCTGGATATCGATATGTCGGTCAGCCTGAGCATGAACCCGGCGGTGGTCGGGACCCTGGTGACCTACGAGGTTGGCTTGAGCAGTATTGCTCCGTTGCCGGTGGATGGGCAGATGACGGTTGTTGCCTCGACCGGCGAGAACTGCGTCGACCTGACCACGCCACCGCCCGGTGACGGGGCGACGGTGTTCTATAGCTGCGAAATCCTGTACTCGGGCACCGGGCCGCGGACGCTGCTGGTCAGCTATTCAGACTCGACCACGCACGTCTCGGCTGCCGACGGCACGATCGTGCAGCAAGTGGTCGGCAGTGAGCTGATCTTCCAGGATCGTTACGAAGAACAGTAGTTCAGTCCACATCAACCAGGCGGGCACCTGGTGCATTGACCGGGCTGGTCCAGCTTCGCGCCTCCAGGCCCGCCGTGGCAAAGGCCTGCTGCATGGCGTGAGCGGCCTGGCTGGCCTGGCCGGGATCTCTGAACCAGCCAAACACACTGGGGCCGGCGCCTGAAATCGAACTGCCCAGCGCGCCATGAGCCAGCGCGGCCTGCTTGACTTCGGCAAAGGCGGGAATCAGGTGGGCCCGGCGCGGCTCGACCAGCACATCGACCAGGCCGGCCTGGATCAGTTCGATATCGCCGCTGTAGCAACCGGCCAGAAACTGGGCCAGGTGACTGTTCTGGCCAACGATGGTGGCGATGTCGAACGGCTCGACCAGGCTTTCCCTGGCGCGCCGGGTTTCCACCTGCCAGTCGGGATGAACCACCACGGCCAGCAGTGCCTCCGGTACTGGAATGCGGACCAGGCGCTCGGTCGTGGCCAGCACCAGGCCGCCAAGCAGTTGTGGGCCGACATTGTCGCCATGGACGGCACCGCTGGCGATGGCTTCTCCGGCCAGGGCAAAAGGATAGAGGGCTTCATGCGTCAGCGGTTCGGGCAGCAGGGCATTGGTCGCCACCAAAGCGGCCACCGCCGATGCCGCCGATCCGCCCAGTCCGGAGCTCAAGGGAATGCCCTTGTCGATCACCAGCTCGACGCCGAAGCCGGGTTGCTGGTCTTGAAGCAGGGCGATGACGGCGCGCCCGGCGGTATTGCGTTCGCTGTCCAGTGGCAAATCCCTGACCAGGCCGTTGATCGCGGTGATTCGCACGCCAGGCTGTTCAACGCGACGGGCGGTGACCGTATCGCCGGGCCCGTCGATGGCATGCCCCAGCAAATCGAAACCCACGCCGACATTGCCCACGCTGGCCGGGGCAAAGGCCGTGGCCTGGCTGACCATCACAAACGCGCGCCCAGGTGGCTGGCGACGCGCAGCAGGTCGGCGAAAACGCCGGCGGCGGTGACTTCGGGACCGGCACCAGGGCCCTGAACGATCAATGGGTTGTCGCAGTAGCGG
>SLQY01000279.1 GCA_007131235.1 Wenzhouxiangella sp.
ACGGTGACCTTGCTCGACGACGGTCCGGTGGCCCGCATCGCCAGCCAGGCGGCGGGCGTCTATGCCGAGCCCGAGCATGACCTCGAACCGGGCACTTGCCTGGGGCCGTGGCGGGTTACCGAGCGCATTGGCGAAGGAGGCATGGGTGCCGTTTATCGCGGCGTGCGTGCCGACGGCGCCTTTGAGATGGACGTGGCCATCAAGCTGATCCGCCGTCGTCAGGAGGGTCTTGCCGATCAGCTCAAGCGCGAGTCCCGCCTGCTTGCGCGCCTGCAGCACCCGGCCATCACCCGCCTGATGGATGCCGGCCTGGACGACGAGGCCGGCCCGTTCCTGGTCATGGAGTGGATCGAAGGCGAGGACCTGCAGCAGTGGCTGGAGCACCAGTCGCCAACCCTCAATGATCGCCTCGCCGTATTCCGACGTCTGCTCGAAGCCGTCCATCACGCTCATCAGCGCCTGGTCGTGCACGGCGACATCAAGCCCGACAATGTCCGGGTCGAAGCTTCCGGGGCGGTTCGCTTGATGGACTTTGGTGTGTCCCGCCTGCTGGCCGACGAGCAGCAGCGGGACCGCGCCCTGGCGGCACTGACGCCAGCCTATGCTGCGCCTGAGCAGCTCGACGGCGACACTATCAGCACCCGTAGCGATATCTGGTCGCTGGGGGCCCTGTTGTTCGCGCTGCTGACCGGTGCTCGGCTGCCAGGCGATAGCGGGGAGCGGGACGCGGCAATTGCCGAAACGGGGGCCGCGCGGCCATATGAGCTGTCCGCCATCGTCGCCTTTGCCACCGCGACCGACCCCGAGCAACGTTATCGATCGGTTGTCGACCTGGCCGATGATATTGCTCGTTACCAACGCAACGAACCGCTGCTGGCGCTGCCGGCCGGTCGTCCGCAACGCCTGGTCAAGTTCTGTCGTCGGCACAGCGGTCTGGTCGGCGCGGCCGCACTGGTGACATTGATGGTGCTGACCAGTCTGGTTGTGATCAGCGCCCTATGGGTCCAGGCTTCGGCAGATCGCGAGCGGGCCGAGCAGGCCGCCGCCACGGCGCAGACCGTCACCGAGCTGCAACAGGGCCTGCTGGCCGACATGGCACCTGATGAAATCACCGAAGGCTTGTTGCTTGGCCTGCGCCAGGCAGCAGGAACGGGCGAGCAGGCAGACGCAGACTTGATCGTTCTCAATCGGATCATCGACCAGGCCAGTCCGGTGGATGCTCTGCGCACTCGCCTGGTTGAAAGCGTCCTGCTGCCGGCCGAGCAGCGCATGGACCGCGAGTTGACCGACAGCCCGATCAGCCATGCCGCGCTCAGACACAGCCTGGCCGAGGTCTACCTGCGCTGGGGGGCTCACGACCAGGCCGCCGCTCATTTTCTCCAAGCCTGGCAGGCCCGTGACGCCTTGCTCGGGGCCGAGCACCCGGACACGCTGGCTTCCGGTCGACGCTATAGCGTGGCATTGCGCGAAAGCGATCAACTGCAGGAGGCCCGCGAACTTGGCGAAGTCCTGCTGGCCAGCAGCCGCGAGGCGTTGGGCTCGCTGCATCGAGAAACGCTGAAGCAGGCTGACGCCCTGGCCAATACGCTCATTACCCTGGGTGGGGAGCGCGAGCAGGCCTACGCGCTTCTGAGTGAAGCGCTGGCTGGCTGGCGTCAGATCGAAGGCGAGAAGCATCCCCGCACGCTGTCCACCCGCCACAACCTCGCCGTCGGCCTGTTCGGCACCGAACGCGGCGAAGAGGCATTGGCCATGTTCGAAGACGTCCTGGCCGGTCGGCTGGAAGTGCTTGGAGAACAACATCCCGACACCCTGGCCTCGATGAATGCCATGGCCATTGCCCGCTACTTCAGCGGCGACGTGAGCGGAGCAGCCGAGTTGATGCAGCGCTCCATTGGCATATCGGTGGAAACCCGGGGAAGGGATCATCCGGCAACGCTGCTGTACATGTGGAACCTCGCTTCGATGTACCTGCAGGCGGGGCAAGTCGAACAGGCGTTACCGCTGACCCGGGAGGTTTACCAGCGCCGACTGGCCGTGCTCGGCCAGGCCCATGGTGATACCCAGTATGCTGCGCAAACGCTGGCGACGGCGTTGGTCGGAGTCGGGCAATACGATGAGGCACTGGCGCTGACCAGCTCTGCTTACACCGTCATGTCCGACCTGCTCGGTCCCGACAACTATCGCACCCGGGCCGTTGCCAGCAGGCATGCCGTCAATCTCGTCCGCGCCGGCAACGATGAAGAAGGTCGCGATCTGATTGAAGCGGTGCTGGAAGCCAGCTTGGCCATCGATGGTCGGGAGTCCGTGCCGACACTGGGCACGCTGGAGCAGTATTTCGATCTGTTGCGAATCCAGGCGGACTTCGAAACGGCTGTGCAACGGGTCGATGAATTCCGCGACTTGCTGGAGGCAGAGTTGCCGACGCCTGCGCAGTATCATCAGTCGCTGGCCGTCGCTGCCGTGGTTCGCCTGTACCAGCACCTGCATGAACTGGGTCCTGAACAGGGTCACGATGAAACAGTCAGCTACTGGCAACATCGCCACGCCGAACTGCGTGGATAGCAAATACACAAAAGAGCAAACCCCAATGAACAAACCGATTTCCCTTATCGCCGCGCTGATGGTGGCCGGTTCGGTCAGCGCTGAAACCGTCGACGCGTTCTGGTCCAAGCTGGATGGGCTGTGCGGAATGGCCTTTGAGGGCCGCTTGCTGGCCTCGCCGGAAGGGCACATGGCAGGCGATCGACTGCTGATGCATGTCCGGGAATGCAGCGAGGAACGGATTCGAATTCCCTTCGTCGTGGGTGACAACCGGTCGCGCACCTGGGTGCTGACCCGCGTCGGCGATCGCATCGAGCTGCGCCACGACCATCGCAATCCGGACGGCAGCTCGGAAGCAGTGACCTTGTATGGGGGCCTGTCGCCCAACCGGGGTAGCGCCAATGCGCAGATTTTTCCGGCCGATGACCAGACCCTGGACAGCCTGCCCGACAACTATCCCAATGTCTGGTTGATGGAAGTTCATCCCGGCGACAAGTTCATCTACTACGTGCGCCGCCAGGCCACCGAGCGCTACTATCATGTCGAGTTCGACCTGACCGAGCCCGTTGACCCACCTCCGGCACCCTGGGGCTGGGAATACGATTGATCTGCCGGGTCAACTGGTGCCCCCGCCATCCTCACGGATCAAGATATTGAGGGCCCGGCCGCGGTAGGTGGTAAGCTTGATACAAGGCCTGAAAAGAGCCGATGGCCAGTCTTGTGGAAACGATTGAGGGAGACTCTGATGTCAGCACTGGTAAAGCTACTCAAGAATATCGGCAGTGATCCTGAACTGGCCGATCGGTACAAGAAAGACCCGGAAAGCACGATGAAGGCCTCC
>SLQY01000283.1 GCA_007131235.1 Wenzhouxiangella sp.
AATTGATTTCCTCCCAGGTGTTCTGGCCAACATCGCCCATCCAGAGATCGCCAGTGTCACGATCGAAACTGAAGCGGAACGGGTTGCGCAGGCCATAGGACCAGACTTCGCCGCAGCGATTCGCTTGCCCGTTGAAGGGGTTGCTGGCAGGGACGGCGTAGGCTGCGGAGCCATCGCCGGCTGCCGCGCACAGATTGTTGTCGCCGCCCTCTGTGCTCCCATCAACGTCGATACGCAGCATCTTGCCCAGCAGTGCCTTGGCGGCCGTGGTCGAGTGATTGCCGCAGTTGCTCAACTGGTCGGGGTCCAGGGTCTGGCTGCGATTGCAGGGGTCATTGCCGTCTCCGCCATCGCCCATGCCAATCCACAGGTAGCCGTCCGGCCCGAAATGCAGGTCACCACCGTTATGGTTGTTGAAATCCTGCGGAATTTCCAGCAGCACTTGCTCTGAGCCCGGCGGCATGGTGTTGGCCGCTGGATCCGAGCTGGTGAAGCGGGAGATGCGGGTGACCAGGTGAGTGGCCGCACCGGCATTGCCGTCGAAGGTGTACTTGACGTACAGCCGGCCGTTGCTGGCATAGTCGGGATGGAAAGCAATGCCCAGAAAGCCACCTTCGAAGGTGGTGTCGACCTGGGAAGCGATATTCAGAAACGGTGTGGCCAGCACGGTGCCGTTGGCTTCGACCACCCGGATTCGTCCGCCGCGCTCGATGACGAACTTGCGTCCTGAGTCATCGCCGGCGTGGCGGACGCCCACCGGGAAGGAGAAAAATGTTCCGCCGAAAGCGGGTTCGAGGGCGACGTCGTCCGGGATATCGGCGCGAACAGTGGCCCCGCTCAACAGCAGGGCGGTGGCGAAAACTCTCAAAAACATGGGCTATTGATTCCGGTTGGGCCAAGATTCCCCCCCAACTTGCCGGCCATTATAGGTGGTTAGTGGGCCATGCAGCTAATTAGGTAACGCTCAGCCATTGCACAAGCGTTGTGGGTAAGGCGCGCGAGCGCAGGACTGGCCGTAGCCAATTCGAGCGAGCGGAACACGTCTTGATTCGCGCCAGCACAGTGACTCTGAGCGCTACCTAATTAGCCGCATGGCCCACTAGCACAGGCTGTGGTGCTGGAAGTCTCCATTGCAGTGAGTTTTCCGCTAGTCTATCGACCACAACGAAAGAGGGAATTGCCATGCTTGACATCATCACCGCGGCCAACAGCTGGCTCAACGGCATCGTCTGGGGACCGCCGTTCATGATCCTGCTGGTGGGCACTGGCGTTTACCTGACAGTGCGTCTCGGGTTTTTCCAGTTTCTCAACCTGGGCCATGCCTGGAAGCACAGCTTCGGGCGCATGTTCCGGCCTTCTGGCCGCGATGAAGCCGGTGCCATTACGCCGTTCCAGGCCGTGACCTCGGCGATGGCGGCAACTATCGGGGTGGGCAATATCGCCGGCGTGGCGACGGCCATCGTGCTGGGCGGACCCGGCGCCATATTCTGGATGTGGGTGGTCGCGCTGGTCGGCATGGCGACCAAGATGGCCGAGGCAACGCTGGGTCTGAAGTACCGCCACGTCGACGCCGATGGTCACGTCTCGGGCGGAGTGTTCTACTACATCGAAAAAGGCCTGGGCGAGCAGTGGAAGTGGTTGGCCGTGCTGTACGCGTTTCTGGCCGGCCTGGCCGCGTTTGGCATTGGCAACATGGTGCAGTCCAATACCCTGGCCCAGTCCGTGGCCACTGGCTTCGGTGTCCCGACCTGGGCGACTGGCCTGGTGCTGGTCGCACTGGTCGGTGCCGTGACGCTGGGCGGGATCAGTCGAATTGCAGTGACTGCCGAGAAAATCGTGCCGATCATGGCCGTGGCCTACCTGGCCGGCTCGCTCGGCATCCTGGCCATCCACATCACCGAGATTCCTGCCGCACTGGGCATGATCGTGCAGCATGCGTTCCAGGGCTCGGCCGCGGTGGGTGGTTTTGCCGGTGCCTCGGTGGCCATGGCCATTCGCTTCGGTATCGCCCGCGGCATCTTTTCCAACGAGGCTGGCCTGGGTTCGGCCTCTATCGTCCATGCCCAGGCTCGCAACCAGCCCTTTCGCCAGGGTTTCTGGGGGGTGTGGGAGGTATTCATCGATACCCTGGTGGTCTGCACGATGACTGCGCTGGTCATCCTGGTCACCGGTGTTCTGGGTTCGGTCGACGAACAAGGCCAGGTCATCACCGGAGCGGTTCTGACCAGCACGGCCTTCTCCCAGGGCCTGCCGGGTCTAGGCGGCTATATCGTGCTGATTGCGATCGTATTCTTTGCCTACACCACGATGCTGACCTGGAATTTCTACGGCGAAAAGAGCTGGGAATACCTGTTCGGCCGGGGCGTGGTATTGCCGTATCGACTGCTGTTCCTGGTATTCGTGTTCCTCGGCGCGGTTGGTGCGCTGGAACTGGTCTGGGACGTGGCCGATACCTTCAATGGCCTGATGGCCGCACCCAACCTGATCGCCCTGCTGCTACTCGGCGGCGTGATGGCGCGCGAGAAGCTGGATTATTTCAACCAGCTGCGCGACAAGGCTCGGCCGCCGCCAGGCTGAGCCGCTGAAACCATCGCCACCGGCCGCACAGGGCCGGTGGCTTTCCGTTCCGGCTTAGCCCCCGAAGGCGGCGATGTTGCAGTCGCCTATGCCCTGAAGGATTCGCCCGGCTTCATCAGTGGTCATGGCCTCGAGGATGGCGCCATCCTCGCGTGCCGCACCCAGAGCTCGTAGTTCGCCCAGCGCCTCGATCAGCACGCTGGCCACGCAGCGCGACTCGGTATCGCTGATGTTGATACCCATGTTTTCGCTGAAGTCAGCCTGGACCAGGCCGGCAATTTCATGCTCGGCCTGGTTGCCGCTGGCACAGGCGGTCAGCATGGCTGTCGCAGCCAACGCTGCAATGAATCCTCTTGTCATGACATATCCCTTTTGTCCGGTCAGATTGGCGCTGAAGAGCACCCGTCAATTCATTACGGGTTCCGACCGGAAAAACTGCCACGGCGATTGTGATCCGGTGTCCTTATTGTTCCTCCCCGGTTTCGAAGCGGTCATGGAAGATGACCGGGGGCAGGGTGTAGCAACTGACCAGGACATCATCGACGTCGACAGTTCCAACCGTACCGCTGCCATTGCTGATTTCGCAGACTTCCTGCGAATCGTCCGGCTGACTGAAGATGGTGACCGCATAGCTCTCACCGGTCGCCAGGTCGCTTGCGAAGGCAAAGCTGCCGTTGTCGTTGATGGTCAAATCGTCGCCCCCGTTGTTCTGTAACACCAGGCCAGGCCCCTGCAGCCCGCTGATCGTGCCACCGATGCTGTGGTCCCCAGGCGTTGCGGTAGCAGGCAGCAGGCACCAGGC
>SLQY01000136.1 GCA_007131235.1 Wenzhouxiangella sp.
AGCCAGCCAAGCAGCGCGATGATGGCGTAGGCTGCTGTGGCGATGAAAAAGGGCCGAAAAGGCGCGCCCCAGAGTGCGGCGCCGGGTCCGAGGATCATGTCGCTGCTGGCCGATGTATTGCAGGCCGTGGTGATGGGCGGCTTGGCATGAGGGTGAGCAGGAGAACAAAGCCAAGTCGCAACCTCAGCAGCAGGGCAGTAGCGCTCCGCAGCAGCCACTGCGTCAGCCAACTGGGCCAGATCAAGGCGACAGCGACCGCCTTGGCCCGAAGCGGTATGGCGCGTTGGCGCGGCCAGGTGTGGTGGCGCAAATCCAGCGTGGTCATGACATGGCTCAGATAAATATGCGGCAAGTATACATGTTTGTAAAAAATGCATTCGGGATTCAGTCCAGAGAAGCCAACGATTCCGACCCTGTCGACCGTTGCCACCACAGCCGCGCCCCTATCCCGATTTGCGCTACCCGTCAAAGGTCGGTTTGGAATACAATCTGAGCCGTTTGAGATTATTCCTGCGCGGAAGGCGCAGCCATCGCTCCGTTGGCAAAGCGGCTGACGTCAGCAATCACGGCTGCTTTCGGGCTACTCCTTGAAGCCGAAACACCTCTCGATTGGAATACAGCACAGAAATTGCGATAATTCCGTATTGTCTTTTGGGCCGGCTTAGCTCAGTTGGTAGAGCATCTGATTTGTAATCAGAGGGTCGGGAGTTCGAATCTCTCAGCCGGCACCACCCCGAAACCCAATACTCTCAGGCTTGTCAGCGGCTCCCCAGAGGTTCCTGAGTCTGAGCCAGGTCTGGCAAGAGTTGTAGCACTGGCTAGTCGAATACAACACCGTGCGTCACTACGAATTACTCGTTGATATCTCACCGATTGAATTTCTTTCGACCGAGGTCATGTCTGAGTCTGTGGTGATGGGTGGTCCTAAGTAGGGGAAGGTGACAGATGCCACGCACTTCAATCCGCGCGCTCAGCGCACTGGCTATGCTGCTGGTTCTGCCATGGCCAACGCTGACCTATGCAGATGCCGACTGGCGTTTCGGCGGCGATGTCCGGGTGGGCTACCTGGCCGATTGGAACGATCAGCGCGACGGTAGTAGCGACAGCGACGACCGGGCCCGGATGCGCCTTAGATTCCGGGTTGCCAGTGACGCCGCCAAGGCCTGGCAGCTGAACGTTGGCGTGGCCGGTAGTTTCGCCAGCGACCAGGACGGTGTCGATTTCTACTTGCGTCGTTATCGGCCCAACCGCACCGGGGTCAATGCCGGCGACGGCACCGTCGACGTGTTCAACCTGCGCTATCGGCATCAGGCCAGCGGAACCACCCTGCGCCTGGGCCGGTTTGCGACCTCGTTCAGCTTGCCAATCGTGCCGGGCAAGAGCCTGATCCGCAACGACGCCTCGAATTTCAACCTCGGCTGGACCGACGGACTGTACCTGCATACGCCGCTGAACGAGGGCTGGGGACTGCATCTGATCGGCCAGCTCAACAGCCGCAACGGCAGTGGCAACACCTTCCGCGCGCCGCTGGATTTCGGCGAGACCCGGTTTCGCTCCAGCCTGTTCGCCGGCATCGAGGCGCGCCAGCCGTGGGGGCCGGTTACCACCCGTATGCTCTCGCTGGTGTGGATTCCCGACGCGCTGGCAAAAGCCGGCCTGAAAGACAATGACCGCGACGACTACGTCGGCGTCAGCGCCAAGCTGGCGGCCGCCTGGCCGTTGGGCGACTCGGGGATGCGACTGGTTGCCGCCGGCGAGCTGGCCCATGCCTTCAATACCCCATCGCGCGAAACCCGGGGCCTGCCCGGACCCGGCTCGGTGGGCGGAAACGCCTGGCAAGCCAGCCTGAATCTTTTCGATTGGCAGCCTGGTCACAGTTTCGGTGCGGTGTACGGGCAGGTTCAGCCCGGCTGGTTGGTCTCGAACGACTACCGTGAAAACGATCGGCTGGCCGAGGTTCGCTACCTCTGGCAAGCTCGACACGACACGGTGGTGGAGTTGCGTTACCGCTGGCGGCGCGAAATTGATCCCCTGATCGACGCCAAACGTCGCCGCCAGAACGAAGACATCTACGTCAGGGCAAGCTATCGCTTTTGATCCGGCCAAAGTTCGGGACAGTCATCTTTCTGCCGCTGATGCATGCTGGATTCGCAGCGATGTCGTGATGTCGGGCAACCGTGAGCTCTGAGTGGTCTGGTTTCCGTTTCCTCATGCACATCCCCGAATAATGGAAACGCCCATGCGCTGCCTGCCTTTGCTTCTGACTGTCCTGCTGACCGCCAGCCTCGCCGCCGCGGACGAGCGGCCCTTGCCGATCATCGACATGCACCTGCACGCCTTTGCGGTCACCCAGCCGGGCGGCGGGCCGACAGCTTGTGTGCCGGTGAGCGTGATGCCGATCTGGGATCAGCGCGGGCCCTACGCGCCGCAAATGATGGCGCATGTGGCTCCGGCCGACTGCCCCTCAGGTCAGGCCAGCGCGGCGCCGGCTGCGGAAGAATTAATGCGAGTCTCGCTGGAGGTGCTGGAACGACGCAACATCTTCGCCGTGACCAGCGGCCCGGTGCCCGTGGTCGATGTGTGGCGTGAGCAGGCTCCCGAGCGCATCATCCCGGCGGTAATGTTCGGACTGGGTAGCTTTGGACCGACGGCCACGGTCGAGGAAATCCGAGCCTGGCATGCCGAAGGTCGGATCCAGATCATGGGGGAAGTGCTGACCCAGTACGAGGGTATCGCGCCCGACGACGAGCGTCTGGTGCCTTACTGGGCCCTGGCCGAAGAGCTGGATTTGCCGGTTGCCCTGCATGTCGGAGTCGGGCCGCCGGGGGCGATGTATATCGACAGTCCGAACTACCGGCTCGACCTTACCAGCGCGCTGACCCTGGATAGCGTGCTGCGCCGGCATCCGAGCCTGCGCCTGTACCTGATGCACGCCGGCTATCCGATGCTCGATGATCTGCTGACCCTGATGCACGGGCACCCGCAGGTCTACGTAGACGTCGGCGCCATTGCTTTCGGCGTGCCGCGGGCGCACTTCCATCGCTACCTGGAAGCGCTGGTGGAAGCGGGCTTCGGCAATCGCGTGATGTTCGGCTCTGACCAAATGTACTGGCCGGCCCTGATCGAGTTTGCCCTGCGTTCGATCGAGGACGCGACGTTCCTGAGCGATAGCCAGAAGCGCGACATCCTCTACAACAATGCCGCTCGCTTCCTGCGCCTGGATGAGGACGAAATCGCCCGCCATCACGTCGCGGTGGCGCGCTGAGACCGCGGTTCCAGGGGCCGGCCAAAGCCGGCGGTAGATCAAGCGGTGAAAGTCCGCAATCTGGAAAGGCTTAGCACCCCGCCAGAGCCCCGAGTCATGGGCTG
>SLQY01000057.1 GCA_007131235.1 Wenzhouxiangella sp.
ACGCTCGACCAGCACTGCCAGGAAGCGATCAAGAGCTGGTCACTGCCGGCAAGCCAGGCCGGTGCCGTGCGCCAGGGCCTGGCGCGTCTGGTCGAACAGGGCCTGTTGATCAACCAGGCCACGGTAGTCAATCGAATCAACCGGTCCAACTTGGGCCAGAGACCAACCGCAGAGTCGATAGACACGCTGTGCATCCGCACCTGCGAGCGCCCCGAACAACTCACCAATCTGCTGACCCAACTTGAGCTGCGCGCTGGCAGCCAGAGCATTGACAAGGTGATTGTGCTCGACGACTCCCGTGATTCAAAAAAGATCGGGGCGAACGCCGCCATCATTGAGCGCAGCCGTCCCGGCACGGTGCGAGCGCTTTTTCATGTCACCCGCGCTGATCGCCAGGCAGTCACTGAACATGTCGCGCGCGCTGCCGGCTGCCGCGCGGACGAGCTGGCCGGCATCATCGAAGGCGACCCGAGCGACACCATGCCCAGCTACGGTGCCAGTCTCAACCTGGCATTGCTGTTGAATGCTGGCCGCCGGTTTCTCTTGATCGACGACGATGCCGATCTTGGTGTACATGCAATCGGTGAAGATGCCCCGTCAGTTCGCCTGCGCGAGCACCACGCATTTCGATCGCTGTTTCCCGACCCTGATCAGTGCGAGACCGAAGCCTTCCCGATGCTGAGCATCGATCCGCTCCAGTCCCACGCGGAAATCCTGGGGCGCCACCCTGCCGATCTCAATGACCTTCCCGGCTTCACGGCCGACGAATTCCTGGCCGATGTCTCTCCGCAGATGTTGCATGAACTGTCTCAGAGCCCACGGGTAAAGCTGACCGCCAATGGCACCCTGGGCGATGTGGGCACCGGCAGCATGGCCTGGCTTTACGTGCTGCCGGCCGGCGACTTCAAGGCGCTGCTTGCCAGCCCTGAACGCTACCGCCAGCTCGCTTACAGCCGACGCATGGCACGTTGTACCCCGCATCTCCAGATCGGGTCGCTACAGGCCCTCATGACCACTACCGTGACCGGCATCGACAACCGCGAGCTGCTGCTGCCAACAACCGCCAGGGGACGAGGTGAGGACATGGTTTTCGCCGCGGCCACTCGCTTTCTCCATCCCGGCGCCCTGCTCGCCAGCCTGCCCTGGATGCTGGGTCATCGTCTTGACCAGGTGCGCGGCTGGTCTGATTCCGATCTGGCCAAGGGGATCACGATCAATCCGGCGACCTACCTGTCCGAAAAGATCCAGTCCCTGGCCGAAACCGAACTGGCGGCCGATCCCCTTGCTCGTAGCCGCTTTCTGGCTGCATCCATGGCTAACCTCGCGGCAATGACGCCGGATGCACTGGGGATCGATCTGCGCCGTCATATCGTCCAGTACCGGCTCCAGATGGCCGGGATGATTGCAGAATCCATGCAGGCGATCGATCCGCCAGACTGGATGCGTTCAGACTTCGAGACGCTCCTGAGTCGCCATACCAGCCTGGACGACTGGACTCCCGATCGTGTGGAGCAGACCGCCAGGGCCATTCGAAGCCAGGCGGCCCTGCTAGCCAATGGAATGGATACCTGGTGCAAAACCTGGCACTGGTGCGCAGAGCAGTCGGCACCGGACATGCTCAAGCTACTCGACTCGAAATGATCACCACCGACGTCGAAGCGCCGGCAAGATCCATCACAAGCCCATGACCTGGGCGAGCGTCACCAGCACGATCTCACACGCACCATCGCCGCTGTCGGTTCGGGTCATGGAGGTACGCCAGCGCCAGCCGTCTTCCCGGTCGACGTTGACCAGGTAACCCCGTAGTCGAACCGAATCACCGGAGCGCACCTGCCGCAGGGCATGAAAGGCCTCTGGGTTGGCGGGGATCATGTGCATATTGGCGCTGCTGGCAATGATTTCCTGGCGCGGGATGGGAAATACATCGGTGCGCCAGAAGTAGAAGCGTCCACGCTGGCGAATGTCGAACTGGTCGATGATTTCCGGTCTTGCCATCGCACCCCAACCCAGCGCCAGGTCAATCGGCGACAGTCGGGCTGCGCCGTCGCGCCGGTAGTCCTTGCGACCCAACACCCGCGCCTCTAACTGAAACTCGGCCATCAGGGTGAATTGGTAATCATCGATCTGGATGACCGGGCGCGGCGACAGGTTGTTCTGCAACGGAGCCTCCTCGATGGATACCGCGGGGTCGAAACTCAGCGGCGCGTCAACGACCCGGCCAAGATCGTCAGCCAGCGGCGCGGAAATCGGGCCAGACCAAAGGTACCAGGCTATGGCGAGCAGAACGCCCAGCAACACGAGCTTGCGATTCATGGCCTACCCTCCGGCAGATTCGATGAAACACGCCGCGACCGGTTCTGCATCCTCATGCGGAGGCCGGCTCGCTGAGGGGCCACAGACTGGCGTCAATGGTGTCGCGGTAAGCGTGCCAGGTCGCATGGCCAAGCAGCGGCATCAACACGACGAAGCCGAGCCACGCTGTCAATGCCGAGGCAACCACACAGGCAACGATAATCACAGCCCAGACCAGCACGGTCAGTTTGTTGCGCAGCACGGCATTGATACTGGTCACCACGGCGGTAACGGCATCGGACTGTCGATCCAGCAACATGGGCAGGGAGAATGCGCTGGCAGCAAAAACTACGGCACTGAACAGGGCACCGACAGCGCTGCCTGCAGCCAGGAACAGCGTCAACTCACGCCATGAGGGGTCGTGCACTTCGGGAAAGAATATGTACATGGTATTGGCCGCCCGCGCCCAGACCAGCAGGACCACGATTAGGATCACGGCGAAAAACACCGCACCCCGTATGGCCTGGCCGGCATCCCTCAGGCTGGCCGCCAGGGTCACCGGCAACCCGGCTTCCAGGCGCCGACTGATCGCGTACCAGATCATCGCCAGCCAGGGCCCCACAAAGACGAAACCCGATACCAGCCCGAGGTAAAGGCCCAGGTTGCCCCAGGTCCAGGTAGCCAGGCTGATCAGATAGCTGATCAAGACCGTCAGTACACCAAAACCCAGACTGGTCGCCGGCGCAGCCCTGAGATCGGACCAGCCCAGCTTCAGCCAGCGCAACGGCGCGTCGGGCCGGATACTGCGACACGGCGCCGCCATGGGTAAGGTTTCGACAGCTTCCTTTTCCTTGCCTTCAACCATGAATACACTCCCTGACTCCGCCCGGTTGGCCACTGTCTCCACCACCCACTCTGCGACGGAACCACCTGACCAAGGTACCCAACCCTGCTCCATCCGTGCCTGGGCCATGCCGTGATTATGGCCCGATATTGCCCGGATTGCTAACCCGCCCGGTCAGTCTGACACCCGACGCTCGACCCGTTGCGACAACAAGCGGGGCAAGGGAG
>SLQY01000049.1 GCA_007131235.1 Wenzhouxiangella sp.
ATCCCGCGCACCGAATACCACTGCGCCCGCTGCGGCGGCCACCAGGGCCACGTTTTCGATGACGGCCCTGAGCCGACCGGCCAGCGCTGGTGCAACAACGGTGTGGCCCTGAACTTCGTTCCAGCCGGCCAGCCATTACCAGCCTTGCGCATGGGGGCAGACCGATGAAAACCATCACCGCCCGACTTGGCCTGCTCATCGTGCTGGCCATGGCCACTTCGGCACCTGTCCTGGCCGACGCCGAAACGACGCAGGCCAGGGCCACCTTTGCCGGTGGCTGTTTCTGGTGCATGGAGCCGCCGTATGACCGGCTTGAAGGTGTCATCGAGACCATTTCGGGGTTCAGCGGCGGGCACGTCGTGAACCCCAGCTATGAGCAGGTCGTCCGCGGTGGCACCGGGCACCTGGAAGTAGTCCAGGTGATTTTTGATCCGGCCGTGATCGATTACCAGCGCCTGCTGGAGGTGTTCTGGCGCAACATCGACCCCTACCAGGCCGATGGCCAGTTCTGCGATCGCGGTGAAATCTATCGCTCGGCGATCTTCTTCCACGATGAAGAGCAGGCGCGCCTGGCCCAAGAATCGCTTGAGTTAATCTCGGCCACAGGCCCGGAGCAGGGGCCAGTCGATACCCGCATCCTGCCTTTCGAGGCCTTCTACCCGGCCGAGGATTACCACCAGGGATACTACCTGAACAACCCGGTCAGATACCGCTACTATCGCTGGCGCTGCGGCCGCGACCAGCGCCTCGAGCAACTCTGGGGCGACCACGCCGGCGGCTGACCATGACTTTTCGCATGGGCAATCGGTGCTCGTTTAGGGCATGATTGGCGCTGGGCAGAGCATTGCGGGGGCAAGCAACTGCCTGATCGCTTCCAACTCATTCAATTACCAAGGAGAGGCTGCATGAAGGCATCGGCCACCGCTATTCTTACCTTGCTCGCGCTGGTTCTCGGGAGCCTGACGGCTACCGCCGGTGAGCGCATCGGGTATGTCACCACGGTTGAAGGAATCAGCGAGTACCGCCTGGACAACGGCCTGCGCGTGCTGCTGATGCCGGACGAGAGTCGACCGACGGCGACGATCAACATCACCTACTTCGTCGGCTCCAAGCACGAGAGTTACGGCGAGACCGGCATGGCTCACTTGCTTGAGCACATGCTGTTCTACGGCACCCCTGACCACCAGGACATCAAGGCAGAGATTTCCGAGCGCGGCGGCGTGGCCAACGGCACGACCTGGTATGAGCGCACCAACTACTTCCAGACCCTGCCCTCGGGCGAGGAAAACCTGGAATGGGCGATCCGCATGGAAGCCGATCGCATGGTCAATTCGCTGATCGACGAAGACGACCTGGCCTCGGAGATGACCGTGGTGCGCAACGAGTTCGAGATCGGCGAGAACAATCCGATCGGCGTGCTGCTGCAGCGGGTCATGGCGACTGCATACCTGTGGCACGGCTACGGCCGCTCCACCATCGGTGCGCGCTCGGATATCGAAAACGTGCCAATCGAGCGCCTGCAGGCCTTTTATCGAAAGTATTACCAGCCGGATAACGCCATCCTGATCCTGTCGGGCAACTTCGACAGCGATCGTGCGCTTGAACTGATCGACGAGCACTTCGGCGCCATTCCCGCGCCCGAGCGCAGCGGCGACATGATTCTGTGGCCCACCTATACCCGCGAACCCGTCCAGGATGGGGAGCGCGCGGTGACGGTGCGTCGTTCCGGCAACGTCCAGGCCGTCCTGGCCGCCTACCACATACCGGCTGCAGCCCACGAGGATTTCGCCGCGATCACCGTGCTGGCCCACTTGCTCGGCGACATGCCTTCCGGCCGACTGCACAGCCGACTGGTCGAAACCGAGCTGGCCAGCCAGGTCGCGGCATTCGCCATGTCGCTGCCCGAGCCGGGCATTCTTTTGACCTTCGCCCAGTCACCCGCTGATGTCGACCTCGACGAGGTCCGAACCGAACTGCTGGCTGCGATCGGCTCACTGATCGAGGAGCCAGCCGACGAGGCAGCGGTGAGACGCTCCATCAATGCCCTTGCCAATGGGTTCGAGCGGATGCTCAACGACTCCAACCAGGTCGGCATCCAGCTCAGCGAGTGGGCCGCCGCCGGCGACTGGCGCCTGATGTTTCTGCACCGCGACCGCATTGAGGCAGTAACGCCGGAAGACGTGCTGCGCGTCGCTGAGCGCTACCTGCGCCGCGACAACCGCACGATCGGTCGCTTCATACCGGACAGTTCGCCCGAGCGTGCGGAAATCCCGGAGGCACCGGACCTGGACGAGCTGCTCGCCGCCTTCACCGGCCGCGACGACCGGGCTGCCGGCGAAGCCTTCGACCCCACCCCGGAAAACATCCAGGCGCGACTGGTCGAATTCGAGCTGGCCAACGGCGCCAAAGTCGCGCTATTGCCCAAGGCCACCCGCGGCAATCGCATCCATGGCCAGATCGCCATGCGTATCGGCAACCCGGAAAGCCTGAGTGGTCTCGGCAACATTCCCAACACCACCTCGGCCATGCTGATGCGCGGCAGCGACACATTGAGCCGCCAGGAAATTCGCGATCGCATCGACGAACTGCAGTCCAGCGTCACCATAAGCGGCAATCGGCTGGTCTCTACCAGCATCCAGACCCGCCGCGAACACCTGCAACCGCTGCTGGATCTGGTCGCCGACGTGCTCAAGAACCCGGCCTTCCCGGAGTCCCAGCTTGCCGAATTGCGCCGCCAGCAGCTGACCGGTCTGGATCAGCAACGCGACGACCCCGGTTCTGTCGCCAACCGCGCGCTCGCTCGTCACAACAATGTACACGGCCCCGACCACCCCGACTACACGCCGGACTGGGACGATTTAGAAGGACGCATCCGTTCAATCGAGCGCGACCAGCTGCTTGACTTCCACCGCAGTCATTACGGCTTCACCCCGGCCACCACCATCAGCTTCGTAGGTGACTTCGACGCCGACGAGCTCCGCAGCGCCCTGGAGACACTGTTCAACGACTGGACCAGCGCCACCGATTACGTCCGAATCGATACGGAATTCACGCCTCCTGGTGAGCCCGTAAACCTGGTCAACCAGCTCGACGACAAGGCCAATGCCGTATTCCTGGCCAACACGCGGTTCCGCATGAACCAGGACCACCCCGACTATCCCGCAATGGTCATGGCCAGCCACCTGCTCGGCGGCGGATTCCTGAGTTCACGGTTGGCCAACAGGATTCGAGACGACGAGGGGCTGAGCTACAGTGTCGGCGGCGGCTTCAGCGCCGGCGCAATCGATGATATTGGCACATTCTTCGGCTTTGCCATGTTTGCCCCGGAAAACAAGGGTCGGCTGGTTGAGGTCATGTTCGA
>SLQY01000068.1 GCA_007131235.1 Wenzhouxiangella sp.
AGCGCGTGAAAATAGACGGCACCGTTGATCAGTTGCAGACTGTATATGTCGCCGAAAGTCCGCTGGTCTTCAGCCAGGTGTTCGATCAGTGAGTGATACACCAGGCCGCCATCGACGCCTGGCTCGTAGTAGCCGATTTCATTGGGAGAGCCAATCCAGATGCGACCGTCCGCATCGATCTCCATGGCGCGAATGCGGTTGTCGTGTCGGGTCGGGATCGCCTGCCAGTTCGCCCCGTCGAAGATCACCAGACCCTCGCCGCCGGCGACTACGATGCGCTGGTCCGGCGCCTGGCGCACCGCCCAGTTGACCAGGTGACCACCGTACTCGGCCATGCTGTAGTTGCGCACCGGCGGTTTGCCGGGTGGGGGTTCCAGGGCCAGACAACACGCGGAGAATGAGAGGAATAACAACAAGAACAGCTTGGCAAGACTGAAATCGAACGTTGCAGGTTGGTTCGCCCGCAAGCGTTGACTACTCACGCCATTGGCCAGTACTGCACATGATCCAGCCCCTCGAAATCAGCGACCTTTTGGGCCTTGAAAAAAGGGCGTCACACATAAACCCTGATGGATTCCATATGCCAACCTTGTCATTGATCAATTGCCCGCTTTACGATCCTAGCATCGACCGCTTATTGAAGCAATTGCAGCTAGTGGGCCATGCGGCTAATTAGGTAACGCTCAGCCATCGCACACGCGTTGTGGGTAAGGCGCGCGAGCGCAGGTCAGATCGAGTCAACCGGTCTCGGACTTGGGGCAAAATGGCGGCCTCTTGCTCGTTCTGGCTGAGCATCTTGTTGCCCGTTGCTTGTCGGCCAGCGATATGCCCGGAGGTTGCCAATGCATGTCCGCTGGTTGCGATTTGAAGCCGCGGCCGGACCCTGGTCTGGCTTTATGGTCGCTCCCGCTATAGGATCATTGGGGTCTGGTCCTTGGAGCACGGAATGTTGCGACTCAGCTTGTTGTTCCCCCTGTTGCTCCTTGCAGGCTTTTTTGCGTCGACTGCCGAGCCTGGCGCGACGGTCGGAAACCCTGCTCAGCAGGGTGCCGTTGACTTGATTTTTTCCGATCGATTCGAGGAAGTACCCTTCAAGGACTGCGCCGAATGCCCGACCATGATGATGATCCGGGCCGGGACCTTTATCCAGGGCAGCCCGCAAAGCGAGCCGCAAAGTCTTGATAATGAGCGCCCGCAGCGCGAGGTCACCGTCCCGGCCTTTGCCATGGGCCAGACCCAGGTCACCTTTGATGAGTGGGACGCTTGCGTAGCTGACGGTGGCTGCACGCACAGTCCTGGCGACGAAGGCTGGGGTCGCGGCAACCGCCCGGTGATCCATGTGAGCTGGGACGATGCTCAGGAATACGTCACCTGGCTGAGCGCCAGGACCGGCCACGACTATCGCCTGCCCTCGGAGTCGGAGTGGGAATACGCCACCCGCGCCGGCACCACCGGACGTTTCAACACCGGTAATTGCATCAGCTCCGCCCAGGCGAATTTCCTGGGCACTGTCCCGGCCCAGGGCTGTCCGGCCGGTATTGCTCGAAGTCAGACCGTGCCTGTGGCGAGCTTTGCCCCCAATGTCTTCGGCCTGTACGACACCCATGGCAATGGCGCTGAATGGGTGCAGGACTGTTGGAACGTCAACTATGAGGGTGCGCCCACCAATGGCAGCGCCTGGATGGCCGGTGACTGCAGCCGTGCTGTACTGCGAAGCGGCTCCTGGTTCGGCGGCGGCAACTCGCAGCGCTCGGCCATCCGCACTCTGAACTCCCGCAGCACTCGCAACCGCCATATGGGCTTCCGTGTGGCCAGGTCCACGCCGCCCCCGCTGCCGGCAGTCTCGCAAAATGGCCTGGTCGATTGGTTCAACCCGAACCACGGGCTCTTTCTGGACAACGATGGCCAGGTCGCGGAATGGACCAATCTGGCCGATCAAGGCCGAAGCACAGGCGGCAGTTCTGCAGCAACCCCGGTGGAAGCCGTGGATGGCCGCCGGATGATCCATTTCGACAGCCCGAACGAAGGCGGCCATCTGGGATACGGATCGCCGGGTGCCCAAACTCTGGCGGCGGGCTACACCGTCTTTGTCGTGTTCCGCCTCAACGAACCCATCGCAGAGGGCAATGCCTTCCCGCGTCTCTGGCGCGGCGCCAATGATACCCACGCCTTTTTCCTCCGCAAAAACAACGGTGAGGTCGAAATCAAGGCCGATCCCCTGGCCTTTAGCGCGCGCCCCAGCCATCCATACGCCCACCGCTACGACACCGGCGATATCGCGATCCTTACCGCCCGCCTGACCTCGTCAAGCCAACAGCTCTATTTCAACGGCGTCATGTTCGACGGCAGCGAGTCGTCCATCCCGACTTACACCATCGACGACAGTCTTTTCCAGATCGGCAACAGCGTTCGTGGCGACATCGGCGATGTGCTCGTTTACGACCACTCGGCCACGCTCGACGATTTGAATGTGACCGGTCAGGCCCTGGCTGAGGCCTATGGGGCGACATGGCCAGGCAGGGATTGCGCCGAATGCCCGATCATGATGATGATCCCGGCCGGGACTTTTACCCAGGGCAGTCCGGCCAGTGAGCCGGAAAGTCATCCTACGGAGCGCCCACAGCGCACGGTCAATGTTCCGGCCTTTGCCATGGGCCAGACGACGGTGACCTTTGATGAGTGGGACGCCTGCGTGGCTGACGGCGGTTGCACGCATAAGCCGAGTGATCAAGGCTGGGGCCGCGGCAACCGCCCGGTGATCAATGTGAGCTGGGGCCACGCCCGGCAATACGTTACCTGGCTGAGCAACAAGACCGGCCACGACTATCGCCTGCCCTCGGAATCCGAGTGGGAATACGCCACCCGCGCCGGCACCACCGGCCGCTTCAACACCGGCGATTGCATTACCTCCGCCCAGGCCAATTTCAAAGGCACCATCCCGGCCCAGGGCTGCCCTGTCGGTATTGATCGAAATCAGACCCTGCCGGTAGGCAGCTTCGCTCCCAATGCATTTGGCCTGTACGACACCCATGGCAACGTCAGGGAATGGGTGGAGGACTGCTGGAATGAGGACTACGTCGGGGCCCCTACCGATGGTAGCGCCTGGTTGTCGGGTGACTGCACCCGGTCTCCGGGTCGCGGGGCCTCCCATGACTTCAACGGCGGCGCGCTGCGCTCAGCCTCCCGCCGCATGAATGTACGCGGCACCCCGTTCATCAACAGCGGCTTCCGTGTGGCCAGATCTGTAGAACCTTGAGCTTGAAGTTTTGTCTGGTACCAGCCTGGAGGAGCTGTCCAGAATCGCAGCGCTTAGCTTTCCCACCTACTTCAAGGCTGAAACCAGCCAGGCG
>SLQY01000085.1 GCA_007131235.1 Wenzhouxiangella sp.
ACCGAGCTGATCGAAAGGCTCAGGCCAGTCAGCTACCGGTGGATCTCAAACGGAGTCGCCGATATCGGCCTGGTGGCCGAGGAAGTCGCCGAGATCGAACCGAGACTGGTATTCGAGAACCAAGCTGGCGAAGTCGAAGGGGTCAAGTACGACCGTTTGACGGCCGTGCTGATCCAGGCTTTCCGCGAAGAGCGCCAGGTCGCCGCGGCCAGGCTGGCCGAACGGGATGCGCGCATACTGGCCCTGGAAACCCAGATCCAGGCCCAGACCGAGAGCCTGCAGTCGCGGCTTCTGGCGCTCGAGTCTCTGTTGCTGTCCGATGCACCGGCTTTGGCCAGTCGCGCTGCGTCAGATCAACCGGAGCGGCAGCCATGAGAATGCTCGCCATGCTGTTGCTATTGTTCGCCCTGTCGTCGGCCCAGGCGGGCCAGGACTGGACCATCGAATGGTACAGCATTGATGGCGGAGGAACGATGTCGGCGAGCGCCCATGAGTGGGAACTCAAGGGCACGATCGGTCAACCCGATGCAACCCAGGCCATGGCGCTGAAGGGCGGTGGCTGGAGCCTGACTGGCGGTTTCTGGGCTTACCTGGCCGACATCGTCGATCGCATCTTCAGCGATCGTTTTCAGGCTCGCGACGACTGAGGCAGAGGCTGCCGCCCAGTAGTACCCGCCGGGCTCAGCCTGTGCCCTATCACGAAGCCCGGATCGATCCTGCCTTGAAGGATCGATCCGGGCGCTGTCGCTTGCGGATGAAATCGCACAGGCTCCTGTGAATTTCAGTCATTGACTGCTTACATGCAAACCGGCGTTCTGCTGATGACCGTGGGGTCGCAGATTACCGGGCCACCCAGTTCGACATCATTGATATCCAGGCGGCTGCCAAAGTCGGCAATCACTGCCGGGCCACCGTTACCGACAATCGAAGAGGGACTGGGATCGTTGATCGGACCGGGGTGACCGGGGTTGGGCCAGGAACGCAGCATGACCACGCCGGCGCCGTTGGCAACCAGTCCGGGTCCGAAATTGTCGCGCAGCTCCAGCCCGCCGCGAAGTTCTAACGATGCATCGGTGGCCAGCACCATGCCGACCGGGTTCTGGGCGACGACAAAGCGGGCAGCGCCGAACGGACTGGCGATCTGGCTGCCGGCCACGCTGACGATGCCGGCAGCACCATTGCCGGACACATCGATCAAGGTGTTGGCAATCGGTCGTCCCTCGCCGGCGACCATCAACATGCCCTGGGCGAGCTGCAGACCGATGACCGCATTGTTGCGCACCGTGAGGGTGCTGCCGACGGCGCTGGCCAGTTCCAGTACCGTAAGGCTCGAGTGGACGCTGACAATCACACCCAGGAAGTTGTTGTCGGCATGCACCTGGGCACCGCGGATCTCGGCCATGCTGTTGCCTTCCAGGAACAGCCCGGCACCCTGGTTCCCGGTGAGATGGACTTCACCGCCAAACACCGTGGTCGATCCGGTAATGGCCATCAGGCCACTTCCCGCGTTGTCCCGGACCGTGCTGTCGCGCAGGGTCAGGCCAGCCTGCGAGAGGCGAATGCCGGTGTGATTGCTTTCGATCAGCGAGTCATCGATCTTGACCCGAGCCCCGTTCATGGCCAGTACACCTTCGCTGGGACTGCCGCTGATCGTGAGGCCGCGCAGCACCACGCCCTGGGCGCCATCGATGGTGACCAGGCCATCGAACTCGGCAGATTCCGGCTCGAACATGGCGCCGGAAATGACGCCGCTGCCATTGCCGTCCAGGGTCAGCGGTCCCTGGGTGATGGTGATCGATTCTTCACAGGTGCCTGAGATTTTCAGGGTGTCGCCGGGTCGTGCAGTTCGCAGCGCACGCTTGAGTCGGTCCTGCGAGGCACCCAGCATCTTGGCGATATGGGAGTTGTTGCACTTGACCGGAATCGTCTTGCCCGTTTCGGCATGGCTGTTGAGAGTCATCGACAAGGCCATTGCGGCGATGAGGGTGGTCAGGGTCATCTTTTTCATGGTTGGTCTCCTTGGTGATCAGGGTTTGAAAGACCGGTCGGGCAAGTCTTCGAGCACTTTGCCGCCGGCTTCGGTACAAGCTAGAATCGGCCGGAAGGACTTGCATGAAGTCTGCTCAAAGGCTTCATGAAGATTGGTCCAAGACGGGCTTAAGACGGAACGGACGGATGGGAGACACACCGGGCAGGCGTATTCGGGTCAAGGATCTGGACATCGTGCCGGGCAGTCGGCAGGTCCTTCGCAATGGTGAAGAAATTGCGCTGACCGGCCGCACCTTCGATTTTCTGATTGCACTGGTCAATGCGGCTCCGGACATTGCCAGCCCGGATGATCTGGCCGAGGCGGTCTGGGACGGCCGTCCGGTCAGTCCGGAAACCATCAACCAGCGTGCCAAGCTGCTGCGTGATGCGCTGGGCGACGACAGTCACTCTCCACGTTATTTCACGGCCGTCCGCGGGCAAGGCTATCGACTGCTCGTCTTGCCGGAGAAAGTCGGGGCTGAACCACTTCGCTTCGTTCCCCTCCGGCCGCCTTGGGGAGGCCGAGCGCAACCTTGTGAAGTTGATCGAAACCGCTCCGCAACAGGTTACGGCGCATTTCGTGCTGGCCGAGCTGTACCTGGCCACCGGACGCCAGGTACAGGCCATCGATCACTATCGGCGAGTGCTGGAACTGAACCGGTTTTTCACGCCACTGGCCCATGATGGCCTGGTGCGCGCCTTGATCGACCTTGGATTGGAAGACCAGGTTGCCGAAGTGCTCGATGAGCTGCGAGCCATGCCCGATGATGCCGGCTGGTGGCCGTCGGTGTTTCTCGTGGCAGCGCTGGAAACCGCGCCCCCGGATAACGAGTCCCTGCAAGAGCTCAGGATGACCGGGCAGGAGCTGTCCTGGCAACGCCCCAGTGATTCTGCTTTTGCCCTGGCCATGATCGAGTTACTGGAGGGCAATTACCCGGCTGCACGTGATCTGCTGGAGCAGGGCGAACCACGCCTGGCCGGAGCCCTGGGGGAATTGCCAGTCGACGGTTACTGGCGCATGCTGATCTGTCCATATGCCCACGTTTTGATCGAACTGGGCGAGGTCGAACGCGGCCAGGCGATTGCCAACTGGCTGCTCAACCGTATCGAAACCGGTCCTGACCTGGCCCGATTTAAGCACCTGGACCCGGTGGTCTGTCAAACGGCCCTGGGTGATCAGGTCCGGGACAGGCTTCCCCCGATTTCGCCCTGCCTTCGCCAATCGGACGGAAAACGATCCCGATTTGCCCGGCCTGGAGCCGGAGCTGGACGAGCGACGCCGGACCGCGCTCGGGCGCAGCGTGATCTGAAGTCGGTTTTC
>SLQY01000196.1 GCA_007131235.1 Wenzhouxiangella sp.
CGTCAGGACTTTTCAGCAAAAGGCTGAAACTTGACCCGCGAGAACTCCACCCGGATTTCGGTGCCCTCGCCAAGCTCGCTGTCGGCATGCAGATGCCAGCCAAACCGGTTGCAAAGCCGCCTGACGATGGCCAGGCCAAGCCCGTAGCCTTCGTTGCTGCGGTCATGACCGCGATAGAACGGCTCGAACATGCGCTCCAGGTCCGCCTCGCTCATGCCGCAGCCGGTATCCTTGACCGACACTCCACCGCGATCGATCAGCACTTCGACGGTACCGGACTCGGTATAGGTCAGCGCGTTACGCAGCAGGTTGGTAAACACGATGGCCAGGACCCGCTCGGGGGCATCGACCTCGACCAGGCCGGTTGCCTTGATCGATGTCGACACCTGCTCACGCGGCACCGCTCTTTCAACCTGCTCGAGCAATTCCGAGAGCAGGTCGTTGAGCACGACCGACGACCAGGACAGCTTTGATTCCGACTCGCGGGCCAGGATCAGCAGGGTTTCGACCAGCGATTCCATATCGCGCACCGTACGCGCCATGCGTTCGAGTACCCGCTGGCGCTTGTCCGGATCATCAAAACGACCCAGCAGGTCGAGGTTGGCCTTGACCACGGCCAGCGGTGTGCGCAGTTCATGGCTGGCGTTGCGCGTGAAGTTACGCTCGCGCTGGATGAAGGCTTCCATGCGCTGAATGAACTGGTTGAAGGCATTGATCAACGTAATGACTTCAGCGTCATTGGGGTCACCAAAGTCCTCGATCGAGAAGCGCTCGAAATCACCCGACTGGAAGTCGTAATCGCGCACCTGGTCAGCCAGCCGGATCACGGTAGAAACGGCCCGGCGCGACATCAGGTAGCCAAGCCAGGTCAGCAGGTAAATCAGCAGCAATACGCCGGTCAGCGGGGCGATGCCGAAGTAAAACGCCAGCGCCGAGACCTGGACCTCGTCGAAGACCAGGTAGAGGCGGTTGCCACCGTAATCGGATACGTGGACGACCGGCTCGGAATCCGGTCCTTCGCGCACCCGGTGGAAACCGGGTGGCTGCTCGACCAGCCAGTCGGGGACGCCGGAAAAGTCACTGCGCCGGGCCATGTAGCCGCGCAGGTTGTTGGTGTTGGGCAGGGGGAAGTCGCTGTCATTGCGGTGCGCGGCCCAGAAGTGCTCGGCTTCGCCGTTGAGTGCCTCCTGGACCAGGACACGCTCGACAATCAGCGCGGCGGCATACACCCCCAGCACGGTGGCCATGCTGATGGCCAGCACCTGAAGCACGAAGACGCGGATCAGCTTGCTGTTGAGCCCGCCCTTCAAGCTGCGCTTGGCCAAATCCATCTACAGCCCACTAGCGCCGGCGGAAGCGATAATGAGCCACCAGCCAGGCATTGCCTTGGTCGTAGGCGAACAACTCCTCACAGGCCATGAAGAACATGCGCCAGCGCTGCACCCAGAGATCGCCCTGGTCGCCGTGGACCTCGGCCATGACCTGCCGGGCGCTGCCGCTGCGTCGATCGACGTTATCAAGCCACGCCCTGGCGGTGCGGGCGTAATGCTGTCCGGAATACAGCCGCCTGTTTTCAAGAACCACGTCATCCTGAAAGTGTAACAGCGTGTCTGCGGCCGGCATCAGGCCGCCGGTAAAGAAGTAGCGTCCCATCCAGTTCCCATCCCCCTCGGTCTCGAACGGATAGGCCAGGTAACGATGGCAGAAAATGTGCACGAAAAGCTTGCCGTCCGGCTTCAGCCAGCCGCCCACGCGCTTGAGCAGCTCGCGGTAATTGCGGACATGCTCGAACATCTCGACCGACACCACCCGGTCAAAGCGCTCTTCCAGTTCCAGCTGGTTGACATCGCAGGTGATGACGCGAAGGTTGTGCAGGCCCAGGTCCAGCGCCCGCGACTCGATCCAGGCCCGCTGCGAGGCCGAATTCGAGACCGCCGTGATATGGCTTTCCGGGTAATGGGTCGCCATCCACAAAGTCAGCGAGCCCCAGCCGCATCCCAGCTCCAGGATGCGCTGCCCGTTGGCCAGCTCAGCCTGTTCGCAGGAGGCAGCCAGCATCGCTGCTTCGGCCTCGTCCAGGGTCTGCGTGTCGGGCCGCCACAGGGCACTGGAGTATTTCAGGTGCGACCCCAGTGCAAGCTGGTAGAAACTGGCCGGCACCTCGTAGTGCTGCTCGTTGGCCGCGTCAGTCTCGATGGCGATGGCCGACTGGGCCAGCTCGTCCATCAGGGCCTGGGTACGCTCGGCGCGCCGCTCCGGATCGCGATCGGCCTCGTCCGCCAGGCGTCGCTTCAACAACTGACGGATGCCGGCCCGGATCAGGATGTCGGGGACCAGGCCACGCTCGGCCAGGTTGATCATGCTCATGAATGCTTTACTCCAACAGAAACGGGCTGCGCTGACTGGTCATGACGGCGCGCCATCCAGAACAGCAGCGGTAGAATCAGCGCCCAGCTCAGGCCGGTCGCCAGCACCACCTGCCAGGCCGGGGCTACCCACTCCACCGCGCCGAACCGTGACCCGGCATAGTAGGACATTGGCGAGCCGATCCCGCCGAGAATGCCGATCAACAGCAGCCGATGCTTGAACAGGCCCATGGAATGGTTGATGACCAGGGCCAGGGCCAGCCAAAGCAGCATGATCCACAGCGGCGCCACGCCCGGCCACGGCCAGGGTGCGGCAAAGACCAGCAAGCCCATCTGGATCCAGGCGGTATCAATCAAGACGCCCAGACCCAGGCAGGTAGCCACCATGCGCAGGTCCAGCGGGTGGCGATTGGCCGGATGCAGCTGCCACATGGCCAGCGCGCCGACAATGATCAGGCCACCCCAGATCCAGCCGTAGGCCGCGCCGATCACACAGGCCGGCCAGCTCAGCTGAAACAGGCCCTGGTTGACGAGAAATCCGGGGTTCAGCATGGCTGTGAGGTCAGGCCGGTGCTGGCGGCGGGACGGAAGTCGGGGCCGGCCAACAACAGGTGTATATCGCTGATCGCCCGCTCGCGGAAACCGCCCTCGCAGTAGGCCAGGTAGAAGCGCCAGCGCCGCCTGAAGGTCTCATCGAAACCCATGCCGGCAATGTCGTCCCAGGCCGCCTCGAAGCGCTCGCGCCATGCTTTCAGGGTCAGCGCGTAGCTGGCGCCGAAGTCCGCCAGTTCGATCAGACCCAGGCGGGTAGACCGGGCCATGGCCGCGCTGATGGCGCTGACCGAAGGAATGAAACTGCCCGGAAAAACATAGCGCTTGATGAAATCGACGCTTTTCAGGGCACGAGCGTATCGAAAGTCTTCAATGGTGATGGCCTGGATCAGGGCCAGGCCATCGGGCTTGAGCAACTCGCCAATGC
>SLQY01000311.1 GCA_007131235.1 Wenzhouxiangella sp.
GCTGGCGCAACTCGGCGTTGCGTTCCTTGGAAAGGGCTTGCCATTCCCTGCGGAACGCGTCTTGATTTGCGCCAGCACAGTGGCTCTGAGTGTTACCTAACTTACCGCGTGGCCCACTAGCCCGACTTGCCGTGTGCGCTCAGCTCGGTGGAATAGCGGAAGCGTTCCTTCGGATGGGTGCTGATCGCCATCAGGATCAGACGATCATCCAGGTCGTGATAACGACGATTGATTACCAGCGCCGCACTATCCGGATCGGCTGCCAACAGGTCGGCTGCCGCACGACCGAGGTTGTCGGCTGACAAGGTCTGGCGTACCCGCGACAGGCGCGAAAAGTCGAGAACCCGGTATAGCGCTCGCTCGCTCTGGTCAAGGTCGAGCAGGTCTTTTTCCTGCGCTCGGCTGGCGTTGGGCACCCAGATCTCGGTAACGCAAATCGGCAGCGCCGAGTCCTGGTCGCGATAGGAACGCAATCCGACCAGGTGCGGCACGGACTGGCCGGGTTTGCAGCCCAGCGCGCTGGCCAGATGGGCCGGCACCGGGTCCCTGGCGGCTGAGCAGATGGCCAGACGGGTAGCCTGACCGTACTGCATCAACTCGTCCATGTTGGCAACATACTGGTTGTAGACGACCGGCGCTTCGCGCGCGGTTACCCGCGTACCGGATCCTCGCTTGCGCTCCACCAGGCCCATGTCTTCCACCCGACGCAGGGCTTCACGGGCCGTGTGCCGGCTGATTTCAAACCGATCGCACAGCTCCAGCTCAGTTGGCAACATGTCGCCCACCGCCACATCGCCGTTGCGGATCATGGCCACCAGGTCGTTGCAGACCTGGAGGTACCGCGGCGCGCGCTTGCCAACTTTTGCTTTCGCCATGAAAACCCCTCCTGTTGCACACTGTTCGATGAGACAGCCGACGAAGCATCCCCGGCGGCAGCGATAGTCCCGTAGAATATGTCCGGACAAATAACTATGCAAGACGTGGATCATGCCATCCCCTTCCGATCATAGCCTGAGTGAAGAACTGCTTGCTACAACCCGGCGTGCAATCGTCGGCGCCGATCGTCAGCGAGCCGTGCTTCACCTGCTTGACTGGATGGCCTGCGCGAGGGGGGCTTGCGGGGAGCCTGCGCGCCAGGCCATGGCCGGCGTCTACCGTCAACAAAACACCAACGGGCTTGCCTTGCTGGGCCACGTTCAACCGGCCGAAGCTGAGCTGATGATGGACGCCATGCTTGGCAGCCTGCTGGAAATGGATGATGTGCATCGGGCCGCCGTCCTGCATCCAGGTCCGGTGGTGGTGCCGGCCGCCTTGCTGGCAGCCCGTCAGGTCGGTGCCGATTCCTCAGCTCTGCTCGATGCCATCGTGGTTGGCTACGAGGTCATGATCCGGATCGGTCGCGGCATGGGCCGGCAGCACTACACTTTCTGGCATCCGACCGCCACCCTCGGGCCGTTCGGTGCGGCCGCTGCCGTGGCCCGCCTGCTGGGACTTGACGAGCAGCAGACCAGTTGGGCCCTGGGCAATGCCGGAACGCGCACCGGGGGACTGTGGCAACTGCGCCACGAGCCGGTGCCGAGCAAATCCCTGCATACCGCCCTGGCCGCCCGCGACGGCTGGCTGGCCGCGATGCTCGCTGGCAAGGGTTTCTCTGGCCCGCGCTACTTGCTGGAGGGCCCGCAGGGATTGCTGAACGCTACCGCCCGCGATGCCGACCCGGAGCAGATGCTCGCTGTCGCCAGCGGCTGGCTGATTCACGAAGTCAGCTTCAAACCCTGGCCGGCCTGTCGCCATGCCCATCCGGCCATTGATGCCTTGCTCGCGCTGGGCGAGTTGCCCCGGCCTGAGGCTATCGACCGGATCGAGGTCGAGATCTACCAGGCCGCGCTCGACTTCTGTGATCGAACCCATCCCCAGACACCGGCCGAGGCCCGATTCAGCATTCAGCATGCCCTGGCCGCGGCGGTCATTCGCGGCCGGCCCAGCTTGGCCCAGTACCAGTCAGCCTGCATTGCCGATCCCGGGATTGCCGCCTTGCGCTCACGCATCGCGCTGCGGGTAGACGCCGAGTTCGACCAGGCCTTTCCGGCCCATTACGGCGCAGGTGTTGTGCTTCGCACGCGAGACGGGACCGTTCGGCAGGCGCGTATCAACGATGCCTGGGGCGATCCGGAAAATCCGCTCCAGAGCAGCGACCTGGTCGCCAAGAGTGTTGACTTGCTGACCCAGGCGGGTATCGAGCCCAACGATGTCCAGACCATGATTCGCCAGACCCTGGCCCTGGGCGACGGTGCCTCCCTGGCGGATTGGCGCATCGAAATGGCAGGGATTGCAGGATGAGTCAGCACCCCGGACCGGTTGCCCGTCGCTTGATCGACCATGCCCTGGGTCTGGACGGCACCGCTATCCCGGCCTCGGCGCGTGCGGCTGCGGCCTGCTTTACCGAAGACAGTCTCCTGGTCGGTCTGAGCGGGGCTTGCCTGCCAGAGCGCGATCGCTTGCTGGCGGCGCTGGGCTCGGCGCTTGGCACCGACAGCGGGGCGCGGGTACTGGGCAGCGCCCGACGCCTGCCAACCGCCAACGCCGCCCTGGTCAATGGGTTCCAGATCCACGGCCAGGAGTTCGACTGCGTGCACGAGCCGGCCGTGGTCCATCCCATGGCCGTTGTTGTCGCCAGCCTGCTGGCCTATGCCGATCAGAATACCCAACCCGGGGTAACAGACGCTCGCCCCGTCTCGGGCAGCGCCTGGATCGAGGCGGTGATCGTTGCGGTGGATTGCGCTACCGTTCTGGGAATGATGGCCAGGCGACCGATGCGGTTTTTCCGTCCGGCCCAATGTGGTGCCCTGGGCGCTGCGCTGGGCCTGGCCCGACTGGCCGGCCTGGATCATGCGCAGACCGCAGCCTTGCTGGGCCTGACCCTGTGCCAGTTGTCGGGCACGATGCAGGCGCATGTAGAAGGCACCGCCGGACTCGCCCTGCAGGTCGGCTTCAATGCCCGCAATGTGATCACGGCACTGGGCCTGGTCGAGCACGGCCTGGCCGGTCCGATCAATGCGCTCGATGGCCCGTTTGGCTATCTGCCCCTGTTTGAAGAGCAATTTGACAGCGCCGTGATCGATCAGATTGGCGACCGGTTCCAGATCGAGCGGGTCAGCCACAAGCCGTGGCCGACCGGACGGGCCGCCCAGGGTGCACTTGATGCGCTCGAGTCGCTGCTTGCCGAGGGCCTGGACCCGGACAGCGTCGACAGGCTGACCCTGCATGCGCCACCCCTGGTCCGGCGCCTGGTCGACCGTCCCTACACGCCAGGCATGACGGCCCAGTACGCGCGCTTGTGTCTTCCCTGGCTGTTGTCGGTGTGCCTGGCCCGCGGCACGGTCGGGCTCGACGACTTTTCCGCATCGGCGCTGGCCGATGTCGAGCGCGCCGCGTTTACCGACCGGGTCGCGGTCGCAGCCAACGACACCGCCGACCCCAATGCCCTGCTGCCGCAGCGGCTGACTGTTCAACTCAAGGACGGCAGTCACATCGAGCAACCGATCGAGGCCGTGCTGGGTAGCCCGGTTCGTGCCCTGAGTGCCGCGCGTCGACGTGCCAAGGCGCTGGCCTGTGCCAGTCACGTCGGGCTTGACGATGGGCGCGTCGAGCAGCTGCTCAAGCAGCTGGCCGAGCTGGAAGCACTGGCCGACGTCTCGATACTGATCAACGCAATGGAGCTGTCATGAATTTACCCACCCCGCCAACCTGGTTCGAGCAGGTCGATGTCCGGGCGCTGTTGAAGGATTACCCGGTCGACGAGCGCTTCATCGATCGCCACCGCGCCATGAGCACCGATGAACTGTTTGCGCGCCAGGATGCCGACTTTCGCCGCTGTCTGGCGCGCGCCTGGCAAATTCCCTTTTACCAGCGCCTTTGGGGCGAGGCCGGCATCGAACCTGGCGATATCGGCGGCCTGGCCGATATCAGCCGTTTGCCGGTGTTCGGCAAGGCCGAGATCATGGCCAGTGTTGAACGCCAGCCGCCGCTGGGTGATTTCCACGGCTGGACCCCGGGCGAAGACGGTCCAGGCAATCTGCCGCTGATTGTTCACACCACCAGTGGCACCACCGGGCGACCACAGCCGCTGGTTTTCGGTCCGCGCTCGCGCGAGGTGCAGAACATGCTGCTGGCGCGCATTTACCGCATGCAGGGACTGGTGCCTGGTGACGTGGTTCATTCGGTTTACGGCCACGGCCTGATCAACGGCGGTCACTACGTCCGCGAAGCGATCACCCACTACACTCACGCCTTGTTTCTGTCGGCCGGCACCGGGGTTGAAACCCGCTCGGCCCGGCAGGTTGAATTGATGCGCGATTTTCGCCCTGCCGCCATCGTTGGTTTCGCCGACTACATCAAGAAGCTGGCCGATGTTGCCACTGCGGCCGGCATTGATCCGGCGCGGGATATTGCACCGCGAATGATTTCCGGCCACCTGGGCCGTGAATCACGGGAAACGCTCAGCAATGCCTGGGGCGGGGCCGAGCTGTTTGACTGGTACGGCGTCGGCGATACTGGTGCCATTGCAGCCGAAGGACCTGATCATGACGGCATGTACCTGATGGAAGACGCCCAGTACGTGGAGGTGCTCGACATTGACTCCGCCCGCCCGGTCGACTCCGGTCAGCCCGGCGACATGGTCGTGACCTGCCTGTACAAAACCGATCTGTATCCCATCATCCGCTTCAACACCCACGATGTTACCGAGTGTCTGCCGGGATCTTCCTCGCTGGGCCTGAATCTGCGCCGCATCGCCGGCTTCCTGGGCCGTAGCGACAACATGGTCAAGATTCGCGGCATCAACATCTTTCCCCAGGCGCTGGCTCCGCTGCTGGAACAGGTCGATGGTTTCGCCGGCGAGTTCATCTGTATTGCCACCCGGGATGCCAGCGGCCGCGACGAGCTGACCGTGCGCATCGAGGTCTTGTCAGGACGATCCCAAGACGCCAGCCTGGAGCGCGCATTCGCCGAACTGTTGCGAGCGCGCCTGGGCGTGGAAGTCAGGCCGGAGCTTTGTCCGCCGGCCAGCCTGGCCGATCAAACCGAAATAGAGCGCCGGCAAAAGCCGATCCGCCTGATCGACCGGCGCTTTGACTGACATGGGCTCGAGTCTGGTTGAACTGCAGGCGGCCTATGCCGCCGGGACCCATTCGCCGGAGACGGCGCTGGCGCAGTGTCTGGAGGCCATCAAGGCTGACAACGGTCGCCTCAATGCCTTCCTGAACGTGGACATCGATGGTGCCCAGGCTGCGGCACGCGTCAGCACCCGGCGTATCAACGACAACCAGGCCCGGGTTCTGGAAGGCTTGCCGATCGCGGTCAAGGACAACCTGGATGTCACCGGCCTGGCCACGACGGCCGGCATGGCGACCCGCCGCAATCGCCTGGCGGCGCGCGATGCCGGCGTCGTGGCGCGCCTGCGCGCGGCCGGGGCCGTCATCGTGGGCAAGCTCAACATGACCGAGGCCGCACTCGGTGCTGATGGCCGCAATCCCCATTACGGCGACTGTCACCATCCACACCAGGCGGGTTGCTCACCGGGCGGTTCCAGCAGCGGATCGGCCACGGCCGTCGCCGCGGGCCTGGTGCCCGCAGCGCTGGGCACCGATACCATGGGTTCGGTGCGCATCCCGGCTGCCTACTGCGGCGTGTTTGGCCTGAAACCCTCGTTCGGCCTGGTCAGTACCGCTGGCAGCGTGGCAGTGTCAAGACGGCTTGACCACATTGGACCGCTGGCCGGTTGCCTGGAAGATCTGGGCCTGCTGTTGCCGGTGTTGGCGGGTTTCGATCCGGCCTGCCCGGTATCCCGGCCAGTGCTGCTGGTGGAACCGAAACAGGATCTGATCTACGGCCTGCCCGAGCTGGGTCGGGTGGCACTGGCCGATGATGTTGCCGAGCCCTGGCAGGCCGCGCGCCAGGCGCTGGTCAACCGTCATTTCCATCACCGTGAGCTCGCCGGGCTGGCAATGGATCCGGGCCGGATCCGCCGCGCCGGACTGCTGTTGTGCGAGGCCGAAATGCTGGTTGAACACGGACCGGACTGGGCCGGACAGCGGGACAACTTTTCGACCGAGCTGCAGACCTTGCTGGCCTGGGGCGAGCGCCGCTCGGCCCCGGAGCTGGCCGCCGCCGTGCGCACCCTCGATCAGGCCCGGCTGGCCCTCAATGCCTGGCTCGAGCAATGCGACATCGTGATCCTGCCAACCACGCCGCAGCGCGCCTTTTCCCTTGCTCAACCAACCCCGGCCAACCAGGCCGACCTGACCTGCCTGGCTAACTGCGCCGGCCTGCCGTCACTGTCCATGCCGCTGCCGGTTGCCGCCAATGAACTGCCCTGCGGGCTGCAGCTGATCGGCCGCCATGGCCGGGATCGCGAAGTGCTGACGGCGGCCGCGCAGCTGCAAGCCATTCTGAGACCCGAAACAATTAACCGGTAAAGGCAAGCCCAGCGCGCCCTCAGTCGTCTGCCTCGGTGTGTTCGAGATCACGATCAGGCGCCTCGATCCGACCTTCGGCGATGTCGCGGAAATAAGTCCAGCTGGTCACATTGGGTCGGTCGTCGTCCAGCGGCGGCGCTTCGCGGTAGTCGGGGTAGTGGCGGTCAATTTCGTCTTTGAGTACGTCGGGCAGATCGTCCCAGTGGGCCAGCTTGGTGCCGGCGGCATGGAAATAAATCAGGCCCTGGCGGCCATGCATACGCATCCACGGCAGCCAGTCTGACATCCGCGCCCAGCCAACCTGGACGTTGGCCGTGGTGCTATCAGGATCGGTCAAATCATCAACCCGGCCAAAGAAATTGAACATCTCGGTGGCCTGGTAAGTGCCGCCAACCTCGGCCTGGAAGTCGCCGCCCAGCGGATTGGAGTACCACAGCGGGAAGGTGATGTTCTGCCAGAACACATCACCCTCGACGTGACCGCTGAAGCGGGCCGGGCCGGTGGGCCCGTGGGCGAAGCGCGGACTGCGCATGTTGACCGGGTCGTTGGCCACGTGCAGCACCTTGACCGTCTCGCCGGTCCAGGGGTTGTCCCAGGTCGATAGCACTTCGTGGGTTTCCGGGTCCAGGTAGAGCATGATTTCGCGAGAAACCTGGCGATAACCGACGCCGTGCTCGGGATGTTCGTGGGTTACACAAGTGCGTACGTTCATGCCCTCGACTCGAAACAGCCGGCGGTCGGGCTCGCCGCGGATACGCGAATAGGCATGACCGTGCCAGTAATAAGTAATCGGTTCTCCGTCGATCGTCGAGCAGCCGACCTTGCGTGCCATGGTGATGACATCGTCGGGGTCATCGAAGCTCAGGCGCGAACCTTCAGCCCAGGCAGAGCCGAGCATCAGGCCGGCCAGGGGCAGTGTCCACAGAGGGAAGTATCTAGTCGTCATCGGGATCTCCTGGAGGGTTGAAACGGTGATCAAACAGATAGTCCACCACCAGCGCGACCTCGCTGCCTGACAGGATGTTGGCGTAGGTCATGGTGGTGCCTGGCACGAGGATTTCGGTGGCCGCGATCCAGGCTGCCAGGTTGGCCCGGTCCCAGCTCAGTCCGGCCTGCTCAAGCGCTGCCGAGTAACGGTAGCCAGGTGCTGCGGCGGCCGGGCCATCGGCGATGCCGAACAGGTTGGGTCCGACATCGTGAATGTCACCGGGCTGGAATCGATGACAGCCGGCACAGGCCACCAGAAACAGCGCCTGCCCGTTCAAGACCTGGAGCGAGGCGGGCGTGAATTCCTCCGCTGGTGGCGCAATCTGCTCGGCGGTCTGACTGCAGCCAACCAGCAACAGTGCCAGACCGCTCAGCCCCGAACACAAGACAGCCGTGCAGCCCCTTCGCCTCTCTCTGCGTCCCTGTGCACCATTTCGTCGACCAACCAATAAGAGGCCAATCTTGTTCATCGCAGTCGCCTCAAGGCTTCGAGTACCGCACGCTCGGCCGACTCCAGCGCCGCTTCCATGCCCGAGTAAGCCTGGCCGGTATGCTCGCCGGCAAAGAACACCCGGTCATGCGGCTGGCTGACTGCCGGCACCATGTGGGCAATCCGGCCCGGCGGCCACAGCGCCCAGGCACCGCGGCTGTGCGGGTCGGTGGCCCAGCGCACCAGGGCAACTGCTTCGACCTGGCCGCGCGCGCCCGGGATCTGGCGTTGGAATTCGTCCATCAGGCGCTCGATGGCGCTGGACTCGTCGAGCGCGTCGATGGCGTCGCAGGCATCACCGTTGATCCAGACCGTGATGTTGTGGCTGCCGGCCGGGTTGGGGCGGCTGCGGGTAAAGATTCGGCCCAGTGGGCCGTTTGTCCACCAGCTGGGCGGCTGGTTGCCGGCCTCCCAGAACGCTTGCCCGGCCAGCAGGTGAAGCTGGCTGACCTTGTGATACGGCGTCTCGGCCAGGGCATGCTTGAATCGATTCTGCGGGGCCGGCTGCATGCTCACATTGGCCAGCACCGGCAGCGGCAGGGTACAGATCACCGCATCGGCGTGGTGTATGGCGCCATCGGCGGTGCCCACCGCAACTTCGCCGGCGCGCTGGATGATCTCGACTACCTGGCTTTTGAGCCTGACCGGGGACTTGAGCTCGGCAGCCATGGCATCGGGAATGCGCTGGTTGCCGCCTGCGGTTTCCAGGGCCGGCTGGCCCCAGGCGATGGCCCGGCCGATGCCGGCGGCAGTCGCGTGCAAAGACAGCAGCGAGGTATCTTCCAGGCGATTGCCATAGCTGTTGTTGGCATCAATCCAGCCCAGCGCTCGTGCGCTCAGCCCCCTGGCTCGGAAGTAATCCGCGGCCGACTGATCCAGTGCTGAATGCCCCGCTTCCAGCCAGGCCGTGGAGCGATCCAGTGGATTGTCGCCCAGCAGGGCAAAACCGAGCCGGTCCGGCGTGATCGCCCGCAAAGCCTCGGGCAGGTCGTTGAGTTCGTGATCGGCCCACGCGGCCCGCGACACGATCTGGCCATCAACGATCAGACCCGGCGCCGGACCCCGCGTCTGCGCCACAAGCTCGAGGCCATGACGATTGGCCGCCGCAATGGTGCGACCGTAGTTTGGGCCGATGGTATTGGCGCCCGCTTCGGGATGGCCGGGCAGATCGGACAAGGTATGCACTCGACCGCCGACCCGGTCGCGCGCCTCGAGCACGGTGACTTCATGACCGAGGAACTCCAGCAGTCTGGCTGCAGCCAGTCCACTCAGTCCGGCACCGATGACGACCAGGCGCCGCCGGCTTGCCGCCAGGCCAGGCGGCAGCAGGATCGCGGAACCGGTAATGAGTGCAGCGCCAAGGAACCGCCGCCGTGTCCAGGTCATGGCCGGCGTTGTTTTTTTCACCATGGCTGCAGCGATCGCATCCACACTTGAGGATGGCGCAGCGCGGCCAGTTCTGAAAAAACCATCAAGGCTGGACCTCCTTCAACGAAAACCTGTAATATGTCCGGACATATCTTGCCCTCGCGTGCCGGAGAAGACAATCGATATGGGCCAAATTCGAACGAAATCAGCCGATGTCTGGCATTACCGGGGGCGCTAGGCGTATTTTTCAGGCCCTGTGATCGGCTACCCTGCGGGTTAGCGATGGCGACTGCAAATGGCTGATTTGCGGGTTTCCTGGACCGGATCCAGGCGACCGGGTGCCGGATTTGTTTGAAATCTGCACTTGAGTCGGGAGCCTTGTTCAAATAGGATGCTCACTTTCAACCGTACGACTCATGCTTTCGGGAATCAATTTATGAAACGACAGACACTCGGCTTGGGCATCTGCCTGACTGCTGGCCTTGGCATCCTTACCCTGGGAATCAATGGACATGCCCAGCAGGTAGAACCGGTTCTGGACACCAGCCGCGCGGTGGTGCAGGACACCAGCCAGTCGCAGGGCCGCATTGATCAGCTGGATACTCGCACTCAGACCCTCCTGAGCGACTATCGGGCCAACCTCAAGCAGCTCGAGCAGCTGAATCGGTACAACGCCTCGCAGCAGCGCCAGGTCGACGCCCAACGGCGTGAGATCGAATCCCTGGAACGGGATATCAACAACATCGCCAGCCTGCAGCGTGCCGTTCAGCCGCTGATGGAAGACATGGTCGAGGCACTGGCCGAACTGATCGCGGCCGACGTCCCGCTGCTGCTTGAAGAGCGACGCGAACGCGTCGAGCGCTTGCGGGCGTTGATGGACGATCCGAGCCGTTCGCCGGCCCAGCGCTACCGCCTGGTCATCGAGGCTTACCAGATTGAAAACGAGTACGGCCGCACCATCGAGGCCTACCGAGACAGTATCGAGGTCGACGGCCGCGTGTTTGAGAACGTCGAGTTCCTTCGTATCGGCCGCCTGGCCCTGATTTTCCGCACGGACGATGATCAGGTCCTCAAGCGCTTCGATTCCGAAAGTCGGCGCTGGGTTGACCTGGACAAGTCGTTTTTGCCGGACGTCAAGATGGCCTCCCGTATTGCCCGCGAGCAAATTCCGCCGGACCTGATGTTCATCCCGGTCACCGCTCCGCAATCGGCCAACTGAGGTGGAATCGAAGATGAATAAGCTAGTCCTTTCAAACATTCGTCCAGCGGAGTACGCCGGCATGTCAATCAACTCAAAGTCCCTGCGCGGGCTTGCCATCGCCGCTTTCGTCGCCGTTCTGGCGGTGGCTGGCGTCGTTCCCAATGCGGTGGCCAGCGCACAACCTGAATCAATCGAGGAAGTGCTGCGAGCCATGCAGGGCGAGCGCCGTGCGGTGACCCGCGAAAACCAGGAGCGCGAAGAGCGTTTCCGCAGAGAACAGGCAACCCAGGAAGCCGAGCTCAACCGCTTGCGCCGTGAGGTCACGGCAGCAGAGCAGGAAGCTACCCGGCTTGAAAACCTTCGCGACCAGCTCGATCGCGACCTGGAAGAGCTCCGTGCCACGCTATCCGAGCGCCAGGGTGAATTCGGCGAATTGTTTGGTGTTGCTCGTGCCGCTGCCGCCGATCTCAACGAGAACCTGACCGATTCCCTGATCTCGACTCAGCTGACCGGGCGCGGCGAAGATCTGTCGCGGATGGCGCAGTCTGGATCCCTGCCGACCATCGAAGAGCTGGAATACCTGTGGTTCACCATGCTTCAGGAAGCCAGCGAGCAGGCCAAGGTGGTTCGCTACGACGCTCCGGTCATCCGGGGCGATAACCAGTCAGCCACCGAAAGCGTGGTTCGTGTGGGACCGTTTACCGCCTTTACCGAGCGCGGCTTTTTGGTCCCGCGTGAAGGAACCCTGCGCTACCTGGTCCGCCAGCCCGGTGGCGGTGCCGTGCGCGCCGCTCGCGATGTCTACAACTTCCAGGGAGCCGGCGTCGCCCGGGGTCTGATCGATCCGTCACTGGGGCAGTTGCTGGGCATGGTGGTCGAAACGCCCAACCTGCAGGAGAGAATTGCCCAGGGTCGTGGCATCGGTTACGCCATCATCATCGTGGCCGCCTTCGGTATCCTGCTGGCGCTGTTCCGCTGGCTGATGCTGACCATCACCTCCATGCGCGTTCGTGCCCAGATGCGTTCTTCGACGCCGTCGCAGGGCAACCCGCTGGGCCGCATCATGATGGCTTACGAGGAAAACCGGAAGGAAGATCTGGAAACCCTGCAAATGCGCCTGGATGACGCCGTTCTCCAGGAGCTGCCACGTCTCGAAAGCGGCCTGAACATCGTCAAGGTGCTGGCCGCCGTCGCCCCGCTGATGGGGCTGCTGGGTACGGTCATCGGCATGATCGTGACCTTCCAGGCCATTACCCTGTTCGGTACCGGCGATCCGAAGCTGATGGCCGGCGGTATCTCGCAGGCACTGGTGACCACGGTTCTGGGTCTGATCGCTGCCATCCCGCTGCTGCTGCTGCATGCGTTTGCTTCGGGAACGGCTCGCAGGCTGGGCCAGGTGCTTGAACAACAGTCGATCAGTCTGGTGGCCGAACCGGACGCTGATCAACGCTGATGCGACGCACCACTGAGGTGACTATCCAGTGCTAGAATTTCTCATACCAGCCAACGTCATCGAGGTCATCGGCAACTTTCTCAATGCCGGTGGCCCGGTGGTGGTGGCCTTGCTGGCCAGCACGTTCGTGATGTGGTTGTTGATCACCGAGCGCGGACTGTACTTCCTGTTCGGTCATCGGCGTCTGATGGGCAGAACCGTGGACTCCTGGGACAATCGGGAAGAACGCCGAAGCTGGGAGGCCTATGCCTACCGGGAGAGGCTGATCTCGCAGGTGCGCATCGAAAACCAGCGCCATCTCAACGTGATCAGGGCGCTGATCCTGATCACGCCCCTGCTGGGCCTTCTTGGCACGGTAACCGGGATGCTCGAGGTGTTTCAGGTCATCGTCGATACCGGGGCATCGAATGCGCGCCTGATGGCGTCGGGAATCTCCCGGGCCACAATCCCGACCATGACGGGGTTGGCGGTAGCCCTGACCGGCGTGTTGTCGATCAATTACCTGGAACGCAAGCACGTTCGCTCGATCGCCAAGCTGTCGCACGATCTGAAAGTGGAGTCCGGGATGGGCCATGGCGCACGCCGGCGCTTGTCGGGCTCGTCGCTCGAAGCCGGCGAGGTCGACATTACCCCGCTGCTGGATATCGTCTTCATCCTGCTGATTTTCTTCATTGTCACGGCCACCTTCCTTGACGAGATCGGCATCGGCATCAATACGCCGGATGAAACCCCACCCGAGGAA
>SLQY01000022.1 GCA_007131235.1 Wenzhouxiangella sp.
GGGGTGCCGTTGGCGACTTATTGGCCTACCGGTTCCCCACATTCCAGGCTGGCGCCTGATATTCTGTGCACCGGCATCCGGGGCCGTTGTTGCAACGACCTCGGGCACCCTCAAGACAATCACGCGGCGGGCTGATGACCGTCGCTTTCGGAGTATCTCGTTTTCGTGCCTGCTGTAACCGAAACACTGAACACCGCTTGCCCCGCCATGGGCCAGGCTTCAAAGGGTCACTGACAAGATGCTCCTGTCGGTTCGCAATCTGGATTTCAGCATCGGCGGCCCGCTGCTGCTCGAACAGGTCAACCTGGAGATCGGCCCGGGTGAGCGGGTGGCCCTGGTCGGGCGCAACGGTGCCGGCAAGTCCACCCTGATGCGGCTGATGGCCGGTGAAATCACGCCGGATGACGGCCGCGTTGACGTCGGCCCGGGGGCGCGGATTGCCCGTCTTATCCAGGAAGTGCCGGCCGACGCCGAGGGCAGCGTGTTCGAGCAGGTCGCCCTGGGCCTGGGTGATGTCGGCCAGTGGCTGACCGAGTTTCACCATCTCAGCCAGGGTGTTTACGACGCTGACCGCCTGGCCGATGTGCAAAGCAAGATCGATGCTGCCGGCGGCTGGGACCTGGACGCCCAGGTCGAAGGCACGCTGACCCGGCTCGGGCTGAACGGCGATACGCCGTTCAACGCCCTGTCCGGCGGCATGAAGCGACGCGTGCTGCTGGGCCAGGCCCTGGTTCAGCAGCCCGACGTGCTGCTGCTTGATGAGCCAACCAACCACCTGGACATTGAGGGCATTGAATGGCTGGAAAACTTTCTGATGGGCTTTCCCGGCAGCCTGGTCTTTGTCACCCATGACCGCCGCTTTCTGAAAAGCCTGGCGACCCGCATCATTGAAATCGATCGCGGCCAGGTGACCTCGTGGCCGGGCGACTGGGACAATTACCTGCGCCGGGTTGAAGAGCGCCTGCATGCCGAGGAACTGGAAAACCGGCGCTTCGACAAGAAGCTGGCCGAGGAAGAGGTCTGGATCCGCCAGGGCATCAAGGCCCGCCGCACGCGCAACGAGGGTCGCGTTCGCGCCCTGAAGCGGCTGCGCGAAGAACGTGCCCAACGCCGCGAACGCCAGGGCAATGTCAACATGAATGTGGCCACGGCGGGCAAATCGGGGCGCAAGGTCATCGAGGTCGAAGACCTGCAGTTCGCCTGGGATGGCGAAGTCATGGTGCAGGATTTTTCCACCACCATCATGCGCGGCGACCGGATTGGCCTGATCGGCGCCAACGGCAGTGGCAAATCGACGCTGTTGAAGCTGCTGCTGTGCCAGCTGAAACCGGATGCCGGCACCGTGACCCTGGGCACCGGGCTGGAGATCGCCTATTTTGACCAGCATCGTGCCGTGCTGCGCGACGACTGGACGGCCGCGGAAAATGTCTCCGAAGGTCGTGAATTTGTCGAAATCAACGGCAAGCAGAAACACATCATCGGCTACCTTCAGGACTTTCTGTTCACCCCGGAGCGGGCGCGCGCACCGATATCCAAGCTATCCGGCGGCGAACGCAACCGGCTGCTGCTGGCCAAGCTGTTCGCCCGTCCTTCCAACCTGCTGGTGATGGATGAGCCGACCAATGACCTCGACGCCGAAACCCTGGAATTGCTTGAGGAATTGCTCGCCGAATATCCCGGAACCCTGCTGCTGGTCAGCCACGATCGCGAGTTCATCGACAACGTGATTACCAGCTGCCTGGTGATGGAAGGCCACGGCCAGGTGGGCGATTATGTCGGCGGCTACAGCGACTGGCTGCGGCAGAAAGCCCGTTCGGCCGGCCAGGCCTCGGCAAAGCGCAGCAGCGCTGGCCAGGCCAGCACTGCACAGTCCAACGCCGCAACCGAAAAGCCAAAGAAGCTCAGCTACAAGCTCGCTCGCGAGCTCGAGGCGCTACCGGGAAAAGTGGAAAAGCTGGAAAAGCGCCTGAGCGAACTGGGTGAGGAAATGAACAACCCTGCATTCTTTCGGCAGGAAAGCCGCGAAGTCACGCGCAAGACGAACGAAGCCCAGAGCCTGCAGGCCGAGCTCGAAGCCGCCTACGCGCGCTGGGAAGAGCTGGAGTCGCAGTAATTCATGGGCTTCGATCATCATTCACTGCTCCCGAAGCTCGTGGACCTGCTGATCGGAACCTCGATGCTGGATCTCGTCCATCCGGACGATCGGGAGAAAACACTCGCCACGGCCGAGGCGATCTGGATGTTCTCCGCTTCGTATCCAGTCAGATCACAACGGCCATCGAGCGCAAGCAGGCGCGGGAAAACTGCATCACCTGGCCTACCACGACCCGCTCACTGGACTGACCAACCGCATGCTGTTTCATGATCGCCTGAAGATGGCCATTCGGCGCGCCCGGCGAGACTGCGGGCACATGGCCCTGCTCTACCTGGATCTCAACGAGTTCAAGATCATCGACGATACCCCTGGGTCACGATGCCGGTGACGAGGTGCTGTGCGAAGTGGCTCGCCGCCTGGTCGAATACACGCGCGAATCGGATACCGTGGCACGCCTGAGTGGCGATGAGTTCAGTATCGTATTGAGCGATATCAGCAGCCAGGACTCGGTCGATCAGGAAACGTCTTCCTTGCAGCACAGCCGAATCAGCCATTACTTGATCGTGATTTCGCGGGTCATGTATTCGCCCTGGATTTCGCGAATTCAGTCCAGGTTGGCGAGTGTCACTACCAGGTCGTGTCGCGACACATCGACGTTCCAGAACGTGTAGGTATCGCCATCTTCATCAACCAGGCGGATATCGAAGATCGGGCTTCTGTAACCGTACAGATTGATTCGCTTCGAGTGTCCGCTGCGCAGTACCTGTCGTCCAAGTACGTCTTCCTCCCAGGTGCGCGCATCACCCGGGCTGACATACACGTACATGATGGTATAGCCGGTTTGATTCGTAATATCGACATAGTAATTCTGCTGGGCCTGCACGGAAGCACAAGCCAGCAGCATCAGCATCACAAAGCAAAGGCCGCTACGAGAAAACTTTTTCATGGGTCAAACTCCTTTTGTCTGAGGAACTACTGCTCGAATCGGTCCTGGAAGATCTCGGCCTCTTGATCCGTACTGGTCGGCAACAGACACCAGGCCTGCAACTGGCCGGTATCACCGTCGGCATTGTCAGAGACCGTCAGTATCCAGTCATCGGCCAGGTTGAGATTGGCGAAAGCAGACAGCGCGTCGGCTGGCCGGTAGCGCTTCTCGGGAAAGGCCATCCCGGGCTGGCAATCATCCTGGATGGCAGGTCCGGCGTCATCATCCAGAA
>SLQY01000343.1 GCA_007131235.1 Wenzhouxiangella sp.
TGGCATTCGCCCCCATGCCATCGACGCCTTGACCGAAGACAGCTCGGTGCCGCAAAGCGAAGGGTTCAACCTGCTGCCGGAAGCCCAGCGGCCACCCTATGTTTATGCCCGGGCCAGGCTCAACTGGATGCTGGCCGCTGGTGTGGTGCTGGTGCTGGCGTTGGTCATGGCGCAGTCGCTGTATCTGCGCGAACGCACCGTGGAGCGGCTGCAGCAGGAAGTGGCGGCGCTGCGCTCGGAAGCGGACGTGGTGATGGGCTTGCAGCGCCAGCTCGAGGATTCGCTGACCGCGGCCAACTTCCTCGCCGACCGTCGCCGCCGTCAACCCATCATCATCCAGGTGCTCGATGAAATTTCGCGGATTCTGCCCGACGATATCTGGCTGCAGCAGGTGCAGGTCCAGGGTGATGAAATCCTGATGATGGGTCTGGCCGACGGCTCGCAGCGCCTGATCGAGTTACTCAATGATTCGCCGATGCTGGATGATGCCGAGTTCCGTGGTGCCATCAACGTCGACCCCACCAGCGGCCAGGAACGCTTCAATGTCCGCGCCACCATCACGCGCCAGGAGATGCACTATGCAGCTGCTGCCCGACCGTGAGAACAACCGGCCGCTGGCCATTGGCCTGCTGGTCATCACCATGATCCTGGTCTACCTGCTGGGTTTCCACTGGTTTATCGTCCGCCACGCCGACTACGGCCAGCAGATCGGCCAGCTTGAAAGCCAGGCGGCCCGATTCAAGGCGGCAGTTGCGCGTCGACCGCTGCTGGAAGATCGCCTCGAGGAGCTGCGCGTGGAGCGCCTCGATAGCGCCCTGTTCCTGCCCCAGACCAACTTCAATACCGCGGCCGCGGCGCTGGTGCGGCGCCTGCGCGAGACCATCAGCAGCGAGGCCGAGCAGGCTGACCTGTGTACCGTGACTGCGACCCAGAACCGTCCCGATGCCGATCCTGAACGATTCGAGCAGGTCACGGTCAACGTGCGCATGAGCTGCCCGCTGCCGGACCTGGTGCGAATTTTCTACGAGCTGGAGAACAACGTCCCGCTGATCTTTGTCGACAACCTGGTCGTCTCACAGCGCCTGACCCGGGATCGTCGCCAGCGTCGCGGCGATATCGAGGCTTACGGGCAACTGGATGTGCGCTTCAATATGTACGGCTTTCTGACCGAAGCCGGGGCGGGTGCCCCATGATCGGCCTGCTCGATACGCGCCGTAATTTGCTCACCACCCTGCTGGTGGCCGGCATCGGCGGGCTGGTGCTGGTCGGGGGTGCCCAGACCTTGCTGCTGGGACGGGCCAACGTCGATCGCATCGCGCCCAGCGGCGAGGTGGCGATCGACAGCAGCGACGTGGACGCACCGGAAACCGGGCTGGAACAGTTCGACAGCTACCGCGCGATCACCGAGCGGCCGGTGTTTTTCGCCGACCGGCGCCTGCCCGTGGTGGAAGTGCTTGACGAAGCCGAAGAGGACGAAGAGCCGCTCCCGGAAATCGTCGAAGAGGGCAATATCGATGACCTGCGCGCGGTCGTCGCCGGGATCGTGATTACCCCCGACATGCGCCTGGCCATGGTCCGCGACGAGGCAGCCAACAAGACCGTGATGCTGCGTGAGGGCATGAGCCTGGAAGGTGAGCAGGCGGCATGGCGGCTGGAACGAATCATGCCGCGCACGGTCAGTTTCGTGTCGGTGGATGGACGTGAGTCCGACCTGGAGCTGAAAGTCAACACCGCCGGGCTGACCGCCGGCTCACCCGGGCAGGTCCGAACACCGGCCAGCCAACGCCAGGCACCGGAACCGGTGCCGACCGATGATCAAGCCGAAGCCGGAACCGAGGCCGAGGAGGTCTCGCCGGCCGATGCCGATGCCCGCGCCCGGGCCGAGGAAGTCCGCCGCCGCGTGGCCGAGCGCCGTGCCGAACTTCGCGCCGAGGCCGAGCGCCGGGCGCGCATGCAACAACAACGACGGGACAATTGATGATCCGCACTGAATCACAGCAAGTCGCTCGCCTGGGATGTCGCCTGGGCCTTGTGTTCGCCGTTTCCCTGCTGGCGGCATGTACCGCCCTGCAGGAGCGACCCACCGAGCAGGAGCGCATTGATCGCCAGCTGAGTCGCTCTGCGCCAGTCGAGCGCGCTAGTGAAATCGACATCGGTCCCGACGATGAGCTTGACCCGGACCAGGTGTTCGAGGAAACCGAGGTCTACCGCGGAACCGGCGTGTTTGTTGATCAGCGCGCGGTCCGTGACCGGGCCGAGCCACCCGGCGAGGATGGTGAAATCACCCTGAATTTCGAGGGTCAGGGCATCCAGGAGGTGGTCAATGCCTTGCTAGGACAGCTCTTTCAGGAAAACTATGTCATCTCACCCGGGGTGAGTGGGGAAGTCACTTTTGCCACCGCCCGTCCACTGACCCGCGACCAGATCATGCCGGTGCTGGAAATGCTGCTGCGCTGGAACGGGGCCACCCTGATCTGGCGCGAAGGCCAGTATCACGTCATCCCCATCGCCGAGGCGGTTCGGGGCAACCTGGTGCCGCGTTTTGATTCCATGGCCCAGGGTGTAGGTTACGAGGTGCTGGTCGTGCCAATGCGCTACCTGGCGCCGAGCAAGATGGCCGAGCTGCTCGAGCCCTATGCCCGCGAAGACGGCGTGTTCAACGCCGACAACACGCGCGGCCTGCTGTTTCTGGCCGGCACCCGCTTCGAGCTGCAGAACTACCTGCAGATCATCGAAACCTTCGATGTCGATTGGCTGGCCGGCATGTCGATCGGCATGTTCACCCTGTCCCGGATCGAGGTCGGCGAATTACTGCCCGAACTGGAAGGCATCTTCGGCGAGGGCAGCGAATCACCGCTGGAGGGCATGTTCCGCTTCATGCCGTTGGAGCGCCTCAACGCGGTCATGGTGATTACCCCGCACGAGCACTACCTGAACGAAGCCGAGCGCTGGATCCGGCGTCTCGACCGATCCAGCCCCGAGGCCGGCGCGCGCTTGTATGTCTACCGGGTCAAGAACCTCGAGGCTGACGTGCTTGCCGGCTACCTGGGTGATCTGTTCGGTACCGGCGGTGCCCGGCAGCGGCCACGCGAGCAGCGCGGTGGCCTGGCCCCGGGCATGGAGCCGGCCCAGGTCTCCAGCGTGCGTGATTTCCAGCAAAGCCAGAGCGAGCCGCGCCAGCAGCCGCGCCAGACCGAGGGTGGCATGCAGCTTGGTGACGGCGATGTTCGCATCACCGCCGTACTGGAAACCAATTCCCTGCTGATCCAGGCATCACCCAGCCAGTACGACGCCATTCTTTCGGCCA
>SLQY01000208.1 GCA_007131235.1 Wenzhouxiangella sp.
GGCCGTTTCTTCATCAACGGGGTAGATACCCGCACCCGGGGCATTGATGCTGTTTTGAGCTGGTCGACCGATGCTGACAGCCTGGGCATGTTCAATTTCATCCTGGCCGGTAACTACAACAAGACCCAGGTACGTCGGATCCCGACCACCGGGCCCTTGTCGCAGCTCGATCCACCGCCGCCGTTGTTCGCTCGTGTCAACGTCCTGACCTTCGAGAGCGGGAATCCGCGGACCACGTTCAGCTTCAATACCAACTGGACGCTTGACCGCTGGGGTGCAACGTTCCGCGCGCGGCATTATGGTCGTGTGTTGTCGCCGTCGAATAACCCGGCGCTGGATGTCAATCTGACTTCAAAGGTGCTGATCGACCTCGAAGGTCGCTACGACCTGACCGACCAGTGGCAAATCGCCATCGGTGCCGACAACCTGCTTGACGAGTATCCGGATGCCAGCCCGATTGCCAACAACACCACCGGCAATACGCCGTTTTCCAATTACTCGCCGTTTGGTCGTTCAGGCCGCTTCATTTACGGTCGCGTGGCATTCAATTTCTGAGTTTGCCCTGGACAGACCCTTACTGGAACCCCCGGCACTGCCGGGGGCATTCCCAGCGCCATGACGCCGCACCTGGGATCCTGAGTCCGAGCTGAGGACGGTCGCGACCTGGCCACGCTCTAGCCGCCTGGCCCACTCACAGTCTGCGGCGGTCGAATGACCTCCTTGAGCGCGTCACTTGGCAGGGCATAGCTGACACCCACCACCGGGTCGGAGACGCCCAGTACATCAGGGAAACGAATCCCTTGGAGAATGGATACGGCAAATACTTCCTGCACGGCATCTTCGAACTTGAGGAACGCGACGACCTGGCCGGAACGAATATCCACCACCCACACGCCGCAGTTGCGCTCGCTGACTCGCTCGGTCAGTGAAATGCCCGAAAACACCACCGATTCACGCACCTGCGAGAGACCGACGAAGGCGTAAGGCCCGAGAAAATCCAGTCCGCGGGTGAAGCCAGGCAATTCGGCCACGGTTTCGAGCTGACCCGAGTTGACATCCACCGTGGCCAGCGTGCCATTGCCCGATTCCAGCACCCAGAGTTTGCCCTGGTACCAGCGTGGTGAATGCGGCATGGACAGGCCGCGGCAGACAAATTCGTTGGCTTCGACATCAATCAACACCCCGCCGCCGGCCTTGTTTTCGCGCCAGCCACCGGCCGTGTCGCTTGTGCCCAGGGCAGTCACGTATCTGGGCTTGCCGTCGATAACCTCCAGGCCATTGAGATGACAGCGATCCTCGGCTGCGTACCCGGAAACAAACCATGGCCGCCAACGCGGCACGAAACTGTTCTCGTCATCAAGCGTGCACAGGCAGGAGAAACGGGTATTGACTACCCAGAGCTCGTCGCCGGCGAAGGCCATTTCGTGAATGTCGATATTGCCGGTCACATGGCCGCTGCGAGGCAGGAAGGCCGCGTCGTGCTTGCCAGCAGGCTCAATCTTGGCGGCGACATCAGGCATGTTGCGGAAATGATCCACCGTGATCGCTGTTCCCAGGGCCAGGCGTGCGCGGTCGGCCGCCAGACCCATGGGGCGGTTGAAGACCCGGAAATGGGTATTGAGTTTGCCCTGGTCCTCGCGCGCAATGACCAGCTTGCCGGCCTGGTAGGTCGACACCAGCATTGATGAGGCAGCCTTCCTGAGCAATTCTGGCAGGCTGCGGGTATGCACGCTTCTGAGCGGGGAGTTGGCCGGATCCTGCCCGTGCGCGTCGCTCGAATTGGCCTGTGCCGCAGCGGGAACCCGACTGCCCGACGCTTCCCCCGGTGCCGGCGCGAGCGGCGCGGCAGACGGCGCGCGCTGGGGCTGGGCGGGTGCGGTCTTGCTTGCGCTGGTCGGCTGCCGCTGTTCTTGGGCCAGCTGTGCCTGGCGCTGCCGGGCTCCGGGCGGCAGGATCATGACCGGCTTGCCTGCATCATCCTTGAGTGCGCCGATCACCACCGTTTGATAGAGCAACTCGGCGGCATCAAGTCCATTGGGTAGTGTCCAGGCATCGACGAACAGGGTGGCCTGGGCAACCAGCTGTTCGAGGGCTTGCTTGTAGGCCTCGTCGCCGGCGCTGTCTTCACCGTGGCGCGCATGGATGCCCTGCCACTGCTGCATGAACTGCTTGAGTGCCGATTCCAGCTTGGGCAGGTGGGGCGCATCCGGCGGCGCCAAATCGCGCAATGCTCGCAGAACGTCATTGACCAGGCTTTCCTGCTCCCAGGGTGACATCACTCGGCTGGAACGGACCCATTCGGTGTCGAAACTGCGCGGCTTCCCTGTCAGGCTGACCTGGCGCGGACTCATCGAATCGCGGCGCTCGGGATCCAGCGGTCGATCGGCGCTGTTGACCGTCGACCAGAACGAGGCCGATCCCACCGTATCGACAACCAGGTAGACCAGTGGCTCACTGCCCGGATTAAGGTGTCGATACCCACTCCAGCCATCGACCAGCCAGGCCTGGCCGCTGGGAATGGCGACTTCATCCTGGCCACATTGCCAGCGAACTGACTCATCGCCAGTCAGTGGCATGAATACTCGCACCCGGCGATGCCAGTACGAACCAGCATCGATGAGCTGCTGGGCTTCTGTACCCGGGGCTGCACGCACCAGCATGGTGCGTCCGGCCACGGTGTCGAGCATGCCGATCAGGTGGCGCACTGCCGGCATTGACTCCAGCCACCGGGTTGGCAGCATTTGGCCTGTCAGCCGAGTCAGATCATCCCCTCCTTCGGCGCTGATCAGTGGCACGACCTGATGACCTTCCCAGTCGCGCGGATGAGACTGCCAGGCCTGATCGTCCATCCTGGCGAGATGCTCGAGTAACGGGTTCGGATCAAAGCGATAGGGCAGACGGATGAAAGTCGCGTCCAGTTTCATGCAGCGAAAAGTCCGTGGCTGTAACGGGAATCAGCCGCCATGATGCATGATTGCTGGCATGCTGACAAACCTTCGCCGCCTGATCGAGCCGGTCGGAAAAGCTTAGTCGGGGCGATCCCTCAAACCACGCTCGGTCTGTGATCTGGAGTCGCCCCGGCCAGCTTTAAGTTCTAGTCCTTGACTTCGAATCGGTCGTCGAACAGGCGATCGGCGAGAATGGCGAAGTCATCGCTGGTCACGCTGAGCTCGGCATGGCTGAATGTCAGCGAGTATTCGCCGCCAGGCTGTTCGAGGATCAGATCGTCGAACACGGCCACGCCGTCGACGGTGGTGCGGGTAGTGGTGCCGGAGATCGTGGCACCACTCGGACC
>SLQY01000157.1 GCA_007131235.1 Wenzhouxiangella sp.
CAGCGCCTCGGACGCGGTGCCGGCGAGCAGGCCGCCTCGGCCATCCTGGAAAAACTGGCTCATGGCTGAGACCGTCGCCGGTGTCGACGAAGCCGGGCGCGGTCCGCTGGCAGGACCAGTGGTGGCTGCCGCCGTCATCCTCGATCCCGGGCAGCCGATCGCGGGCCTGGCCGACTCCAAGACCCTGAGCCCAAAGCGCCGCGAACAGCTGGCACGAGACATCCACCAGCACGCCCTGGCAGTGGGGATCTTCTGCGTCGAAGCCGGCGAGATCGACCGGATCAATATTCTCCAGGCAACGCTGAAGGCCATGGCCGGTGCCGTGACCGCGCTGAAGCTTCAACCGCAGCACGTACTGGTCGATGGCAACCGGCTGCCGACCCTGTCCGTCCCGGCCACGGCGCTGGTTGGCGGCGATCGCCTGGAACCGGCGATCAGCGCGGCCAGCATTGTCGCCAAGACCCATCGTGACGCCATCATGCTGGACTGGCATCAGCGCCATCCCGCCTACGGCTTCGATCGCCACAAGGGCTATGGCACGGCTGCCCACCTTGAAGCGCTGGCCAGGCACGGACCCTGCCCTGCCCATCGGCAGAGCTTTGGCCCGGTCATTCAGGCCCGGTTACTCTGAAGCCAATCGCGCTTGTCAAGCCAGAATTTGCAGTTCATCACATTTTCTTCTATGATTCGGCGGTGGGGCTGTAAACGCTAAAACAAGAGGAGAGCAACAACCATGTCACGAATCATCAAGGCCGCTGGCCTTTTTATTCTGTTACTAACATTCGCACCCGTATGGGGCGCCACCGGGGTCGCCTTCGTTCACGGAACCGGCAAGCAGACCGACGCGCTGAACGACTACTGGACCACCAGCATGGTCAACTCGGTCCGCCAGGGTTTGCCGAACCAGAACAACTACGTTGTCATCAACTGCGATTTCGAGCAGTACATGTGGAACTCACAGGCCGCTGGCTGCCTGGCCACACACCTGCATAACTTCATCAACCAGCGCGGCATTACCGACCTGGTAGTCCTGACCCACTCCAACGGCGGCAACGTGATGCGCTGGATCATGTCCAACCCGACCTGGGACAGCCGCTATCCGCTGATCATTCAGCGCCTGCGCTGGGTCAACGCACTTGCTCCCTCCAGCCTGGGCACTCCACTGGCCGATGCAGTCATGGCCGGCAATGTCTTCGAAGCTTCGCTGGGCTGGCTGCTGGGCTACCAGAATGATGCGGTGCGCATGCAGCAGACCAGCTGGATGCAGCATTACAACAGCACCTGGTTGCTCGGTACGTCCGGCCGACCGAATCTGCCCAAGGGCTTCTGGAACGTGGTCGGCACGGATGTGCATGCAGCGGTCTGGAACGGTGCCTCGTATTGCGGCGGCTACCAGTACCAGGTCGGACTGGCCGTCACCCAGTGGTGGCTGAACAGCTGTTCAGATGGTTTCCTCGAATGCAGCAGTCAGAATGGCGCGGGCAGCCTGTGGTTCTACGACCACTGGCGAACCGATCGCGGTCGCAAGCTCTCGCATCACCAGAGCCGCCGCAACTGCTTCAATCTTGACGTCATTCTGCGCAACGATCTGTAATCGGGAGAGTCCATCATGAAGAATTTGAAACTTATCGCCGCACTCAGCCTGATTACGGGCTCCGCACTCGCCGCACCGGCGGTTGAATGGCTGCCACCTGCCGGCAACGACCTTGTCGCCAGCGGCCTGACCACCAACATCAGCCCGATCCCGGCCAGCCGCCACACCGAGTCCAGCCCGGTCAGTTTTTCCTGGGCGCTGACTGCCGATCGTCCCGACCAGCCGCAGGTTTCGAGCATCGAAAGCCGCCAGTACTGGCTTGATGTCACCGGCCACGACCTCGCCACGGGCGTGGATCTGCCGCTGACCGCGCCGGGTGCCGTGATTCGCGTGTCGGCCCTGGAAGGCGGCAGCCAGCTACAGCTGGACCCATCCCGCTTGCAGCTCTCGGTCGATCGACACTCGCTGGATATCGCCGCACTGCAGGACGTTACCACCGGTTCGACCATGCAGCGCCAGGGCATGGCCGTTCCGGAAGACAGCCTGGCCTTCCGGCTGCCGGCCGATGTCGAGGTCGCCAGCCTGAATGTCCGCCATCCGGGCGCGGCCGGTGACCAGGCCCTGGTCATCCACGTGTTCGAGCCCAACAGCAGCTGGGTGGCACGGATGACCGCGCCGAGGACCAACTTCCTGGCCGGGCAACCCATCGAATTCGGACTGAGCCTGAGCAATGGCAGCGTGTCGTTCGATATCGAGCAGGTCGATGCCATGCTGGTCAGCCCGGATGCAGGCCAGGTCTGGTCGCTCAGCCAGCAAGGCGCGGACGGCGGTCTCGGCGGTCAGGTGCCGCTCGACGGTCTGTCGGCAGCACCGGGCCTGTACGAAGCCCATGCCTACATCGATCAGCAGATCAAGGACCTGATCGTTCGCCGCGACGTCAAGATTGCCTTCAGCGTGGCACCACCGGCCGGTCGCTTCACCGGCCAGGTGCGGCAGAACTTGGCCACCGGTTTCGGTCTGGACCTGGGTATTGAAGTGGTCACCGCTGGCCGCTACCAGGTCAACGGCGAAATCTTCGGCACCAACGCTTTTGGTCAGCTTCAGCCGCTGGCAATGGCCCAGGCAGCCGCGCTGCTCGAGCCCGGTGCCGGTTCAATCCGCCTCGACCTGGACTCCAATGTGCTCCAGGCCAGCGGACTGGCCGCGCCGTTCGAGGTTCGCAACCTGCAGCTGCTTGACCAGGGCCGTATGTACTTGCTGGAAGAGCGTCAGCGCGCGATCGTGATCAAGACCGGCGAGCAGGATCCGCGCCGGGAATTCCTGATCGAACGCTGAACGATCATCAAGTCACGGTCGAGTCAGGGCCAATTCATGATCAAGGCCAGCCCACCGGGCTGGCCTTTTGTTTTGCGCAGATCGCCAGTCTTGTCCAAATGGCGGAGGTAGAAGATCAGGCTTGTGTAGCCCCTAGCCGGTACGGAAGCGGCCAGGCTCAAAGGTCCTGCCCTGTTCCGGGTCGGCTTCGACCAGCTCGTCGACGCGCGCTGCCGGCGGCCCCGACTTCAACCAGCCGGCCAGGGCATCGAGTGACGCCGGCTCACCCTGGGCCAGCACGTCCACCCGGCCATCGCCCAGGTTGCAGGCATAGCCACTCAGACCCAACGGCTCGGCCTGGCGGCGCGTGGATTCGCGGAAGAACACCCCTTGCACCCGGCCGGCAATCAGCCAGCGCCGGACCTCAGCCATTGTCGCGAATCCAGTCGGTGATCATGCCGCTGGTGACCGGACCGATCCAGGTATGCACCAGGTGCCCCCCCTGGTCGACCAGGAAAGTGGTTGGCAGTGCACGAGGAGCACCCAGGGCGACCGGTGGGTCGAAAGTATCGACCAGCAAAATCGGGTAGCTGGCCGGGTATTGCAACAGGAAGCTCTCGAACTCCTCGACCGAGGTGTCTTCAAAAGCCAGGCCGAGGACAATGATGTCGTCACGGCTGTCGTGCAGGCTGGACAGATCGGGAATTTCCTTGCGGCAGGGTGCGCACCAGGTCGCCCAGTAATTCACTACCACCCAGTCACCGCGATGCTTGGACAGCTGGTGGCCGTTACCGTCCAGGCCGGGCAGTTCGAAATCAATCGGATCGTCGGCATGAGCCTGCACGGCGGCCACTAGCGCCAGCAGCAATAACATCGTCAGTCGCTTTTTCATTGGCTTGGGTCCTCGGCCCGTCAGCCCTCAGGCTGAATATCGAAACGTAACAGCGATTTTACCGATCGCCGCATCAAGCGCTCGGCATGATCATCGGCCTCGGCCAGGCCTTCGACCAGGGCGCGATCCCAGTGGCTCTCCATCGGCAGGTCACCAAGCTCTCCGACAGGCAATATGAACGATCCGCTGCGGTAGAGTTCAATCAGGCTGAGCTCATCAAGATCACTCGACAGCAACCAGTCTCCCTCATCGTCGCGATGGATGAAGCCGGCATCGGCAAACCACCCCAGGATGCGCCGCAGCTGCAGGTCGCGGGCGGCGGGCTCGCGCCCGAGCAGCTCGACAACCGACAGCGCCTGTCCGCGGCGCTGGGCCTGCCAGAAATGTCCCATCAGGCGCAGGGCCAGGGCGAACTCCTGGCGTGGCGACCAGCGCCAGTCGCTGGATCGATAATTGAAGGTGGTCAACGCGGCGGACAGGCTGGCCCCGAGCAGGATGACCACCCAGGAAACATAGAGCCAGATCAGGAACAGGGGAATGGTGGCCAAAGCACCATAGAGCCGCTCGTAGGTGGGAAAGTTGGTGACATACCAGACAAAGCCGCGCTTGGCCAGCTCAAACAGGATGGCAGACACCACGGCACCCGCCAGGGCGTGATGCCAGCGCACCCGACGATTGGGCACGATCATGAACAGCAAGGTAAAGCCCATCAACGACACAAAGAACGGCGTGAGTTGCAGCATCAGACCCTGCAGCGCTCCGCGAACGATTTCCGGGGCCAGCAGTGGCCAGGCGGCAAGGTAGGAGGTCAGCACCATGCTGGCACCCATCAACAGCGGGCCCAGGGTCAGCACCGCCCAATAGATCACCAGGCGAGTGATCGGCCGGCGCTCGGCCCGAACCCGCCAGATGCGGTTCAGGCTCTTTTCTATGGTCGCCATCAGCAAGATGGCCGTGGCGATCAACAACACCGTGCCAGCGCCGGTCAGCCCGGCGGTGTTGTCGATGAAGGTATTGAGGTGCTCACGCACGGCATCACCGGCCGCAGGCACAAAGTTTGCGAAAATATAGGCTTCGATGTCATCGGCCCAGCGGTCGAAGACCGGAAAAGCGGAAATCACGCCGAGCATGACGGTCAGCAATGGCACCAGCGCCAGCAGGCTGGTATAACTCAGCGCGCCGGCCGCCTCGAAGCTGCGATCTTCGCGGAAGTGGTTCCCAAGATGGCGGCTGAAGTTTTTCAGCCAGCGCATGTCGGTCAGCGCCTGCAGCGAGCCCGGCGGCGCTACCCGGACAACAACGGGCAGGTCCCGGTCACTGGCCTCATTCGCATTATCAGACGCATTCAAATTGACGGATTCCTTCATGACAATCAAGCTGTACCACAATCCACGCTGTTCCAAGAGCCGCCAGACCCTGGCACTGTTGCAGCAACACGGCCACCCGGTCGAGATAGTCGAGTATCTCAAGACACCGCCGGATGTCGACACGCTCAAGCGTATCATTGCCGCACTTGGACTGTCGGCACACGATTTGATTCGCCACGGCGAGTCTGCCTACAGGGAACAGGGGCTGAACCCGGACTTGCCAGAGCAAGACCTGATCGAGGCCATGGTTGCCGAGCCAAGGCTGATTCAACGCCCCATCGTGATCAACGGCAAGCAGGCGCGCCTCGGCCGCCCGCCCGAGGCTGTTCTGGAGATTCTCTGACATGAGCGAAATCCTGATCGTGGTGCACTCGGTCCACGGCAACACGCTGAGCATGGCTCGCGAGGTCGCCCGTGGGGTCGAAACAATCGACAACTGCCAGGCCAGGTTGCGCTCGGTCGCGCCCCTGACCTCGGCCATCGATCCGGTCAAGCAGCCGGTGCCGGATGACGGACCGTCCCTGGTGACCGGCAGCGACCTGGCCGAATGCGACGGCTTGATTCTGGGCAGCCCGACCCGCTTTGGCAACATGGCCGCGGCCTTGAAATACTTCCTTGACGGCACCGGCAGCGAATGGGCCTCGGGCACGCTTGCCGGCAAGCCGGCCGGGGTCTTCACCTCGACTAGCACGCTGCACGGCGGCCAGGAAGCAACCTTGCTGAGCATGATGATCCCGCTGTTGCATCACGGCATGGTGCTGGTCGGTCTGCCCTACACCGAGCCGCGGCTGAGTCGTACCCAGAGCGGCGGCACCCCCTACGGCCCCAGTCACCTGGCTGGCCAGGACAGTGATCGCGCGCTGGATGAAGACGAGCGCCATTTGTGTCGCGCCCTCGGTGCCCGCGTGGCCAGCCTGGCTGCGCGCCTGGGAGAAAACGCATGATCCGGACCAGCTGGTGTCGCTGGACCCTGCTGGGGGTCCTGATTCTGCAGCCGATCTGGTTCGGCCTGCTGCACCCGTCGGCTCACTTTCCGATGCCGCTGGTACTGGGCGTGACCATGTTGCCGCTGCTGGCACCAATGATCGGCGTCTGGCGCCTCTCGACCCGGGCGCTGGTCATCGCCGGCATCGTCCTGATGTTCCACTTTTCCTACGCCGTCATGGAAGCCTACGCCAACCCGGAGGTGCGCATGGTCGCGCTGGTACAGGTGGCGCTGGTCACCGCTTATTTCATGGGTCTGGCGATGGTTCGCTGGCAACCGAAACCTGCCGGCTGATGGCCAGAAGATCATCGAGCAGCTCCCGCCCGTGATCCAGCTCGGGTGCGATGTGACCGGACTCGCGCAGCTCGCTCGGCAGGTCGAGCCAGGCCTGGCGCAGTCGATCAAGCCGCTCGCGGCCGATGACGGGAACCTGCAACATGGCCTGTCCCGAATCTCGGAACTGCCGAATTCGATCACGATTGACGATGCCGCCATCACCGTTGAGCAGGCCGCGAATATGATCGTCGTGGCGCAGCACCCGCGGGTAATGCAGCTCCAGCGTTCGCCGCAATAGCGCAGCATATTCCACGATATCGGCCATCGCCATGCTGACCGGGTCGCTGGCGTTGGGCAGAATCGGGTTCAGCAATCGACCCGCCAGCAACCGTTCTCGGCGAGCGGCCAGACTGGCCATTTCGGCCTCCACCGCCAGGGCCAGATCGGCACCTTCGACCTGCTCCAGCACCTCAACCCGATCCCCGGTCACAAACCAGTCTCGCCATTCGGCCCCTCGATCCCAGTTAGCCTGCAACTGGGCTTCGGCCGTGGTCGGCAGGCTGACAAAGTAGGTCAGGCGATTAGGCACCAGCGCGGGACGGCCTGCGGGCAGCTCGCTGGCGATGGGCTCGCCAGCCAGGCCATGCGGACAGGCAAGATCCAGCAAGGCTTTATCGGCGCTTGCAAACAGATAGTGCTGCGCCTCGCGGGCCTGCAGCCGCTGCTGGAACACCACCTCGACCTCGTCACCTCGAACAAAGCGGCCAATCAGGTCGAACGACAGATAGCCGTGGTAGTTGGCCACCCGTTCATCGCCGGAGCGGGCGCTGCGTGCTTCGCGCTGGACCCATCCGACCTCGCCGTAGCACAACTCAATGCGGCCCATGCCGAGCTGATCGGCCAGCAGGTAGGCGTTGGGAAAGCGACCCAGCAGGGCGCGGCTGACCGGCAACTCGGCGCGCGCACCACAGGTGTCCATCTCGGGGCAGGCCCTGACCACCAGGCCTTCGGGCCGGTAGGCGGTCACCTGGTCGGCAGGCCGATCGAGATCCAGGTCGGCACCCGGCCGTGTTGCGTCGATGAAGAATTGTTCCTGCGCTTCCTGCAAAACCGTGCCCAGCACCCCGTGGGCCCGTTCCAGGCGGTCGAGCAGGCGCAAGACCGGATCACGGCGCTGCCCCCCCATGCCGGTCACGCAATCGAGCCAGTTCAAACGACTATCGAGACTGCCTTCCAGCACATCCCCGATCGCCTCGGTGGCATCGCGCCAGCGCGTGGTGCCGAAAAAGATCGGCCGCTGCGGTACCCAGTGAAACAGGTACTGGGCCACGATCGCCCATTCCAGCGAGTTGACCCACTGCGGCGCGCCGCAGCTACTTTGCAGGCGCCAGTCCAGGTGGCCATCCAGGTAGCTGGCTCGCTGCCAGCTGACCAGGCCGATCTCGCGACGCAGGAACTCGGGCGCGAACGGACCGCTGCCGCCAACCAGTTCCTCGTGATCAAGCTCCTCGACCATCACCGTCGTCAAACGCCGCAGGCAGCTATCGAACACCTCGCGCGGTACCGGACCGACCAGGCCCGGATCGGGGTTGCAGTCCACGATGACCTGGCGAATATCCTCGCGCACGGGCTGATCCAGGTAAAAGCCGATATCGGAGGCAAACAGCACCAGCCGCGCATACGCATCCGACAGCTCGGCGATGGCCGCGTTACGGTCCGGGTTGGTGACGGCCAGGTATCCGGCTGCGTCCTCCATCTGGGCCAGCACCACTGGCAGGTCGATGTCCAGGCGACGGAGCTGGAACAGCGAGGTGTCGGTCCACTCGACCAGATCATCCTGGTAGGCTGCGGCCAGTTGCACGGACTCATCGGCCGCGGCCAACCGCACCAGGCCTTCAAAGTACTGCCAGACCGATGCCAGCCAATGCTCGCGTTCGCGCGCCAGGCGCGCCTCTGCCAGCAACAGCTCGGCCAGGCGCTGCTGGTACTGGCCATCATCTTCAGCCTCGGCCAGGCGGCGAACCCGCCCGGCCTGGCCGTCGGCATGATCACGCCAGTCCTCATTCCCGGTTTCGTCAAGCCCTTCCAGCAGCGGCTGCCAGAATTCCGCAACCGACGGCACCTCGGCTGCCGCGTCTGGTTCCAGCGCATCGATACGCTCGGCCAGGCGCTGCCACACCTGTTCGGCCTCGATCGCGGCCGGCCAGTGCAGGCGCGCCAGGCGCCCGGCCTGGTTGTCATCGCCCAGCAACGCCGAAGCACGGGCAAAGCTCCTCGACAAGACTGCCGGACGCTCGTTGGGCAGGTTGCGCTCTCGCACATGAACCAGCCAGCCCAGGATGCCGTCGGCTGGCGGTGCCCAGGCCGGCGGCACCCGCAGCGCGGCCCGCTCCAAGGCGAGCAGCCTGGAATCCACCGCCGTGCGCCACTGGCCCGGATCAACCTCGCCGCTGTCCAGCCACAAGGCCAGGGCAAGGGTCCGACGCCGCGCGTCCTCCGCGGTGTCCGGGTGCCAGTGCAAGGCCAGGATGTCCGGATCCTCGGCGCGCACGCTGGCGGTGCCGCCAGCCAGCAGCGGTGCCAGTAGCAGAATCAATACAGCCACGGTGATCACTCTCATGGCCGCTATACTACCCGCCAATTCGACCGGCGCGCATGAGCATGAAGAAACTCAACATCCTGACTACCGGCGGCACCATCGACAAGCTCTACTACGATGACAAGTCCGACTACCAGATTGGCGAGCCGGAAATCGGCCGCATTCTGCGCGCCATGCACGTGGCCTTCGAGTGGGAAATCCGTGCCCTGCTGCGCAAGGATTCGCTGCATCTGAACGACGACGACCGCGCCCTGATTCGCCAGGCCATACTGGCCAGCGATGACACCCATTACCTGATCACCCATGGCACCGACACCATGGTCGAAACCGCGGCCGCCCTGGGCGACCTCGGCAAGCGTGTGATCGTCATGACCGGCGCCCTCAACCCGGCCCGCTTCATCGACTCTGACGCCGTGTTCAACATCGGCTGCTCCGTCGGTGCCGTCCAGTCCCTGCCCCCCGGGATCTGGATCGCCATGAACGGTCGCATCTGGGACCCGAAGAAGGTCAGGAAGAACCGGGAAGCGAATCGGTTTGAGGGGATTTGAGACGGTTTACGGTTTACGGTTTACGGGTTCCAGACAAGGGGCTTGTGGGCCACCTTGTCCGGATTCCGTCGATATCAGCAGTCTAGAACGGGTTGCCGTTGGCGTTTACTGCGTTTAGCTGGAACTCATCGGGTGCTTCTTCCGGGGTCGGGATCCAACGGCCGAAGCAGGCGCGGCTCTGCAGACAGGGATCGGTCAATGCTCGCATGAAGGCGAGAACGTTCGTCGTGGCCGCCTGGGGCACGGCCACCGGGTCGACTACCGGCAAGGCGTTGGCGGGATCACTGAGCCGAATCGCGTCGACGCGGGCCAGAGAGGCCATTGTATTGGCCCGTACCCGGGCAGTCGCGCCGTTGCAGCCTGGTTCGGTATTGAACGGCGCCATGAAGCACCAGATTTGAAAGTCGACAACCTGCAAGGCAGAGTCACGCGGGAGCACATAATGAGTAAAAGCCTCGTTCAAGGTGTTATAGCTACCACTATGGCCATAGGGCGCGGTCAGGCTGACGTTCAGCAGACTGGGGGTGCGGAACGCCTGCATGTCGCGATCCCGACGGCTCTGACGCGCCCGACCGTGGTCGTTTCCATTCGGGTCGCCAAGCCCGGGGCCGACCTGCGGGAAGCCAATAACATGATGCCTTTCATCGGTAAAGAAGTCGCCGCTGTGGCATTGCACGCAGTTGCCACCCGCCTGGTTCACCGGACGGTAGAACACCAGCGCACCGATCTTCGCCGAAGCGCTGATGGCCGCGTTGTCGCCGCGCACGTAGCGTGCCCAAGGCGTTTCGACGAACACAGCTGAGCGCTGATACTCGCCCAGGGCCAGGGCGATATTGTCGAAAGTAATCAGCTCTTCAGCACTGGCGTCGCTGCCAAAGACCTCGCGAAAGCGTTGCAGCCACTGGCTGGGCGGCAGACGCCCCGCGCCCGAGCCATAGTTGCCGATGCGAGCGGCTAGATGGGCGCGCACCTGCTCGTCATTCATGCTCGGGAAACCCGTGCCCAGCATCTCGCCGGGTTCGACCACCGGGAACCTGGCCTGCGCGGCCAACAGATTCGGCCCGGCCTTGGAATCGGGACTGCCGAAGGCGCTGTCCGGCGTGCGAATGCCCCCTGCCTCACCGTTGTCGCCAGCCTGTGGATTCAGGCTTTCAACCCTGGAATCCCAGAAAAGCCCCGTGTCGTACAAGGCCGCGTTAAAGAAGGTCTGGGAATTGCGACCGACCAGCAGGTGGCCGTTCACGGTGCGCCGTCCCGGGCCCATCACATCCGGATTGAGGGCCGTCGCACCCACCGGCAAGGCCAGGCCGTCGGCACCGCCCAGGGCCGGGTGATGACAGGAGGCACAGGCCGTATCCAGGTCGCCGCTCAAGGACTTGCTGAAAAACAGCCGCTTGCCCAGCTGTGCCAAGGGCGAGTCGATACCCGGTAGATCCCGACCGCGGCTGGGGTCGCCAATCAGACCATGCTGGGCGATCAATGCCCGCAGCTGGTTATCCGTCTCGTTCGGCGGCAACATCGGAATCGAGCAGGGCACGCCCGACAGCTCGCCGACCAGCCGGGTCAGATCGAGCCCGAAGGTCACTCCGCCGTTGTAGCGCATGCGCGTGTTGCCGCAGCCGTCCTGCTCAATAATCGCCCGACCGGCGGGCCGGATGCGCACATCGGCCGAATCGAAATCAACACCGAAGCGCGCGCCGCTACCGGTAAACAGCTGCACCTCAATGCGGTTGGCCCGCTCGGCATGGTCAGCATCGCCAACCAGCCAGGTCGCCCGCCCTTGATCGTCGTAAGTGAAGTAGTAAACCGAGATCACCCGCCGATCGCCGGCACGCTCAAAGGAAATGAAGCTGCCCTCGCCGCTGCGGGCCGAGTCCCACCAGCCGCCGGAGGCAGTGCCCACCATCCGGTTGGTGCCGGTTGAGGTCTGGCTTCCGTCACAAGCCACACCCTCCAATGGCCCGACCAGACGACGGATTTCGGTCTCGAACTGCTGTTCATCATCGGTGTAGCGCAAGCGCATCCGGTCGCAGTTGAGCACCTCAAGGCGAATCGTCCCGACCTGGCTGATGATGACATCTTCGCTGCGGAAGCCAACCCCGAATCGAGGACCGCGACCGGTAATCATCGAAAACTCCAGCACTTTTTGACCAGCCGTGAAGTTGGCATCACCCACCAGCCAGCGGGCGCGCCCTTCATCGTCATAGGTGAAATAGGCCAGCACCGCCACATCCCGAACACCGACGCGCTCGAAGCTCAGAAACTGACCTTCGCCCCCTCGCGCCGGGTCCCACCAGGCACCGGTCAAGCCGCCATTGAAGGACTGCGCCGCAGCCGAGGCCGAAGCCAGCACCAGCAGCGCACCTAAACACCAAAGCATCCCGCGATTCATTGCAAATACTCCAAGACCCCAGCCCGAGGAACCAACGCCCGGCCGTTCTTTGGGTCCTGAAGTTAAAAACGGAAGCGGTTTGCGCCAGGGGTCACTGCGATTTCCTTGCAACGCCCTTGAGGCCTCAGTCTGTCCGCTACCGCTTGATGACTCACTGGACGACAGTTGGCCGGTTGATGAACTGGTTTTCCATGAACAGATTTCGATGAACAGATTTCCAGCGCATCTACTGGCGCTGCCCTGTCCCCGGCTGGAGGCGCACGGGCCCGCTGCCAGGTCTGGACCGGCGGACCGCCAGCGGTTCCGAACCGCGAGTCGGGCCCCTTTGACCTCGGCGCTTTCGAGGCCTTCGCTCCCGATCGACTGTTTCGCGATGGTTTTGAAGAGCCTTGAGCGCTTCTCAAGGTTGAGCAGGATGGTCGCCCCGGACAGGTTTAGGCGTCACCGTCGAGCTGGCGGCGCAGCCAGGCGCGGGCGAGGTTCAGGTCACGGTCGACGGTGCGGCTGCCGATATTGAGGACTTCGGCGACAGCGTTGCGGTCAAGTCCACCGAAGTAGGTCAATTCCATGATGTCGGCGGCGCGCTGGCTGTGCCGGGCCAGACGCTGAAGAGCTTCGTCCAGGGCCAGCA
>SLQY01000215.1 GCA_007131235.1 Wenzhouxiangella sp.
ATTCGGGCTCGCGGGCGACCGAGCAAGTAGCCAAGCCATGCAAACGGTAGATAGGCCAACACGCGGGGCCGGACTCTGCTGGTGGCCTTGCGCGAACCCTTGTGGTACGACCTGAGCGGGCCCTTGCTGATGGCGATCTTTATCTGGGTAGCCGGCAGCAGTCGTCACATCGAGCAATCGGCAGGCCGGCAAGGCTGATCGCGATTCGCCCAGGATGGAATCCTTCTGCCCGCAGCTGCCTTTGCATTGCGGGGATAATAAATGTTGATTTCGGCACCTGATTGGAGAATACTGAACGGGCAGGGAATGTAGTGGCATCAGCCAATTCGGGAGAACGTTCGGTATGGGTTCCAGCAGCAGTTTTTCACGGCGCGCAGGGACCTGCGCCGCCTCCTTTTTGCTCGTGTTCGCCAGCGCGCTGTCCGGGGCCGAGGATGCAGGCGACAATCTCGGAATGCTTGAGGTATTCAGCGAGCGGCAACTGGATTCGAGGCAGAACTTCCAGTTTCTTTCCGGCGAGGTACGCGGTGTCTTTGACTTGCTGTTTCAAGACCAGTTCGAGCTTATAGGCGATCCATTCTCGTGCACACTCGATAACTGGAGCGCGGCAATAGGTCTGACCGATGGCGATACCGCCAGCCCTCCGGATAACCGGCGATACACCGGTGGGTGTGGTCTGCGAATCCAGTCGGGCGACGATCGGTATCTTATCGACTCTACTCCCACGGACGAAACCGCCTTATGGGTGCGTTTTTACATTTTCATGGAGCTGTTCACGCCGCCGGCCTTGCTTTACGAAGCCACGGATGACGGGATCAACAAGGTTGAAATCTGGTACAACAATCCTGCGCCTCAAGATCTGACGCTGCGGGTATTTGATACCGCTGAAAACCCGGTCGACCTGACCTTTCCTGGTGTTACCCAGGATCGTTGGCACTCGGTGGAGTTTGCCTGGGTGGCTGGTGAATCTGCGCCGATTCGTTTTGCACTCAACTCGGATAACTTTGACTTGGACCTGGTCCAGGAAGTAGAGACTTCCGGGCTGGTCATCAATGCTCAGCGCTTCGGCCTGATCAACGGCCTGTCAGCCGGTGGCACGATTGACGTTGATGCTTTCGAGTCAAGAAGGTTGACCAGGCCGGGCCGTTTGCTGGTTGGCGACGTCAACGGTGACGGGATCTACAACGCTCAGGATCTTGTTTCGTTGACCAACGAGCTCAACGAGCTCATTAACGCACTGGGTCAGCCGGACTGCGATGAAAACGGCCAGGTCGACAGTGATGATTTCGATTGCGTCCTCGGCATCATTGCCTCGCAGTCGAACCCTAACGCCGGACCGGGTCTTTAGAGGAAGCAGCCATGAAAAAATTACTCAAGCTTCGCTTGCTCCAGCCGACCGCCCTGCTCTTCCTTGTCTCCGCTCTGTGGTCGATTCAGGCATTGGCTCAACCCAGCATCACTGTCGGTTCTGGCAGCGGTGAGCCGGGCGACTCGATCCTGATTCCGATCGATTTCGTCAACGACGGCTCAGTGGTCGCTTTCAACTTTGACATCCTCTTTGATGCTGCGGATATACCGTCGGTGGATGTGCTCGTCGACTGCGACGGCAACGAGTTCAGCTCGGGCACAGTAGTTTGCACGACACCGGATGCCGGTGTGGTTCGCATCATCGTCTACACATTCCCGATTCTTGATGAGATTGTCTCGGGCACGATCGCAACGCTCGAGTTTTTTACCGACATCAATGCGCTGGGCAGCTACAGCCTGGTCATTGACACCGACCCCGGGTTCTTGTCCTTCAGTGACAACTCGGGGTTGGCGGTCACGCCAGACGTCCTTGTTGACGGTGAAATCATTATCACCCAGGACCTGGGTCTGCTTGATGTGCAACCTCCTGTGATCATTTTTCCCACGGTTCCACAGGGCTCTGCGACATTGTCTGACTTGGTCACGATCGTCAACGACGACTCTGCCCCAATAGACCTTACGGTCGATGATATTGTCTTGATCGGCGACCCGGGTTTCGAGTTTGGAACAGGCGGCGATTGTCCCCTGCCCCCTTTTGTTCTGGAAGCAGGCGCATTCTGCGAACTGGAGGTGGTTTTCGATCCTGTCGATGCCGGCGCGCAGGCCGCGTTGCTCGTTGTGGAATCGGCCGACGCCGACATTATCAATGATCGCACCGAGCTGTTTGCCGAGGTAATCGGTGACGATGCCGAACTGGTCCTTGATCCACCAACGGCGATGAACTTCGGCACCCTGGTGGCTGGCGCTCAGAGCGCGTGTCAGACCCTGATCGCTGAAAACGTGGGCATTTTCGGCTCATTGGGCATCACCAACATCACCCTGGGCGGGTCTCCGTTCTCACTTCAAAACAATACCTGCATCGATGCCTTGCTCGAGCCCGAGGAGTTCTGCTCGATCGATGTTTGCTTTATTCCCACGGTCAATCAGGTTGGTACCTTCAATGACACCTTGACCCTGTTCAGCGATGCCAACGATGCCTCGATTCTGCTTACTGGCACGGGCCAGGCGCCACCCAGCAATGCACTGTTGCAAGTTACTCCAACCCTGCTGAACTTCGGCATGGTCAACGTCGACGAGCCGGGCATCTGTCAAACCGTGGTTGCCAGCAACCAGGGCACCAATGGCGCGCTGGAAGGGCTTGGCGTCACGATTGTCGGCGGCGCGCCGTTTTCGATTGGCGCAGACGGTTGCAGCGGCACCACACTGCCACCCGGCGGGGCTTGTACGTTCTCGGTTTGCTTCGCAGCCACCGCCGCTGGCGCTTTCAGCGACCAGGTGATCGTCAGCTCGTCGGTCAACAGTTCAAGCGTTGCGGTCCAGGGGCAGGCCCAGGTGCCGCGCCCGCCCGGCGAATTGTCGATCAATCCGACCGCATTCGACTTCGGCACTCGCCTGGTTGGCACCAGCCCGGTCTTCACCACCTTCGAGCTCACCAACAGCGGTCCGGACGATGCGCTTGACGTTGTGCTCGGCAGTCTTGCCATCAACGGTGATAACGGCTTTACCATCCTCGGCGGCAGCTGCTCGCCGGGTTCGGTGCTCAGCCAGGGTGAGCCGGGCTGCTCGGTGATGGTGGCTTTTGCGCCCGACGATGGCGGCTCGCTGAGCGCTGCGCTAGCAGCATCGGCCCAGGGTGGCCAGGCGGTTGAGGCGGGTTTGAGCGGCGAAGGCCAGGTCATCGAAGCCGAGCCGCTCGATGATCTGATCGTCTTCCGCGGCGAGCGGGGCCTGGATTCCGTGGG
>SLQY01000307.1 GCA_007131235.1 Wenzhouxiangella sp.
CGGTGCCGGGCAGGAAGCCAATGTCCTCGCCGACCGAAACCGTGGCCCGGGTCATGACGATTTCGCGGTAGATCTTTTCATCCAGGGTCTGGGCCAGGCCGGCGGCCAGGGCGAGCAGGGTCTTGCCGGTGCCGGCCGTGCCGAGCAGAGTGACGAAGTCGATCTGCGGGTCCATGAGCAGGTTCAGGGCGAAGTTCTGCTCCGGGTTGCGTGCCATGATGCCCCAGACCCCATGTTGCGGGCGGCGAAAATCGCGCGCGACCTCCATGACGATGGCGTCGTCGTCAACCTGACGCACCATCGCTTCGAGTCCGTTGTCGCCGGCCAGTCGCAGACACTGGTTCGGGTACCAGTCGTCGTCGGCCTGCCGGCCCATGCGGTAGAAAGTGCGGCTTTCTTCGGTCCAGGAATCGCGCGTGCTGTGGGCCTCCCAGAAGGAGTTGTCAAGCTCGCGCATGCCGTTGTAAAGCAGGCTCAGATCGTCGAGTGCGCGGTCGTTGTGGTAGTCCTCGGCCAGGACGCCGTGGATGGCGGCCTTGATGCGCAGGTTGATGTCCTTGGAAACCAGAACGACCTGCTTGTCCGGATGCTCCCGGGTCAGGCTGAGCGCGGCGAGCAGGATCTCGTTGTCGGCCAGCGAACCATCGCCGACCAGGTCATTGCCGTTGTCGAAATGACGGGTCTGGAAGTACAGCCGCCCGGTGCCGACCTTGAGATTCAGGCCTTCCGGTTCAGCAAGCTCGACGCCGTTTTCCAGGGCATCGCCAGGGCGCATCATCTGGCCCAGAAAGCGGCTGACCTGACGTACATTGCGGGCAACTTCGGAGACGCCTTTCTTGGCCCGGTCTAGCTCTTCGAGCACGATCATGGGCAGAAAGATATCGTGCTCGGCAAAGCGAAACAGCGAGGTCGGGTCGTGCATCAGCACGTTGGTGTCCAGAATGTACAGACGCTGGCACTCGGCCATCATGATCAGAAGGCTCCTGGGAAAGAAGGGATGGAAACGAGCAAATGCTCAGCCGAGTTCGCGCACGGCTGCGAGCACTTCCTCGACATGGCCGGGGACGCGCACCTTGCGCCATTCCCGTACCAGTTTGCCCTTGGCATCGAACAGAAAGGTGCTGCGCTCAATGCCCATCACCTTCTTGCCATACATGTTCTTTTCCTTGATGACATCGAAGGCCTGGCAAAGCTTTTCTTCGGTATCGGCCAGCAATGGGAATGGAAACTCGTGCTTGGCAACGAACTTGTCGTGGCTGCTGGCGCTGTCGCGAGACACGCCGATGATCTCGCAGCCGGCTGCCTGAAAGTCGTCATAGTGGTCGCGGAAACCCTGGCCCTGCTTGGTGCAGCCGGGGGTGTTGTCGCGGGGGTAGAAATACACCACCACCGGCTTGCCCTTGAAATCGCTGAGTTTGATGTTGCGCTGGCCGTTGGCCTCGAGTTCGATGGAAGACAGTTCAGGTTGTTGGCTCATAAATAAAATTATTGTTAATTCAGTGACTTGGGTATGCGCCGGTCGGCAACGCCCCGGCAATATGGGTTAAACTAGCACAATTGCGTCATCATCAGGCAGCCTGAAAAGGGCTGTCAGGAAACGGTAATGCGGAGATGTCATGTTGAAGGGATCCATCGTCGCCCTGGTCACGCCCATGGCGCCCGACGGAACAATTGATGAAGCCGCCTGGCTGCGGCTGCTGGACTGGCACCTGGCCTGTGGCAGCCGCGGTGTTGTCGTGGCCGGTACGACCGGTGAGTCCGCCACGTTGACCGAGGCGGAGTTTACCCGCCTGCTCGAACTGGCCGTGGCCCAGGTCGCTGGTCGAATGAGCGTTGTCGCGGGCACCGGCAGTTCTTCGACGGCTGCCACCATCGAGCGCACGGCACTGGCCGCGCGGCTGGGCGCTGACTTGGCACTGGTGGTCACGCCGTCCTACAACCGACCGTCCCAGCGCGGCTTGTTGGCGCACTACCGGGCGGTAGCTGATGCCGCTGAGGTGCCGGTGGTTTTGTACAACGTGCCGGCGCGAACCGCGGTCGACCTGTTGCCTGAAACCAGCCTGGCCCTGGCAGCGCACCCCAATATCATCGCGATCAAGGAGGCTGTAGCCGACAAGCAGCGTGTGGCGGCGCTGGTTGAAGGTGGGCTGCCGGTGATCAGCGGTGATGACCCCAGCTGCTGCGAATCCCTGCTGGCCGGTGCCCAGGGGGTCATTTCGGTCGCCGCCAACGTCATTCCGGGTGACTATGCCCGCCTGTGCGAGCTGGTGGAGGCTGGCGAAGCAGACTCGGCTCGCGCCTTGAATGCCCGCTACGCTGAACTGTATTCCTTTCTCGGCGTCGAAGCGAATCCGGTTCCGGTCAAGTGGTTGCTGAACGCCATGGGCCACATCGGGCCGGGAATCAGGCTGCCGTTGGTGGCGCTGGATGAGCGCTGGCACCAGCGCGGCAAAGCTTTAGCCGATGCATTGCGTGGGCCGGTTGCGTTAAACTGACGGATTACGCGGTGCATCTTGCACTACTCTCCCTATTTCAGGTTCAAGGGGTTTATGAACTCAAGACCGGTCATGATCAAGTTGCTGTTGTTGTTGGTGGCGGCCTGCGCCGTCGCCGGCTGTGCCAATCGGGATCGCCAGCCGATCTATGTGGCCAGTGAGGAAGTATCCAGCATTCGAATTCCGGATGGTCTCAGCGAGCCCAACGTTCGCCCGACCTACCGCATCCCTGGTTACTTCTTGCCGGAAATGGCGGCAGCAGGCGGCGAAGCGCGTCCGCCACGGGTATTGCCCAGTGCAGAGGCCGAAGCCTCGCGCTCGCATATCCGGTTCGGTCCCAGTGGTCTGTTTTTGGCTGTAGAAGACGAGCCGGAAAGTGTCTGGCGGAGGCTGAGTTTCGCCCTCAATCGGGGCGGCATGAGCGTGCGCCGGGTTGACGAGTCAAGCCGGCGTTTCCATTTCAGCTTTGTTCATGACCCGATTGAGGTCAATCGCACCGGACTGGCGCGTTTGGCCATTTGGCGTGGTACCGAGTTGATGGACTACAGCGGCCAGTACCGGGCCGAGGTGCAGCCTGACGGAGATCACGCCCGGGTCACGTTGCTGGATGCCGACGGCAACCTGGTCGACATGGAAACGGCCGAGTATGTGCTGGCCGTGTTGCGAGAGCGCCTGGGTTAGCGCTCAGCGCTCCAGCAGCTTGAGCTTGTCGGGGACGTCTTCCCATTTCTTGGCGTCATCCGGCGCCGGCTTCATTTCCGTAATGACCGGCCATTCGCGTGACAATTCGGCGTTGAGCTCCAGGAATTGTTGCTGATCGGCCGGCAAATCGTCTTCCGGGTAAATGGCTTCAACCGGACACTCCGGTTCGCACAAGGTGCAGTCGATACATTCTTCCGGGTCGATGGCCAGAAAATTCGGTCCTTCGTGAAAGCAATCCACGGGGCAGACCTCGACGCAGTCGGTATATTTGCACTTGATGCAATTCTCGGTAACAACGAAAGTCATGGGCAATGGTCCGATAAGCGGCCGGCTTGATACCGGTCGATGACAGCGAAAATGATAAACTAGCGATTATATTAACAAAGCCTGGCCTGATTGAGACAACCAAGCCGGCCCTTTCCAGCCCTAATCAGACAGACTCAGTGACCGAAGCCAGCGCCAAGCCGCGCATCATTACCCGCCAGGAACACGGCATCCAGAGCCGCCATGTCAGCGCCAATGCGATCAAGGTCGTGGAGCGCTTGCAGCAAGGTGGCCACCTGGCGTTCATCGTTGGTGGCAGCGTTCGCGATCTGCTCCTTGGTCAAAGCCCCAAGGATTTTGATGTCGCCACCAGTGCCACCCCGGAGCAGGTGCGCGAACTGTTCCGCAACGCGCGTCTGATTGGCCGCCGTTTTCGGCTTGCCCACGTACGCTTCGGCCGCGAGATCATAGAGGTGGCAACCTTCCGCGGCGGCGCTGATGAAGACAGCGAACATCGCGAGATCGAGGCGGGCGGACGGGTCATCCGTGACAACGTGTTCGGCAGCGAGGCGGAAGACGCCATACGCCGTGATTTCACCATCAATGCGCTGATGTACGATCCGGTCTCCGAGACCATTCGTGATCACGTCGGCGGCTACGAGGATGTGCTCGCTCGCCGTCTCCGCCTGATTGGTGACCCGGTCACTCGCTATCGGGAGGACCCGGTGCGCTTGTTGCGTGCGGTGCGCTTCATGGTCAAGCTCGACCTTGCCGTGGAGCCGCAGACCGCCGGCCCAATGGTGTCGCTTGCGCCCTTGCTGGCCGACATTCCACCGGCCCGTCTGTTCGATGAAATTCTCAAGCTGTTCTTGTCCGGTCTGGCCTGGCCAACCTACCAGGCGCTGGTGCGACAGGCGCTCTGGGAAGAACTGTTTCCGGCCCTGTTCGACGATCCGGCGCAGCCGCCGCCGCTGGTTGAGCAGGCCCTGAAGAATACTGACCAGCGGGTCGCCGAGGGTCTGCCGGTCACGCCCGGATTCCTGTTTGCCGCGTTCCTCTGGCCTCGAGTCAAGCAGCGAGCCACGGTGCTGATCGACCAGGGCATGCCTGCCGTCGAGGCGCTGGCTGACGCCGGTGAAGATGCCATCGTCCACCAGGCTGCCAGGGTTGCCATCCATCGACGATTTTCGGGTATGGCCAAGGAAATCTGGTGCTTGCAGCCGCGCTTCGAGAAGCGGCAAGGCAAGCGCGTGGCTCGGCTGATGAATGAACGACGTTTCCGTGCCGCTTATGATTTTCTGCTGTTGCGCGTACTCGAGGAGCCAGAGCTGGCCGAACTGGCGGAATGGTGGACCGAAATCCAGAAAGTGGACGGCCAGGACCGCGCCGAGCAAATCCAGAAGACCGATCGCGGTGGTCGCCGGAGGCGCCGGCCGCGCAAGCGCAAGGCAGTGACATGAGAAGCGCATGGATCGGCTTGGGAAGCAACCTGGGCGATGCCGCGTTAGCGCTGCGCCGGGCCATCGCGCAGCTGGCGCGGCTCCCGGAAACCCAGCTTCGAGCAGTGTCGGCCCCTTATCACACCGCACCCTGGGGAGAGACCGATCAGCCTGATTTCCTCAATGCGGTGGCCAAGCTCGCGACGAGTCTGCCGCCCAGAGTGTTGCTCGATGCCTTGCTGGCCATCGAGGACCAGCTGGGGCGGCAACGTGGCGGCAGGCGTTGGGGTCCGCGCGAGATCGACCTGGACCTGCTGGTCTACGAAGGCATTGTGCTCGATGAGCCGGGCCTCACCGTTCCGCACCCGCGTCTGCATCAGCGCGCCTTCGTGCTGGTGCCGTTGCACGACCTCTCTCCTGGTCTGGATATACCCGGCCATGGCTCGGTCACCGAGCTATTGGCGGCATTGGGAGACGACGAGCGGGCTGGCGTAAAAGCGGCCGAGAGCGCGCATGCCGGTCGCTATCGGGGGGCATGATGAAGGCCGATAAGATCACATTGCCCGCCCTGTCTCAGATGAAGGCCGAGGGCAAAACCATCGTCATGCTGACGGCCTACGATGCCAGCTTTGCCCGACTCGTCGATGCCGCTGGCGTTGATTGCGTGCTGGTCGGTGATTCGCTGGGCAATGTCGTACATGGCCGAGACAGCACGCTGGGAGTGACGATTGACGATATGGTCTACCATGTCGACGCGGTCCGGCGGGGGCTCGATCGCGCCTTGCTGGTCGCCGATCTTCCTTTCCTGGCCTATCACGACCGAACAACGGCCATTGAGTCCGCCGGTCATCTCATGCGCGCTGGTGCGGAGATGGTCAAGCTCGAGGGCGGCAGTGTCATGGGGCCGCAAATCGCTGCCCTGGTTGAGCAGGGGATTCCGGTTTGCGCGCATCTCGGTCTGACGCCCCAGCACGTTCATCAGCTGGGTGGTTATCGCGTGCAAGGACGGGAAGCCGCGTCGGCTCGGCGCTTGCGCGAAGACGCTCGCGCCGTGCAGGAGGCTGGTGCAGCTCTGTTGGTACTGGAGTGTGTTCCCGCCGATCTGGCCGCGGCAGTGGCCGATGACCTGCCTATTCCAGTCATAGGCATCGGCGCCGGGCCTGGCGTCGATGGGCAGGTTCTCGTGCTTTACGACGTTCTGGGCATCAGCCCATCGCCCCGGCCTCGTTTCGTCAAGGACTTCATGGCCGAAGCGACAAGCATAGACGCGGCCCTGGCGGCCTATGTGCAGGCTGTGAGATCGGGCGATTTCCCGGCTGCTGAACACGTTTACCGCTGACCCGATGCACCGACTGACGGATCTGGACGCGATGCGGGCGGTGCTGTCGCACTGGCAGGCTTGCAGCGAGCATGTGGCCCTGGTTCCCACCATGGGCAACTTGCACGTCGGCCACCTGGCCTTGATCAAGGCTGCCCGCCAGCGATCCGATCGGGTTGTGGCGAGCGTGTTCGTCAATCCGACCCAGTTTGGCCCCGACGAAGATTTCGCCAGTTATCCGCGCACCCTGGACGATGATATTGCCGCGCTGGCTGAAGCCGGATGCGACCTTGTCTGGATGCCGTCGGTCAAGACCATGTATCCGCTCGCCGAGCGCTTTTCGATTGCCGTGCCAGCGCAGCTGGCCAACCAGCTTTGTGGCGAGTTCCGGCCCGGTCATTTCGACGGCGTTGCCAGCGTGGTTTTGCGTCTGTTCAACCAGGTAAGGCCAAGGCTGGCCGTGTTTGGCGAGAAGGACTTTCAGCAGTTGCTGGTGATCCGGCGCCTGGTTGCTGACCTGGCACTTGACATCGACATCGTCGGCTGGCCGACCCAGCGCGAAGCCGATGGCCTGGCGATGAGTTCGCGCAACCAGTACCTGACGCCTGAGCAGCGCCGCGTTGCCCCGTCCCTGTTCCAGACCCTGACCCAAACGGCCGAAGGCCTGGCTGCCGGCAACGACTGGAAAGCGCTGGAAGGACAGGCCAGGGACAAGCTGGAGGAAGCTGGTTTCCGGCCTCAGTACCTGGCCTTGCGCTGTGCCGAGGATCTCGGTGACCCCAAACCTGGTCGACCGCAGCGCCTGCTCGCCGCAGCCTGGCTGGGCAAGGCGCGCCTTATCGACAATATTGGCCTGGGTTGAGCAGCCGCCTGACACTCAGTTTCTCCCTACCGGTCGCCCAGCACCGTGAGCTCGGTCAGGCCGCCAACCAGCAGAACCCCCAGGATAAGGCTGATCGGCATCGTGACATGCCGTCATGACGCCGAGGTTAACCGGGCCGGTTCCAGGTCAGCGTGCCGCCGGGATCAGTGCTGTTCGGGTGTTTGGGAACCTGTCAGCCGGAAAAGGGCGCCCGTCAGCAGATTCGTCAGGTCTTTCCCCGCGAACGGCGGCTCCTGATCCAGGCCATGATCGGCTCCCACTCTTCCCAGTCCTGCCAGGCCTGATAGGGCGGCAGGTCCGAGACGGTCAGGCCGCGCTCGAAGGCGCGCACGTAGTTCATCGAATCGCGCAGCTGGCCAATGACCGGGAATCGGAAGTCATTGAGGAACCCGGTCAGTTCGCGGTAGATGATGGTGTGGGGGCGGACTCGGTTGGCAATCAGCCCTACGACAGCCTCGCGTTTGACGACCGGTTTCAGTTCGGCCAGGTGATTGAGGAAGCGCCAGGCGGCGCGCATGTCGACCGGAGAAGGCAGCACTGGCACCAGAACGGTCTCGGCCCGGCGCAGCACATGACCAAGCTCGCTGCCATGCAAGCCTGCCGGGGTGTCGAGAATCAGGGTATCGGCCTCGGCCGGGGCGCGTAGTGGCCCACCCTTGCTGTTGACCGGCAGGATGGCGGGCAGATCTTCGCTCCTGAGGGCAAGCCAATCGTTGGTCGATTGCTGCGGGTCCATGTCACCGAGGGCGACCGAGTGGCCGTCCCAGGCCATGGCGGCAGCAAGGCTGGTGGCGATCGTGGACTTGCCACACCCCCCCTTCGCGTTGATTACGGCTATGGTTCGCATGAGCTGATCAGAACCTCCCGTCACTTGAAAAGCGATTTTACTGCCGGCGAGGATCCGGAAGCCCGGAATGCATCAGCCAGCGTTTTCTGTCCTCATCATAACGCCAGATTTCCTGGTGGTCGATGCTGCGCTCGCGCTGGTTATGAATATTGATCAAGCGAATCTGCGCTCGACGATCCAGGCCATTGCCGTCGGGATGGGCGAGGACGGCGCGAACCCGGTACTCGGTCACCCGAAACTGGTTGAGGCGATCGAGATCGAGCTCGGTGACCGGGTTTTCCTCCAGCCAATCAGGATGAATGAAATCGATGAGCGTGTCGAAAGCGCTCCAGCGCACCCGGTTCTCCCAGGCATCCATGGTCTCCTGGCGTTCGCGCACGCTGCTTGTGCCGCCGCAGGCAGCAAGCATCAAGACGATCACGAACAGCAATAGCAGGCGTGTCTTCATCAGGCATTCTCCGCGTCTGGCAAGCGTCCCCTCGCTAGCGCAGCATACCGCGCTTCCAGGCTGGCTACGATCTTGTCAGCGCAGGTCACTCGCGGCGCCAGGTCCAGGCGACCCCGTCCGCGCCGGCCCAGCTGGTCCAGGAAAAGCGTCAGCGATGCGGGATCGGGCCAGTCACAGTGGGCCTGGAAGTCCTGGTCGACGGGACTCAGGAAACGCAGCTCACAGCGACCAATGACCAGATCGGCATCAATGCCCTCGCGCCGCAACAGCAGGCGTGGCAAGGACCAGCCCGCCAGAATCATGGCGCTGGCCATGGCACCACCGAAAGCTGTGCCCTTGTCATTGATATTGGGCCCCAATGGCAGTGACAGGCTGATTCCCGATGCATCGAGGCGGGTAATCTCCAGGGCCATGGCCTGGCCGAGCGGGATGTCCCGGGTCAATACTGTGGTCAGCCAGCTGCGTTCCGTATCGTGATTGCTCATGGCTCGATTCTATCCCAGCCGACCGATGATTCGGCCCTACAATGAAGACATGCCTCAGCGCTCTTCTGATCTTCCCTACATCGCTCGTACCCTGATGCCTCGCGAGGTCAATGCCAACGCGACCATGGCGGTGGCCCTGGGCGCGCTCGAGGGCGGGGTAGTGGGCGTGGTGGTCAAAAATCAGTTCGATGCGGTGGCCGACCCGACCTGGGTCAACTTGTGCGTGGCCCTGGTCGCCGGTGCGCCGGCGGCGGCCAACATGGCCTCGCTGTGGCTGTCCGGTCTGGCCGAGGGACGCGACAAGACGGCCTGGGTCTCGGCCCTGATGACGATGACCGCGCTGTTTCTGATAATGATGGCGCTGGCACCAATGAACACCCATGGCCTGGTCCTGATCACTGTGGCCATGATCCTCGCCCGCCTGGCCTGGGCCGGCGTCATTACCCTGCGTGCGGCGATCTGGCGAGCCAATTTTCCGCGCCACGTGCGCGCTCGCATCACTGGCCGCATCACCGTGATCTACTCGGTGATCATCGCCATCACCGCAGCCGTCATCGGTGTGGCGCTGACGTGGTGGTCCGAGTCGTGGCGCCTGATCTTTCCGCTGGCCGGTTTGCTGGGACTGGTCGCCGCCTGGGCATATCAGCGCACCCGGATCCGCTACGGTGCGCGCCTCCGCCGCAGCGAGCTGGCCCAGCGCGTGGAGCGCCAGGGCGGGCAGTTTCAGGCCTGTCTGCGAATTCTGACCGATGATCGCTGGTACCGGCGCTACATGCTGACCATGTTTGCCTTCGGTTCGGGCAATCTGATGGTGATCGCGCTGCTGGTCATCCTGCTCAGTGAGCAGTTCGGCTTTTCGCGTTTCGAGCAGGTGTTGATCACTACCACTTTGCCGCTGGTCACCCTTGCCATCTTTACGCCGATCTGGGCGCGCCGCCTGGATGCAGTGCATATCCTCGACTACCGTGCTCGCCAGGCCTGGACGTTCGTCCTCGCCCTGGGCCTTTTCACGACCGCCTCGATCAGTGGTCTGAATAGCTTGTTCTGGGTTGGCGCCCTGGCCATGGGCGTGGCCTTTGCCGGTGGCAAGCTGGGCTGGAACCTTGGTCACAATGACTTTGCCAGCGATGACCAGTCGACCTTGTACATGGGTATCCATGTCACCCTGACCGGCATCCGCGGCCTGCTTGCGCCGTTGGCCGGGGTGATGGTCTACCAGTTGCTGGAAGCACGGTCGCCGGGGCTGGGCCGGTGGGTCTTGCTGTTTCCCTTCACGCTGACCTTGGGCGGAGCGGTTACCTTCGTGATTCTTGCGCGCTTGCGCCGACTTGAAAATTCCCCGTGACTTTTCGCCATGCTTGATGTCCTGATCGCCCTGGCTGTTCTCGCTCAGTCCGAAGACCTGCCGCGGATCGAAGTGCGCGCACGCGATATCGATCCGGCCGAGGCCCAGGCCACGGCCGAGCTCAGCGCGCCGGAAATTGAAACGATACGACCGTCCCATCCATCGGAGCTGTTCGCCCGCCTGCCCGGTTCCTGGGTCACGCGCGGGTCTGGCCAGGAGCACCTGAGCGCGGTGCGCTCGCCGCTGTTGGCCGGGGCCGGCGGCTGCGGTGCCTTGCTGGTGCTGGAAGACGGTATTCCGGTGCGGCCGCCGGGTTTTTGCAACGTCAACGGGTTTTTCGAGATCAATCTGCTCCAGGCTGCCTCGGTCAGCGTACTGCGTGGGCCGGGTGGATTGGGTCATGCCTCCGGCGGGCTCCATGGCGTGATCGACGTGCGCACACGCTCGCCGCTGTTGTCGCCGGAAAACCATGCCCGTATCGAGCTTGGCTCAGATGATTACCGACGCCTGGACCTGGCCTTGAATACGGCGCTGGGCGAGGGCGCAATCGGCGTCGACGTCAACCTGGTCGATGCCGGCAGTTTCCGCGTCGATGAGGGTTATGACCACCAGTTCATTACCCTCAACCATGTCCAGCCTACCGCGCGCGGTCAATGGCGCACGACGCTGGCAGCAGCCCGTCTGGACCAGGATACTGCTGGCTTCATCCTCGGGCGGGACAGCTACCGCGATGACCAGGCCCGCCGCGCCAACCTCAACCCGGAAGCCTTCCGCACCGGATCGGCGCTGCGCCTGCACAGCCGCGGTGATTGGCGAGACGGTGCCGGCGGCGAGAGCCGGTTGAGTTTTTTCGTCCGCCGTTCGCGCATGACCTTCCTGCAGCACTTCCTGCCCGGTCAGCCGCTGGAACGCAACGGCCAGGTTTCGCTGGGTGCCCAGTTCGATCGCCGCATCCCGCTTGACGATCTGGATATAGACTGGGGTCTGGATGCAGAGCTGTTCCGTGGCTTCCTGTTCCAGGAACAGGATGGCCCGACCATGGGGCCGCCGCCTGTGGCTGGTATCCGGCCGCCGGGTCGTCACTACGACTACGAGGTCGACGGGCAGCGCCTGGGTGGCTACCTGGCCGGAACCTGGACTCTGGGCGAAGCCTGGGAGTTGCGTGCCGGTGCCCACCTGGACTGGATCCGCTACGACTATGACAATGCCATGGCATCCGGCAATCTGGCCGAGGACGGTAGCCCGTGCGGCTTTGGCGGCTGCTTGTATACGCGCCCTGATGACCGTAGCGACAGCTTCTTCAATCTGGCCCCTGAGCTGACCCTGAGCCGCCAGTTCGACAACCTGCAGGGCTGGCTGCGCATCGCGCGTGGCTTTCGCGCCCCGCAGGCCACCGAGCTGTACCGGCTGCAACGCGGTCAGCTGGTGGCCGACCTGGATTCCGAAGTCCTGGATGCCATCGAACTGGGCCTGCGCGGTGGCCAGCGCCTGGGCTGGGAGCTGGTCGCCTTCGCCCAGCGCAAGGACAATTTCATTTTCCGCGATGCCGAGGGCTTCAATGTCTCCGCTGGCAAGACCGATCATCGCGGCATCGAGGCGTCGCTGCGCTATCGCATCGGCGCAGGCTTCAGCGTGGCTGCACGCGGAACCTACGCCATCCATCGCTACCGCTTCGATCGCGACCTGGGTGGCGAGACCATCATCAACGGTCGCGACGTGTCCTCGGCTCCGCGCCGGCTGTACTCAGCCGACCTGACCTGGCGGCCGCAGCAGCGCTGGCTGGCCCAGCTCGCCTTTGAATCCACCGGCAGTTACTGGCTGGACGCGGCCAACACCCGCCGCTACGGCGGCCACCGTCTGTGGCATGGCCATGTCGAGTACCAGTGGCCCGGCGGCTGGCAAACCGCTGTACGCCTGCGCAACATCCTCGACCGCCGCTACGCCGAACGCGCCGACTTCGCCTTCGGCAACTACCGCTACTTCCCCGGGCCCGGCCGCAGCCTGTTCGTCCAGTTGGGTCGTGCCTGGTAAAAACCTTGAACCACCGAAAACACCGAAAACACCGAAGACGGTTTCATGAGATTTCGGTGCTTTCGGTGATTTCGGTGTCTTCGGTGGTTCCCGAATTTAAGGCCCCTGTAGCCCGGCCCAACGCGGCCGAGGGCCATGTTGGGTGCTTCACCGAATGAATGGTTTGGCAATACGATCCCGGCATTCTCCATGCCAATCCCGGATTTTC
>SLQY01000219.1 GCA_007131235.1 Wenzhouxiangella sp.
TGATGCCGGGCGACAACGTGCAGATTCAGGTTGAACTGATTGCACCGATCGCGATGGAAGAAGGCCTGCGTTTCGCGATTCGCGAAGGCGGCCGGACCGTCGGTGCCGGCGTCGTGGCCAAGATCCACGAGTAATTTCGGGACAGGGCAACAGAAACCGGGCGCCAGCATCGCAAGCTGGTGCCCGGGTTCTGCTCCCTGACCTTTGTTTTTAAAGGCGAGTAGCTCAACTGGCAGAGCAGCGGTCTCCAAAACCGCAGGTTGGGGGTTCGAGTCCCTCCTCGCCTGCCAACGCTTATTCAAGGCGACACAGTATATGGCAGCCGAAAAGACATCACCACGCGACAACATGCTGTGGGCCGTAGGCCTGCTCGTCTTGCTGGCTGGCGTAGTCGGCTTTTTCCATTTCGCTGGCGAAGTGATGACGCTGTTCCGCGTCCTCGGCTTGCTCGTGGCGCTGGGTGTTGCCCTGGCCATAGTCGGCCAGACCGAACGCGGCCGAGGCATGTTCTCGTTCCTGCGTGAAACCGACGTCGAGCGGCGCAAGGTCGTCTGGCCCAATCGCCAGGAAACCCTGCAGACTACGCTGATGGTTCTGGTGATTACCGTCATCGTGGCCATCCTGCTGTTTCTGATGGACACTCTGTTCGGATGGATCGTGCGTCGCCTGATCGGCGTCTCCGGGGGTAGCTGATGGCCAAGCAGTGGTACGTGGTCCACGCCTACTCCGGTTTTGAAAAATCGGTCAAGCGCTCCCTGGAGGAGCGCATTCGCCGTGCCGAAATGGAAGAACTGTTTGGCGAAATCCTGGTCCCCACCGAAGAAGTGGTGGAGATGAAAAAGGGCGTCAAGCGGCGCAGTGAACGCAAGTTTTTCCCGGGCTACGTCCTGGTCGAAATGGAAATGAATGACGACAGCTGGCACCTGGTCAAGGACGTTCCCAAGGTGCTCGGGTTCATCGGTGGTCGCCAGGATCGTCCGGCGCCGATCAGCCAGCGCGAGGCCGATGCCATTTTGCAGCGGGTCGCAGAAGGGGTTGACAAGCCTCGCCCGAAGGTGCTTTTCGAGCCTGGCGAAGTGGTCCGGGTTACCGATGGGCCATTCAATGATTTCAGTGGTGTGGTCGAAGAGATCAACTACGAGAAAAGCCGCTTGCGCGTGGCCGTATCGATTTTCGGTCGCTCGACGCCGGTTGAACTCGACTTCCAGCAAGTCGAAAAGATGTAGGTGGATGAGGCATCGGCTTCATTCTTGAAATAAACCAACGGGGAGCCGTCGTCGGAAGTGGCGCGGCGCATGAACCCGAGGAGACTTGAATAGCAATGGCAAAGAAAGTCAAAAGTTATATCAAACTGCAGGTTGCGGCCGGCCAGGCCAACCCGAGCCCGCCCGTTGGGCCGGCGCTGGGTCAGCATGGCGTCAACATCATGGAGTTCTGCAAGTCGTTCAATGCGGCTACGCAGTCCATGGAAGCGGGGATGCCGATTCCGGTCATCATCACCGTTTACAGTGATCGCAGCTTCACCTTCGTCACCAAGACTCCGCCAGCTGCCGTTTTGCTGCGCAAGGCTGCCAAGATTCCCAAGGGAAGTGGCGAGCCGAATACGCGCAAGGTTGGCACAGTCACTCGTGAACAGCTCGAGGAGATTGCCAAGCTCAAGGAGCCCGATCTGACTGCCGCCGACATGGACGCCGCCGTGCGCACCATTGCTGGAAGTGCGCGCAGCATGGGCCTGAATGTGGAAGGAGTCGAATAATGGCCAGAAGCAAGCGTATACGCGCCATGCGCGACCAGATTGACCGCAGCCGGACCTACGGTATTGACGAGGCGCTGGAAGCGCTGAAAGGCATGAGCAAGGTCAAGTTTACCGAGAGCGTAGATGTCGCAATCCGCCTCGGCGTTGATCCGCGCAAGTCTGACCAGGTCGTCCGCGGTGCCATCGTCATGCCGAACGGCACTGGCAAGAGTGTCCGGGTTGCTGTTTTCGCCCAGGGTGAAAACGCCGACAAGGCGACCGAGGCCGGTGCCGACATCGTCGGATTCGAAGATCTCGCCGAAACCATCAAGGGCGGGGAGATCGACTTCGACGTCTGTATCGCAACGCCGGACGCGATGCGGGTGGTCGGTCGTCTCGGAACTATTCTTGGCCCTCGAGGCCTGATGCCCAACCCCAAGGTGGGTACCGTGACGCCGGACGTGGCCCAGGCTGTGCGTAATGCCAAGGCTGGCCAGGTGCAGTTTCGGACCGACAAGGCCGGCATCATTCACGCCACCATCGGCAAGGCCGATTTCGAGAGCGACGCGCTCAAGGGCAACCTTCAGGCGTTGGTCAACGAGCTGATCAAGGTCAAGCCGCCGGCGGCGAAAGGCCAGTATCTGAGAAAGATTGCATTGTCCACGACCATGGGTCCTGGATTGACCGTGGATGCTGGAAGTCTTGGGCTTTAGAAAGGCTCAAGGAACAAGGATCAAGGATCAAGGAAAACGGAGAGACTGGCTTTTTGGTGATTGGAATAATGGTTTGAGTAGTTGGGAATGTTGGGGTGGATCGAGTTTGGTCAGCCCACCCCCGAACTGCTTGAACCTTGCGCCTTGAACCTTGAACCTGTTTTTCCCGGGCGATCGCTCCTTCGGGAGTGCCCGTCCAAGACCGCGGGTCGCTGACTGGTCTTTTTTGACAGTCACGGTAATGGTCTCACAACCGCCCGCGCAGATGGTGTTGCCCGATCTCGAAGGATTGAGAAACGGCCACCAAGGGTCCGATGGCTCATCGTCGAACGATGAAAAGTCGGAATGTGGCATGGACGACCGAATGATCGGTTGTTCGTCAATAAGATGGAGGTAGCCAATGGCGCTCACTCTTGAGCAGAAAAAGGCGGTAGTGGCAGAAGTGTCAGCAGTGGCACAGACAGCTCACTCTGCTGTTGCTGCCGAGTACCGTGGTCTGACCGTCGGACACATGACCGAACTGCGTCGCAAGGCGCGGGATGAGGGTGTGTATCTGAAGGTGGCCAAGAACACGCTGGTGCGCCGTGCCGTTGAGGGTACCGACTTCGAATGCATGGGCGAGGAATTGACTGGTCCGTTGCTGTTTGCCTTTTCCCTTGAGGATCCGGGCGCAGCAGCACGATTGATCAAGGACTTCGCGAAAAACAATGAACGTCTGATCGCGCGGCTGGTAGCCGTCGGGTCTCAGCTTTACGGAGCTGAAGAACTCGAGCGTCTGTCGAAGATGCCGACCCGCGATCAGGCCATTGCCATGCTGATGGGTGTCATGAAGGCACCGATCGAGAAGTTTGTTCGTACGCTGGCGGAACCGCATGCCAAGCTTGTTCGTACCGTAGCCGCGGTGCGCGACAGCAAGCAAGCTGCCTGATTGTTCATTGAAGACGAAAGGCGGTAGCAGTGAACCTTGACCGGGTCAGTTGGTAATGCTCGGACAGGTTTGACAAACCGCTTTTCGACAATCATTTTTAGGAGATTTGACAAATGGCCGTTTCGAAAGAAGACATTCTGGAAACCATTTCCAACATGACCGTGATGGAGGTCGTTGACCTCATCGAGGCCATGGAGGAGAAGTTCGGTGTTTCTGCAGCCGCTCCGGTAGCTGTTGCTGCCGGTCCTGCTGCCGGTGGCGATGCTGCCCCGGCTGAAGAACAGACCGAGTTCGACGTAATCCTGGCTAGCTTCGGCTCCAACAAGGTCGCCGTGATCAAGGCCGTTCGTGGCCTGACCGGGCTGGGCTTGAAGGAAGCGAAGGATCTGGTCGAAGGTGCACCGGCTCCGCTCAAGGAAGGCGTTTCCAAGGACGAAGCCGAACAAGTCAAGAAGCAACTGGAAGAAGCTGGCGCGACCGTCGAGGTCAAGTAAAGCCATCGCTATCGTTGCTTTGCGAAAAAGGGAAAGGGCTGGGTGCTTTCAGAGCGCCCGGCCCGCTCCTGTTTTTTGGCTTCGCCAAGAACAAGGCGGTTGTCTGGCCAGAACCGGGTGCCATGACAGCCGTGCGATTCAAATCCCGGTCGCCGCACATTGTTACTTCAAGTGGGTAAGACGCTCATGAGTTACTCCTTCACGGAAAAGAAGCGCATTCGAAAGGATTTTGGCAAGCACCCCCAGGTGCTTGACGTGCCCTTTCTCCTCTCCACCCAGATCGAATCATACAAGCAGTTCCTCCAGGTGGACAGGCCGGAGCACGAGCGTTCCGAGATCGGGCTGCACGGAGCACTGTCCTCGGTGTTTCCAATCGTCAGCTACTCGGGCAATGCCGCGCTGGAGTACGTGAGTTACAAGCTTGGTGAACCCGAGTTCGACGTCACCGAGTGCAAGCTGCGCGGCATGAGCTACGGAGCGCCGCTGCGGGTGACCGTGCGCCTGGTCATTTATGACAAGGACAGCCCGGCCCGCAACAAGAAGGTCAAGGAAGTCAAGGAGCAGGACGTCTACATGGGCGACCTGCCGCTGATGACCGATACCGGGACTTTCATCGTCAACGGCACCGAGCGCGTCATCGTCAATCAGATGCACCGGTCGCCGGGCGTGTTTTTCGATCACGATCGCGGCAAGACCCATTCCAGCGGCAAGCTGCTGTACTCGGCCCGCGTGATTCCTTACCGTGGTTCGTGGCTGGATTTCGAATTCGATCCAAAGGATTGCATCTTTACCCGCATCGACCGTCGCCGCAAGCTGCCGGTGACCATCCTGCTGCGCGCGCTGGGCATGGAGGAGGAGCAGATTCTTGACTTCTTCTTCGAAAAGACCCGGGTGACCCTGCGCAAGGGCGATGCCAAGATTGACCTGGTGCCGCAGCGCCTGCGCGGTGAAAGCGCGCTGTTTGATATTGTCGACAAGGAAGGCAACGTGATCGTGGCGCGCGACAAGCGCATCACGGCTCGCCATGTCAAGCTGATTGACGAGGCGGGCGTGACCACGCTTGATGTGCCGGATGACTACCTGATCGGCAAGATCGTGGCCCACAATATCGTCGACAACGAAACCGGCGAGCTGGTCGCGCGAGCGAACGACGAGATTACCGAAGGAACCCTGGAGAGCATGCGCGAGGCCAAGGTCAAGCGCTTTGATGTGCTCTACGTCAACGATCTCGACCAGGGCCCCTATGTTTCCAATACGCTGCGCATCGATCCAACCGCCAGCGAGCTGGAAGCGCTGTGGGAAATCTACAAGATGATGCGCCCGGGCGAGCCGCCGACCAAGGAGGCTGCGCAGAATCTGTTCAAGAACCTGTTCTTCACCGAGGAACGCTACGACCTTTCGTCCGTGGGTCGAATGAAGTTCAATCGTCGCGTGGGGCGCAAGGAAATCACTGGTTCCGGCGTACTTGACCAGGACGATATCCTGGCAGTCCTCAAGGTGCTGATCGACATTCGCAACGGCAATGGCACGGTCGATGACATCGACCATCTCGGCAACCGACGCGTCCGTTCGGTCGGGGAAATGGCAGAGAATGTGTTCCGAATTGGCCTGGTGCGCGTCGAGCGTGCGGTGCGGGAGCGCCTGAGCGTGGCCGAAAGTGAAGGCCTGGCACCCCAGGATCTGATCAATGCCAAGCCGGTTGCAGCCGCGGTCAAGGAGTTCTTTGGTTCGTCCCAGCTGTCGCAGTTCATGGACCAGAACAACCCGCTATCGGAAGTGACCCACAAGCGCCGTGTCTCGGCGCTTGGTCCGGGTGGCCTGACCCGCGAGCGGGCGGGGTTCGAAGTGCGCGACGTGCACCCGACCCATTACGGTCGCCTGTGTCCGATCGAAACGCCGGAAGGTCCGAACATCGGCCTGATCAATTCCCTGGCCGTCTACTCGCGCACCAACCAGTACGGTTTCCTCGAGACCGCTTACCGCCGGGTCATTGGTGGCAAGGTCACCGATGAGGTCGAATACCTGTCTGCCATCGAGGAGGGTGACTACGTGATTGCCCAGGCCAACGCCGACCTCGACAAGGACAATCGCTTCAAGGAAGAGCTCATTCCCTGTCGTCACCAGGGCGAGTTCACCCTGAAGGCGACCAGCGAAGTCGATTACATGGACGTCTCGCCGCGTCAGATCGTCTCGGTCGCGGCCTCGCTGGTGCCGTTTTTGGAGCATGATGACGCCAACCGCGCCCTGATGGGGTCGAACATGCAGCGCCAGGCGGTGCCAACGCTGCGCGTTGACAAGCCGCTGGTCGGAACTGGCATGGAACGTGCGGTTGCCACCGACTCCGGTGTGACCACCAATGCTTTGCGCGGCGGCGTGGTTGACCAGGTCGATGCTGGCCGCATCGTGGTTCGCGCCAACGAAGACGAGGTCGGTGAAGATGACCCGGGTGTGGATATCTACAACCTGGTCAAATACCAGCGCTCCAACCAGAACACCTGCATGAACCAGCGCCCGCTGGTGAAGGTAGGAGACGTGGTGGAGAAGCGCGATGTGCTGGCCGATGGGCCCTCTACCGATCTTGGTGAACTGGCCCTGGGGCAGAACATCCTGGTCGCTTTCATGCCCTGGAACGGCTACAACTTCGAGGACTCCATCCTCATTTCCGAGCGCGTGGTCAAGGAAGATCGCTTTACCTCGATCCACATCGAGGAACTGACCTGCGTGGCGCGTGATACCAAGTTGGGTACCGAGGAAATCTCGGCAGATATTCCCAATGTTGGCGAGTCCACCCTGGCCAAGCTTGACGAGTCCGGTATCGTTTTCATTGGTGCTGAAGTCAAGGCCGGTGACATCCTGGTCGGCAAGGTCACGCCCAAGGGCGAGACTCAGCTGACACCGGAGGAGAAGCTGCTGCGGGCCATTTTCGGCGAGAAGGCTTCGGACGTGAAGGACACCAGTCTGCGCGTTCCGACCGGCATGGATGGCACGGTCATCGATGTCCAGGTCTTCACCCGTGAAGGCGTTGACAAGGATGCCCGGGCCATCGCCATCGAGAAGGATGAAATCCGCCGGGTTCGCAAGGACCTCGATGACCAGCTGCGGATCATGGAAGATGCCATTTTCGCCCGCCTGGAGTCGGTCCTGGTTGGCAATGTGGCTGACAAGGGTCCGTCCGGCATCAAGAAAGGTGACAAGGTCACGGCCAGTTACCTCGCCGACCTGAAGCACGATGACTGGTTCAAGTTGCGCATGCGCAACGACGAAGCCCAGGACATGTTGGAGCGGGCGGCGCGCCAGATCGAGAAGCAGCGCAAGCTGTTCGACAAGCGCTTCGAGGAAAAGAAGGGCAAGATCACGCGTGGCGACGATCTCGCCCCGGGCGTTCTGAAAATGGTCAAGGTCTACCTGGCTGTCAAACGGCGCATGCAGCCGGGTGACAAGATGGCAGGTCGTCACGGCAACAAGGGCGTGATCTCGACCATCGTCCCGACCGAGGACATGCCGTTCACGGCTGACGGAGAGCCTGTGGATATCGTGCTCAACCCGCTGGGCGTGCCGTCGCGCATGAACATCGGGCAGGTGCTGGAAACTCACCTGGGTTGGGCCGCTCGTGGCCTGGGCAAGAAGATCCAGGGCATGATCGAGGCCAAGGAAAAGACCGACAAGATTCGCGGTTTTATCGGCGAGATCTACAACTCCGACCGTCAGCGCGTCGACATGAGCGAGTTTTCGGACGGCGAGGTAATGGAGATGGCCGGCAACCTGTGCGGCGGTGTCCCGATGGGTACACCGGTATTCGACGGCGCCGACGAAGTCGAAATCAAGAAGCTTCTGAAAATGGCCGATCTGCCGGAATCCGGACAGACCACACTGTTCGATGGCCGAACCGGGGATGCTTTCGACCGGCCGGTGACCGTGGGCTACATGTACATGCTCAAGCTCAACCACCTGGTCGATGACAAGATGCATGCCCGGTCCACCGGTCCTTACAGCCTGGTTACCCAGCAGCCGCTGGGCGGCAAGGCCCAGTTCGGCGGCCAGCGGTTCGGCGAAATGGAGGTCTGGGCCCTGGAAGCCTATGGCGCGGCCTACACCCTGCAGGAAATGCTCACGGTCAAGTCGGATGATGTGGCCGGGCGTAACCAGATGTACAAGTCCATTGTCGACGGCAACAACCAGATGGTGGCCGGCATGCCGGAATCCTTCAACGTACTGGTGAAGGAAATCCGCTCGCTCGGCATCAACATCGAACTTGAAGAATCCTGAGATCCAGGAGGAGCTAGCAAATGCGCGACCTTTTCAATCTGTACAAGCGTCAGAACCAGATTACTGATTTTGATGCCATTCGCATCGGCCTGGCACCACCAGAGCTGATTCGCTCCTGGTCCTTCGGAGAAGTCAAGAAGCCGGAGACGATCAACTACCGTACCTTCAAGCCCGAGCGTGAAGGCTTGTTCTGCGCGGCGATTTTTGGTCCCATCAAGGACTACGAATGCCTGTGCGGCAAGTACAAGCGCATGAAGCATCGGGGCGTGAAATGCGAGAAGTGCGGTACCGAGGTCACCCTGACCAAGGTGCGCCGTGAGCGCATGGGCCACATCGACCTGGCCTCTCCGGTGGCTCATATCTGGTTCTTGAAGTCACTTCCCAGCCGCATTGGTCTGATGCTGGATATGACCCTGCGTGATATCGAGCGGATCCTGTACTTCGAGTCCTACCTGGTGCTGGATCCGGGCATGACCCCGCTCGAGCGCGGTCAGTTGCTCACCGACGAGCAGTACTACGAAGCCGTCGAAGAGTACGGCGACGAGTTTGACGCCAAGATGGGTGCCGAGGCCGTTTTCGATCTGCTCAAGAATATCGATCTGGCCAGTGAGTTGGCCAAGCTGCGCGAAGATATCGCAGCGACCAACTCAGAAACCAAGATCAAGCGTCTCACCAAGCGTATCAAGCTGATGGAGGCGTTCATCGAGTCGGGCAACCGACCCGAATACATGATCCTGACCGTCCTGCCGGTGCTGCCGCCGGACCTGCGCCCGTTGGTGCCGCTGGATGGCGGTCGCTTCGCGACCTCGGATCTGAACGATCTGTATCGCCGCGTGATCAACCGCAACAACCGCCTGCGTCGCCTGCTTGATCTGAATGCGCCGGATATCATCGTGCGCAACGAAAAGCGCATGTTGCAGGAATCGGTCGATGCGCTGCTCGACAACGGTCGTCGTGGTCGTGCGATCACCGGCACCAACAAGCGTCCGCTGAAGTCGCTGGCCGACATGATCAAGGGCAAGCAGGGTCGGTTCCGTCAGAACCTGCTGGGCAAGCGTGTCGACTACTCTGGCCGTTCGGTGATCGTGGTCGGGCCGACCCTGAAACTGCACGAGTGCGGCCTGCCCAAGAAAATGGCCCTCGAGCTGTTCAAGCCGTTCATCTTCTCGAAGCTGCAGCGGCGTGGCCTGGCCATGACGATCAAGGCGGCCAAGAAGCTGGTCGAGCGCGAAGAAGCCGAGGTCTGGGATATTCTCGAGGAAGTCATCCGCGAGCACCCGGTGCTGCTGAACCGCGCGCCGACCTTGCACCGTCTCGGTATCCAGGCTTTCGAGCCGGTCCTGATCGAGGGCAAGGCCATCCAGCTCCACCCGCTGGTCTGTACCGCGTTCAACGCCGACTTCGATGGTGACCAGATGGCCGTGCACGTGCCGCTGAGCCTGGAGGCCCAGCTCGAAGCGCGTGCCCTGATGATGTCGTCGAACAATATCCTGTCGCCGGCCAACGGCGAGCCGATCATCGTTCCGACCCAGGACGTCGTGCTGGGTCTGTACTACATGACTCGCTCACTGCCTGGTGCCAAGGGCGAAGGCATGTTCTTCTCCGGCGTCGCCGAGGTCCAGCGGGCCTATGCCAACCACCAGATTGACTTGCAGGCTGCGATCACTACCCGTATCCGCGAATATCGAGCCGACGATGACGGCCAGCTGCAAGAGCACATAACCCGTTACGAAACCACGGTCGGACGTGCCCTGTTGTGGGACATCGTGCCGCGCGGCATGGCCTTCGAACTGTTCAACCAGGTACTGAAGAAAAAGCAGATCTCGAAGCTGATCGATGAATGCTATCGCCAGCTGGGCCTGAAGCACACCGTGGTCTTTGCCGACAAGCTGATGTACACCGGGTTCGCTTTCTCGACCCGTGCCGGTGTGTCGATCGGCCTGGATGACTTGCAGGTGCCGCCTGAGAAGAAGGAAATCCTCGAGCGCGCCGAGAAGGAAATTCTCGATATTCAGAACCAGTACGCTTCCGGTGTCGTCACCTCTGGTGAGCGCTACAACAAGGTCGTGGATATCTGGTCGCGCACCAACGAGGAAGTGGCGCGGGCTATGATGAAGCGCATCGGCAAGGAAACCCGGGTCGATGCCGAGGGCAACTCGGTCATTGAAGATTCGATGAACTCGATCTTCATCATGGCCGATTCCGGTGCCCGAGGCTCGGCAGCCCAGATTCGTCAGCTGGCCGGTATGCGTGGATTGATGGCCAAGCCGGACGGCTCGATCATCGAAACCCCGATTACTGCCAACTTCCGCGAAGGCCTGAACGTCCTCCAGTACTTCATTTCTACCCATGGCGCGCGCAAAGGCCTGGCCGATACCGCGCTCAAGACCGCCAACTCCGGCTACCTGACCCGGCGTCTGGTCGACGTCGCCCAGGACCTGGTCGTGATCGAGGAGGACTGCGGTACCGAGGAAGGCCTGGAAATGCTGCCCATCGTTGAGGGCGGAGACGTGGTCGAGCCCCTGCGCGAGCGCATTCTTGGCCGCGTGGTGGCACAGGACATCTATGCCACCGACAGCGACGAGGTGTTGTGTCCGCGGGGTACCTTGCTTGACGAGAGCTGGGTTGCCATGCTCGAGCAGGAAGGGATCGACCGGGTCATGGTGCGCTCGCCGATTACCTGCGAAACCAAGCACGGCATCTGCGCCCAGTGCTACGGGCGCGACCTGGCGCGAGGCTACCTGGTCAACCAGGGTGAGGCCGTTGGTGTCATCGCGGCCCAGTCCATCGGGGAGCCGGGAACCCAGCTGACGATGCGGACCTTCCACATTGGCGGGGCCGCGTCCCGTTCGGTGGCTATTGACCACATCGAGGTCAAGTCGGCCGGCAGCATTCGATTCTACAACCTGAAGTCGGTCGAGAACGCCGAAGGCAAGCTGGTCGCCGTGTCGCGGTCCGGCGAGCTGTCGGTCATCGACAGCCACGGCCGCGAGCGCGAGCGTTACAAGATTCCGTACGGTGCCGTGGTCAGCGTCAAGGAAGGCGACAAGGTCGAGATCGGCGAAAATGTGGCCAATTGGGACCCGCATACTCACCCGATCGTGTCCGAAGTGGCCGGCTTTGCCCAGTTCCAGGATTTCATTTCGGGCGTCACGATTACCGAAGAGACCGACGATGTGACCGGTCTGAGTTCGGTCGTCGTTACCGATCCGAAGAAGCGTGGTAGTGAAGGCAAGGATCTGCGGCCCATCATCCGTCTGGTCGACAGCAAGGGCAAGGCCCTGAATATTCCGGGCACCGAGCAGCTGGCGCAGTACTTCCTGCCGGCTGGCGCGGTCATCAACGCTACCGATGGCAAGGAAATCCGGGTCGGCGACATCATTGCCCGAATTCCGCAGGAATCGTCCAAGACGCGTGACATCACCGGTGGTCTTCCCCGGGTTGCCGACTTGTTCGAGGCGCGCAAGCCGAAAGAGGGCGCGCTTCTGGCCGAGGCTTCCGGCGTGGTCAGTTTCGGCAAGGAAACCAAGGGCAAGCAGCGCCTGGTGATTACCGACGAAACCGGCGAAGCGCACGAGGAGTTGATTCCGAAGTGGCGCCAGGTGCTGGTCTTTGAAGGTGAGCACGTGGAGAAAGGCGAAACCGTAGTTGACGGCGAGCCCAATCCACACGATATCTTGCGTCTTTTGGGTGTCGAGCGACTGGCCGACTACCTGGTTCAGGAAATCCAGGATGTCTACCGACTGCAGGGTGTCAAGATCAATGACAAGCACATCGAGGTCATCATTCGGCAGATGCTGCGCAAGATAGAAATCGCCGATGGTGGCGATAGTCGATTCCTGCGTGGTGAGCAGGTGGATCGCTTGCGAGTGCAGGAAGAAAACCAGCGTCTCGAAGCTGACAGTCTGCGTCCGGCGGTGTGGCAGAGTATTCTGCTGGGTATCACCAAGGCATCGCTGGCGACCGAGTCCTTCATTTCGGCGGCGTCTTTCCAGGAAACAACCCGGGTGCTGACCGACGCTGCCGTGCGTGGAACGGTCGACAACCTGCGTGGTTTGAAGGAAAACGTCATCGTTGGCCGCCTGATTCCGGCCGGCACTGGCCGAGTGGCCATGGCCCGTCGCAAGGCCCAGCGTGAAACCCATACTGACGCCGATGCTGAGCTGTCGGCCCTGCTGCGCGCGAGCGAAGCCGAGCAGACTGAAGGCGCGGAGTGATTGGAGCCGGGGCGCTGCCCCGGCTCGGGTCGAAGGGAAGCGGGTGAGAGGGGCAGGGCGCAGACCGCCTTTTTCTCCTGCTTCCCGTCTTCCCGTCTTCCCGCCTGTCAA
>SLQY01000331.1 GCA_007131235.1 Wenzhouxiangella sp.
ACCAGGTCCAGGGCCAGGTCGCGATCGGCGCCCAGCGCGCAGGCATAGCGGAATGCGCGCTGGTAATCGTCGTCGGTCAGTTGTTCGAGTGCGCTCATGCTCAGTCCTGATGAAAATACGGCATTCAATCAGCAAGACCAGGCTTGGCCAATCCTGATTGCATCAGATTGCCAGCCATCGGTCGCGCCACTGCTGGCATGCTGGATCCGGGCGCTTTTTCGAACATGTTCAGGCAAGACTCGTGCGAGGATAGCAACTCACCGAACAACCAGCCCAGAACATGCCATGACCCAACAATCCAGATTGCTGGCTGCCTGCGAGCTGGCCGCACTGCGACTCGGCCAGCCAGCCCTGGGGCCGATGATCAGCCGCGGACAGTTTGATCGCATTGCCGAACATGTGGCCGAGGTCAGCGCTGCCTGCGCCCTGCTCTCGACCGAGGAGGACCGCGCCCTGGCAGCCGCTTTGCACAATGAGGAGTCAGGCAAGGAGTTCGCCATCGCGCTCAATGCCCTACTGCACGGAAAGCGCAGCCTGGAGGAACGCTTCGTTCACTGGATCGGGATGTTGTCCCGGCATGGTCTGGCCACCTGGCCGGTCGCCACGATGTGGCCGTTCCTGCTCTATCCCGATCGTTACTTCCCGGTTTTTCCCGACTGGTTCAGCAAAATCGCCGTGGACGGCGCAGTGGATCTGGCCCGACCACCCGACTGGGCCGGTTATGTTGCCAGCCAGCGCCTGGCCCACGCGGCCAGGAAAAATCGCGGTCTGGACAGCCTGCTGGACCTGTGGCGCTCTGCCCCCTGACCGGCAGGCGGTCAGGCAAGCCAGCGCTTGACCGTCAAGAAAGCGTCCGGATGGTGGAGCATTGCAATATGGTTGGTGGCCGGCAGGATGTGCTGGTATTCCGGCGCTATCGGCAGGCATCGGGCGGGATCGCGGTGGTGGCCCAGCGCGCTGCTGACTGGCACCAGTCCATCGCCGATCAGGCGCGCGGTGAGGTGATCGGCGCGTTCGGCGCGCGTGGCGGCAATGCTGTGCAGCACAACATGCCCGGGCAAGCGCGGCAGCGAATGACCGGGGCTGGTGTCGACATCCGCTTCGATGACGCGGCCGTGGCGCAGGTCGGTGATGCCGGCTGAGCGTATCCGGCCCAGGCGCTGGAACGGGGCGCTGTAAGGGCTGATTCCCAGCAGCCGTTCCAGTCCGTGGCCGGCGCGCTCCAGCGGCGAGCCGTGGTGCGGGCTGCCAAGAAAGATCATGCGGCGCAGACGCTCGGTCCACCGATGCCCGCTTTCGCAGCCGTAATGGCAGGCGCTGCGCGAGACCAGTCCGCCCATGCTGTGACCAAGCAGAACCACTTCTTCGACCGGCACCGGCCAACAGGCCAGCAATCGTTCCAGCAGCGTGGCCAGGTCTCGGCCGTTGCGGGCAATCGCCCGCCCCGTGTTGTAGTGCAGGTGCAGATCGGTAAAGCCGTGTTCGGCACTCAACCGGGTGGGCATGTCGATGTCATGCGAGCCCTGGCCTGGTGTCCAGCACTGGTGGTTCAGGCACAGGCCATGAATGGCGATCAGCAGGCGCGAAGTGGGCTGGGCGATGGACGAGGCAAGAGTCGTTTGGTCGAGCTCCAGCGCCTGGCCGCGATGGTGCAGACGCATCGGGATTGCCAGTGGGTTGGCGCTGGCCTCGAGATGGTCGCCCAGCACGCCGTTGAGCACCGACAGCAGTTTTTCGCGTCGCTGGCTGGAAGTCAGCGGCTCGCCGCGCGGCAGATGGCGGTAGGCCAGGTCGAGGGAGGTGCCGACCAGGCCGGTCACACCCCGAATCGAGCCGTAAACAAGGCCGGTGATGCCGCGCGTACGTCCCCCTGACGCTCGACCGACCGGCGCCGAAACCCGAGCGATGGTGTGGTGCAGTTGCTCGACCAGGTCGGTGGTTCCGGTGACCGCTTGCACGGTCAGACGACTGAGCCCGTACAGGTCGGTTGCATTCAAGTCCCTGATCATGGGCATCTCGCGAGGTGGCTCATCACTCTGATCATACGCCTATTTCCAGCGCGCGAAATTTCACGCCTCATGGGGGGGCTGCCGGGATGCCGGTCCTCTGGTCCGGTCGCCTGCACGGTCAGGAGGCACGCGGTACCATGTCGGGCTGGAATCCTCGGAGTTTAGCGATGCGTCTGGCCTTGTTCCTGGTACTGCTGGTGGCTGGCTCGGCGGTGGCCGAATCAGTATCCGATACGGATGAGTTGCGCGCCCTGCTGGATGAATTTCTCGCCGGTGCCTCGGTCAACGATAGCGCCGTTCACGAGCGGTTCTGGTCCGATGATCTGATCTATACCAGTGCCGCGGGGCGCCGTTTCGGCAAGGCTGAGATCCTCGACGGTTTGCGCTCGCCAACGACCGAGGCGCCTGCTGCCGAGCTGGTCTATACGGGTCGCGACGTGACGATCCAGCAGCACGGGTCCAGCGCCGTGATCACTTTCCGCTTGGTCGCCACCGACGTTGACGGCGAGGAAACGCATTTCTTCAATACCGGCGTCTTTCACAAGACTGCTGATCAATGGCAAGTGGTGGCCTGGCAGGCAACCCGGGCGGCAGAGGCCGATCGGTAGACGAGCTGGTGATGAGAGCCCCGACAGCAGCGATGCGCGGAGCGGCAAACCAGAATATCGAGCAACAGGCCGATGTCGAGGGCCTGGTGTTCGGTTGGCCGCGGTGAAAACTCCTTCCGGCATCTGACCTATCCTATGCGGTCGTAATCCCAGACCGTATGCTCAGGAACCAGCCATGCTTCGATTGTTCGCACTCGCGTTTGTCATTCTCCCCGTGCTGGCGCTCGCCCAGGCGCCGATTGTTCAGCCCGGTGCGCCCGGCCAGCCCAGTCGCACCATCAGCGCCGAGGAAGCCGTGGCCCTGGCTGGCCTGCGTCACTCGGCAGCCGATCTGCGTTTCATGCGCGACATGATTCCGCATCACCAGCAGGCCCTGGATATGTGTGCGCTGGCCCCGGAGCGCTCCCAAAGCCACGAGCTGCTCGACCTGGCGCGCCGCATCGACTCGACCCAGCGTGATGAGATCGAGTTCATGGAACAGTGGCTGACCGAGCGTGGTGAGGAGCTGCCAGATCGCGACTGGCTGCCGCACGTGGCACCGGCGCCACAGCCAGGCCACGAGCACGGCGATGACCACCAGCATACCCACCACCACGCTCATCACCACGCTCATCACCACGCTCATCACCACG
>SLQY01000006.1 GCA_007131235.1 Wenzhouxiangella sp.
CAACCGTAAATGGTCCCTGTATCGTAACATCGCCTGTATTTACAATCGTAAATTGATATTGAATTTCATCACCAACTGATGAATAAGTACTTCCTGAAATGATCTCCTTCACAATTGCTAACTGAGGATCTGAAAGTATGGTGATGGTAATTTGGCTTTCATTATTGGCTAAATTACTGTCCTCAGTATCTGACTCAACCTCTACTTTATTGGTTATAACTGTGGCATTTACCAATTCTTCCACAAGAACCAGTAAGGTCAATGTCTCTAAATCACCGGGAGCCATATCACCAATCTCCCAAACAGGATCTGTCCAGGTTCCTGTAGTTGGAGTAGCCAGAACCAAAGTAAGTCCATCGGGTAGGGAATCCTGAAGGACTACATTTTCTGCAAGGGATGGTCCATTATTTTCTACAATAATAGTGTAAGTGATGAAATCCCCCGGAATGGCCGTACCCTGGGAGGCAGTCTTCACCACAGAAACATCTGCAATACCATTTACATCAGTTTGTATAGTGGATTCATTGTTGCTTAAATCAGGATCTGGTATATCATCCAGAGTAGTAACTGTTACTGTATTCTCTATTTCTTCTCCAGTGAATGCCGGATCCACAATTCCGCGGATAACAATAAAACATGTCTCCCCAGATACCACAGTTCCAACATTAGCAGTACCAGACCAGGGCGTCAGTCCAGCCAGACATCTGGATGCTTGGGGATCAGGAATTGCACCGGGTACAATATCTTCAATAATTACATTAGTAGCATCACTTGGTCCATTGTTGATATATACTATCAAATAAATTATCTCTTCTCCACTGTTTATTTCCATAGGATCAATCGATAAATCCATCCAATTGGCCGGGAAGTCAGAAGTATCTATTGTCATTAAAGTAGCCTCATCTATTTGTAACTTCAATACTTCAAGGTCAGCTTCACGCAAAATGGTAGTCGTAACACTTGATGTATCATTATCAAAAAACGGATCCGGGGTGGTTGGGCTAAAAATCTCAATAAAATTAGTAATACTACCCGTAGCACTGCTTTGAACCAGTCCACGAATTAAGAAATCAAAAGTATCCTGTGGATTGAGATCTCCAATTATTAATGGCGAAGGAAGCGGCAACCATGTATCCCCTTCATCAAAGGAGTATTCAGGATTTAAAACAATTGATGGTAGAAAATCAACGACTCTAACATCTTGCGAAGTAAATACATCACTGTTATTGATTGCTCTTACATCATAAGTGATGGTGTCACCTGCAATTACAGTAGCAGGTCCGGTTTTTATTACTGCTAAATCTGCCTCGACCTCCAGAGGAGTTCTAATGGTATCTACATTGTTTTCCGGATTGGGATCGGGAACATCTTCTGACTCTACAGAAGCGACATTTTGAATAAAATCATCCCCTGTACTAAGTAGATCACCCCTGATTCTAAGTACAAAATTAGAACCAGGTAAAATAGTTCCTACATTGATATCATCCTCCCAAGGGCTCAACCAATCCATTCCATTATTCAGTGAATACTCAACATTTTCAATTATTGAGAGATCAATTGAATCCGTAATAACCACATTGGTGGCTGTACTCGGTCCGAGATTGTTGACAGTTATTCTAAAGTCAATGGGACCATCCTCAAATAAAGGAGCCACTATCTGTTCCTTGATGATCAACAGATCAGCCATTGGTTCCATTTCCGTGATAATGGTGGAATCGTTGTTACTCAAATCCGGATCAGGAGTATCACTGCTAATGGTAGCTGTATTGATAAGATCACCGGTCAGGGAGGGATCGAGATCACCTCTGATAAGGATATTGTTGACACCCGGGAAGCTAAACTGCGGGAGTTCCCTTGTGCCATTCCAAACCTGCCATGTGGAGCCAAAATTCAAAGAAAATTCCACATTGGATATTCCTGCCGGAATAATGTCTTCTACCACCATATTCTCAGCATAACTAAGTCCATTATTGGTCGCAACCAAAAGATAATATATCTGCTGGCCAGGAGTGGCTGTTGAAGGATTGATTTCAACTATGGCAGGTAGTGCAGCGGGGTTAATCTGGCTTTTTACTACCTGCAGATCAGACTCTCTGAAAGCAGTAACCTGATCTGTATCTAAATTGTTAGTCAAATTAACATCCGTGGTAGTGCTAAAAATGAAAGCCGTATTATTTATTACAGTTCCATCCGCAGCAGCGGGATTGATAACCCCTCGGATCTGAACCTCTATATCATCTCCTACTTCCAAACTACCAAGAGCTAAAGTAGAAGTCCATGGCAACCAGTCCACTCCATTCAGAGAATATTCAGGACTCAAAATAACCGATGGTACATTATCAGTTAATGATACGCCCTGAGCATCTGATGGCCCCAGGTTTTCAATAAGTATATCGTATGTGTACAACCCTCCCACCACTGCAGGATTGGGAGAACCTGTTTTGGTGATGGCGAGATCTGAGTTAATCGTGACCGTTGTAGTCTCACTATCTGAATTATTACTGAGGTCATTATCAAAAGTTGTACTACTTACCGAAGCCTCATTAGTTATGGTGGTAGAAGAGCTTAGCGAAGGAGTAACCCTTGCTTCTATCACCAAAGTCTCAGAAGCTCCTGATGTTAGAGAACCAATAGTCCACTCAGGTGCATCCCAGGTCCCAACTGTTGGCACTGCACTTAAAACTTCGAGTTCAGGAGGAAATACGTCTTCCAAAACTACATTTTCCGCAGTAGATGGTCCGTTATTGTTCACTACAATAGTATAAGTGATAATTTCACCTGCAAAAAGGGTTGCGGGGGTTCCACTTTTCTGAACAGCAAGATCAGCAAACAAAGGCGTGATTAACTGGTCATCCTCATTATTTTCGGGAACCGGATCAAACTGATCAGCGGCAGTAACCTCGGCTAAATTGGTTACATTTGGTACGGCGTCCTCCGTTACTAATGCAGTAATTTGGATTGAAACAAAGTCCCCATTTGCTAAAGTTCCGATTTCCCAAACCCCGGTAATTTCGTTGTAATCACCACCTGAGTTATCAGATACGTAATCCAATCCTACAGGCAACTGATCGGTAATCTCTATTCCGGTTGCAATTGCAGGGCCATTGTTCGTTACAGTAATTGTAAAAACTATTTCCTCACCTACATTGGGATTGGCGTTGTCAACAGTTTTTACTACTGCAAGATCTGCCTGAGGTGAAGATAAAATTTGATTATCCTCATTATTACTGAGATCCGGATCA
>SLQY01000166.1 GCA_007131235.1 Wenzhouxiangella sp.
GTAGTTCGGCCACCATTGGCGCATGGTGGCGACCAGTTCGCTGGGGCTCAAGTCAGCGTGGCAGTCGCTGCAGGCGTTGGGCGCGTTGTCCAGGCCGAAGCGCTGGCTGTCATGCGGGTTGGGCAGCGAGCTCATCTCGTGGCTGCGGGTGCGCTCCCAGATGCCGGTGTTGAGCTTGGTGATGTGCTTGGGCATATGGCAGTCGTAGCAGAAGCTGCCGGGCTGCCCGGCCGGGTGATGGGTGTGGGCCTCGGGATCGCGCCGAATATCGAGGTGACAATCGGTGCAGTAGGCGTTGGAGACGGCGGATGGTTCGAGAATGCCGGGGCGAGTGGCTGCCTTGTTCTGATGTGGATCGTGGCAGTCATGGCAGCGCGGCTCGCCCTGCGAGTAGCACTCCGACTCGATAAAGGATCGAAACAACATGCCGATTCCGCGCGGCCTCCCGTTATGCCAGACCTCGACGGTAGGGTCCATGCGCCCCGGGGTCAGGGGTGCCTGCTGGAAAAACTCCGACAAGTCATTGATGCGGCCACTGCGGCTGTAGCCAGGTTCATAGATGCGATAGAAATCCTGGTTGCGGGTAAAGATATCGGCACCGTGACAGCGTGCGCAAACTGAAAGCGCCTGCGCCTTGGGCAGTTTCTCGGCATTGGCCACGTAGGCGACCGGATGACCGTGCAGATGATTGCGCACAAACATGGCCAGGCGATTGGCCGCATTGGACTTCATGTACTCCACGTGCAGGCTGCCGGGCCCATGACAGGCCTCGCAGCCAATGCCTTTCTCCTGCCAGTCGACCCTGGCTTGCGTGTGCGCGGGGTCGCGCTCAAGGATATCCATGTTGGTGGTATGGCAACGCGCGCAGTAGAGATTCCAGGCTGAGTGCAGCGTAGTCATCTGCTGCCAGAGATCGTCCAGCGTCTGATCGCTGCCTTCCTGGATGTTCCAGTAGGGAAAATAGGCCTGCTTGGCCGTTGACCACTGCAAGGGCAGGCGACGCAGTACGCCGCCTGCCTCCGCGAATACATATTCCTGGCGATACTGGTAGCCGATCACGTACTCGATGGGAAACGCGACAAAACCCTCTTCGTCAGGATGACGCAAGGCCATGTAGTAGCGATCATCTTCGACAAAAGTGCGGGCGACAACCTCGCCGGCCAGCGGATCAGGGCTGTCGGCAGGCAGCCGGAATTCGCCCTGGTTGAAATCACCGACCACGCTGCCGGTATCGGGTCGACGCACCATATTGGCATGGGGAGACCCTGACCACTGACCATGGATGATCGTATGGCAGTCGCCGCATACGGCGCTGCCAACGTAATCGGCATCAAAGCGGTCCTCGAACTGCTCGGCCTGCCACCAGGTCCAGCCTGCGCCCAACAGCAGCACGCCGACCGCGGCCACGGCCAGGTAAACCCAGCCACGGCGCGACCCGGTTTCGGGCCTTGGCGGCTGGTAGTCGGCAGGCCGGGCAGACGGGCGCTTGCGCTTTCTTGAGTTTCGGCTCACCGGCCGGAGTATGCCATAGCTTCGCGCCAGGACAGCGTTGTTGGCCCATGCGGCTGGAACGTGGTGTCGTCAGCGCGTGCCTTGCCACGCTTGCCATAACGCTGATCTTGACAAGCGTCATGACAATCGCCGAGAGACAGGCTGGATGAGGCAATGCTGATGCAGGCACCAGTAAGCGTTGACCGTCCTGGCCAGCTTGGATAGAGTGCTCGGGCCGGGCCATTCACGGCGGCCTGTCCCGTTTCTGACAACAACCACGACAACAACAAGGCGCCTGATCATGAGCCACGCCGATATGCGCACCGCCACCCTGCCACTGCCCCCGCCCGCCTATCGATGGATAGTGCTGCTGTTCATCAGCCTGGCGATGTTCGGCAATTACTACGTCTATGACTCGCTCGGCCCAGTCATCGATTTGATGCGAGAAGACCTGGGCTTCAGCTACGGCCAGATCGGCTTTCTGTCCTCGGCCTATAACATCGCCGCGCTGCTGGTGCTGCTGATCGGCGGCATCATCATCGACCGCTTCGGCACCAAGAATGCCATTGTCGTGTTCGGCGCGATCTGCCTGGGCGCGGCCGCGGTCACGGCCATGGCACCGCGCTACGAAACCATCCTGGCCGGTCGTTTTCTGCTCGGCCTGGGCTCGGAACCGCTGATCGTTGCGGCCACCACGGCGCTGGCAAAATGGTTCCGCGGCAAGGAGCTGAGCTTTGCCTTTGGCATCAACCTGTCGATCTCGCGCCTGGGGTCAGCCTCGGCCGACTGGTCGACCTCTTTCGCCTCACCGCTGTACACCAACTGGCAGGATCCGCTGTGGCTGGCCACGGCCATTGGCGGCATCACCGTGACCGCCGCCCTGCTCTACTGGTTGCTTGAGAAGCGCGCCGAAACCAGCTACCACCTTGGTGCCACGGGCGATCACGAGAAGCTCAAGCTCAGGGACCTGTATTCCTTCACCCCGTCCTACTGGTACGTGGTCGCGCTGTGCGTGGTTTTCTATTCCACGGTCTTCCCGTTCCGCACCTTTGCCATCGACTACTTCCAGCAGGCTCACGGTCTGGATCGCGAGGCCGCCGGCTTGCTGTCCAGCCTGCTGCCAGTGGCGGCAATCATTCTGACCCCCTTGTTTGGCCTGTGGGTAGACCGGATCGGCAAGCGCTCGTTTTTTATGGCCGCCGGTTCGCTGGTCATGCTGCCGCTCTTCCTGCTCGTGACCTACGCACCGCCGGGCCCGGACGTACCGCTGGTCATCCCGCTGATTGGATCGGCCCAGGTACCGTTGACCCTGTTTGTAGTGATCTTCCTGCTCGGTGCGGTGTTTTCGCTGATCCCGGCGGTGATGTGGCCATCGGTGGCCTATATTGTCGACGAACGACGCCTCGGCTCGGCCTACGCCATGATGACCCTGTGCCAGCAACTCGGCTGGGTCGTGGTGCCACCGGTGATCGGCCTGCTCAACGACAGCTTCCAGGCCTCCCCCGAGAACCCAGCCGGTTATGCTGCCGGCATGTGGTTCTACACCCTGCTGGCCTCGCTGGGCCTGGTGTTTTCCTGGCTCTTGTACCGGTCTGAAAAGGGCCCGGGCGGTCACGGGCTGGAAACGATAACGACGCGCACGGGCGCTTGACGCGCCCGCGGTAGGGGTGAGAGGGGGCCGCCTACTGCCCTTCAATCACCGCCTTGGTTTCCCAGACGCCGCTGTTCACCCGGGTAACCCAGGTATCGCCCAGCAGAATGTGATCGTCGGGCCCCATGCGTACGTGGACGCCGGAGACCGGATCGATGTAGTCCAGTGACTCCAGCGCCGCGACCAGGCCATCGACGGACAATTCGGGGCCGGCCAGTTCCAGCGCCTTTACCAGGGCATGGGCGATGCTGTAACCGGTCTGGGCCATGGCGTCAGGCTCGCTGCCATAGGCGGCCCGGTAAGCTTCGATGAAGGCGACCGATTCGGAACGATCGCGCAAGGTCTGGATGTCCGGGCCGGCCGAGGCGGCCCACATGCCTTCCGTGGCCCCGCCGGGGGCCGACGAGACGGCGGCATGGAAAGCGGCGGTTGAGGCCAGCAGTTCAACGCCATCCCAATTCATGTCGCGCACACCCGAGGCCACAGCGACCGTGGCCCGAACCGCCAGGCCAATGACCAGGAGCTGGCAATGGCTGCTGCGCTTGCGCGAAAGGGTGCCGGCGAAATTGGTTTCGTCCGGGCGATGCGAGGTGGCCGAGACCAGTTCCAGATCCGCATGACGCTGGGCAGCATCGCGCACGGCCTCGTGAATTTCTTCGCCAAAATCAGACGGGATGTACATCACGCAGATACGCTCGATTTCCTCGCGTTCGAGCAGCCAGTCAATGGCATTGCCGACATTGTGGTAATAGGACTGGCTCAAACTGAAGCGACGCGAAAAATCGCCGGTCTCCAGGATCGGTCGGGCCGGGGTCAACGGGAACAGGCTGGGTACATCATGACGGTCCATGATCGGGAACGCGGCCAGGTTGTGCGGAGTGCCCAGGGTCAGCAGCTTGCCGAACACCTCGTCGCGGGTAACCAGCTTGTTGGCGGCCTGGGCGGCGCGCGGCACCTGGTAGCCATGGTCTTCGACGATATAGCGAATGCGCCGACCGTGCACACCGCCGGCGTCATTGACTTCGCGAAATCGCAAGTTGGCGCCGTTCAGCGCGGGATTGGAAACGGCCGCGAACACGCCGGAAAGATCATGCGCACCGCCGAAGCGAATTTCGCTTTCGGTCACCCCACGCACTCGCTCGGCGTCATCAACCGCGCCGCAGCCAACCAGAACCAGGGCCAGCAAAGCCATCAACCCCATCGAAAACTGCTTCATCGTCTCTCCCTTGAATCTCGGCATCACTCGAACTTTCATTGTCTTGAATCTATCACGATCGATTGGATTGAAAGAATCCGGGAACACCGAAACCCAAAAAAATCACCCAACATTTTTTCGGTGTATTCGGTGTCTTCTTTAGTTCCAATGCTTTATGGAAAACCGTCAATACATCGAATCAATCAGAGCACTGTATTTCTTCTCAACCTGGGCGCGCTTGAGCTTCATGGTTGCCGTCAGCTCCTCGTCGTCAGCGCTCAACAACACCTCGATCAGGCGGAAGTACTTGATTTGTTCAACCTGGGCAAACTGTTGATTGACTTCCTCCACCACACCGCCCACGAGCTCGACGACAGCCTCGGCACGGCACAGTGAGCGATAGTCCGAGAACGGCACCTGGTGGCGCTGGGCCCAGGTCTCGACATTGTCACGGTCAATCATGACCAGGCAGGTCAGGTACTTGCGCTTGTCGCCGATCAGGACCGCATCGGCGATATAGGGCGAGAACTTCAGGCGGCTCTCGATCTCGGCCGGAGCGATGTTCTTGCCGCCGGCGGTGATGATGATGTCCTTGATCCGGCCGGTAATGGTCAGCAGTCCATCGTCCACGCGACCGCTGTCGCCGGTATGCAGCCAGCCGTCGCGCAGATCCCTGGCCGTTTGCTCCGGGCGTTTCCAATAGCCTTCGAAGACATGCCCGCCACGAACCAGGATTTCACCGTCCTCGGCAATCCTGACCTCGGTATCCGGCAAAGGCGCGCCGACCGAACCGACCCGGTGCCGGTCCGGCGTATTGAGCGAGATGATGCCGGTGCTCTCGGTCATGCCGTAGCCCTCGTAGAGCGGCACGCCGATGGCATTGAACCAGCGGATCAGCTCCGGCGCGATCGGGGCCGCGCCGGTGGTGGCGCGACGAATCCGACGCATGCCGATCAGGTCGCGCAGGTTCTTCAGCACCAGCAGGTCCCAGAAGGCATGGCCCAGGCGCAGGCCGACGCCGGGCTGTTCGGCCGCGCGAAAGCGGTGGCCCACGCTCACCGCCCGATCGAAGGCCCAGCGCCCGAAGGCGGTCGCCTCGCGGCGCTGGTCGCTGATTGCGCTGTAGAGTTTTTCCCACAGCCGCGGCACGGCGGTAAAGGCATGGGGCGAGACCTCGCGCAGGTTGTCGAACACGGTCTCGGGGCTTTCGGCAAAGTTGACCCGAACGCCCTTGTAAATTGGCATGTCCACCGAGATCACCCGCTCGAGGATATGGCTGAGCGGCAGAAAGCACAGCTGCTCATCGCCTTCGCGCACTTCCAGCATCCGGTTGCCGCGATCAAGCATGAACAGTACGTTGCGATGGCTGATCATTGCGCCCTTGGGCTGGCCGGTGGTGCCGGAGGTGTAGATCAGCATGCGGATGTCGTCACTGCAGCCGCCATCAATGCGCTGATCGATTCGGCGCTCGCCATCGACCACTGCCCGTCCCAGCGCCATGAGTTCATCGAGAAACATCACGTCCGGGTCGCTGAAGTCGCGCAGGCCCTTGCGGTCGAATACGATGACCTTGCGCAGCGAGGGCATGGCCTCGCGCTCGGCCAGGTACTTGTCGAGCTGCTCGTCGTTTTCAAGCAGCAGGAAAGCCGACTCGCTGTCGTTGACCAGGTAGGCCAGCTGGCTGGCACTGTCGGTGGTGTAGATGCCGTTGGTGATGCCGCCCGCGGCAACAATGCCCAGATCGGCTTGCAGCCATTCCAGCCGGTCTTCGCTGAGCACCGAGACCACCTGGCCGCGCTCAAGCCCCAACTCCATCAGCCCCAGGCCAATGGCGCGGGCCGTTTCGTACCAGTCCTGCCAGGAATGGCTTTGCCAGATGCCAAAGCTTTTCTCGCGGTGGGCAATGGCGCTCCCACGCTCAAGACACACATGGCGCCACAGCTTGGCCAGGGTATCGCAGCCGTCGATTTCGATAGTTTCCGTCATCTGGCAGGCCTGTCTTTGGAACCACCGAAGACACCGAAATCACCGAAGAAAATCCCGTCAGAACAACCCGACAGGACAGAGGTCGTTAGCGCAGTCAGGAAAAGACTTTTCATTCCTTGTCCCTATTTTCGGTGTCTTCGGTGTCTTCGGTGGTTCCCATGTTTTCCTTGAACCTTGAGCCTTGTTCCTAAAGCCTTGCCCCCGCTACCGCCACGATTTGCGCTTACGCCAGCGCCGGCGGCCACGGCTGCTGTCAGCGGCCTTGCCCAGGTAGAACTCGCGGATGTCATCGGAGTCCATCAGGCGCTCCGCCGGGCCATCCATGACGATGCGGCCGATCTCCAGCACATAGCCGTGGTCAGCCACTTCCAACGCCGCCCGCGCGTTCTGCTCGACCAGGATCATGGTCAACCCCTGCTCCTGGTTCAGGCGCCGGATGATGGTGAAGATTTCAGCGACCAGCATCGGCGACAGGCCCAGCGAGGGCTCGTCGAGCAGCATCAGCGCCGGCCGGGCCATCAGGCCACGGGCGATGGCCAGCATCTGCTGTTCGCCGCCGGACAAGGTACCCGCTTCCTGGTCGCGGCGTTGAGCCAGCACCGGGAAGTAGTCGTGGACCATGTCGAGGTCACCAGACAGGCCGGTCCGGTCACGACGGGTGAAGGCCCCCATGCGCAGGTTCTCGGCCACGCTCATGAAGGGAAAGACCTCACGGCCCTCTGGTACGTGCACAATGCCCTCGCGCACCAGGCGATCAGGCTCCAGGCCATCGATGCGCTTGCTGCGGTAGCGCACGCTGCCCTTGCGCGGGCTCAAGGCACCGGAAATGGTGCGCATCAACGTGGTCTTGCCGGCCCCGTTGCTGCCAAGTACGGTGATGACCTTACCCTCGGGCACGCTCAGCGAGACCCCACGCAGGGCCATCACCGGGCCATAGCTGGTTTCCAGGTTGTGCACGGTCAGCAGCGGGCTCATGCCTTGTCCACCCCGCCCAGCCAGGCCCGGACCACCTCGGGATGGGCCTGGATCTCGGCCGGCGTGCCCTCGGCCAGCGGCCGGCCCTCGGCAATCGCAAGCACTCGATCGGAAACCTGGCTGACCAGGCCCATATCATGCTCGACCATGACAATGGTCAGGCCCAGATCCTTCTGCATATCCTCGATCCACCAGGCCATGTTCTCGGTTTCTTCGACGCTCAAACCAGCCGCCGGCTCGTCAAGCAGCAAGAGTCTTGGTTGCGAGACCAGGGCCTGGGCGATCTCGACTACCTTGCGCACGCCATACGGCAGGCCCTGGATCATGCGATCGCGGTAGGCGGCCAGTTCCAGGAAGTCGATCACCTCCTCGACCTGGCGCCGATGGGCGCGTTCCTCGCGCCGAACCCTGGGCAGGAAAAGCACATCCTCGAACCAGCGTGTCCGGCGCCGGCTGTGCCGGCCGATCAGCAGGTTGTCGAGCACGGTGGCATGGTCGAACAGCTCGATATTCTGAAAGGTCCGCGCAATGCCCAGGCCGATCACCTCGTGCGGCTGGCAGGCCAGCAGATCGTGACCATCAAAGTGCATCGACCCGTCGGCCGGCTGGTAAAAGCGGCTGACCAGGTTGAACAGCGACGACTTGCCCGCACCGTTCGGCCCGACGATGGTGAATACCTCGCCCGGCTCAACGCTGAAACTGACCCCGTCGATGGCGCGAATACCACCAAAGGAGAGACTGACATCAGCGACTTCCAGCAAGCTCATTGCCTGTCCCCGACCCGTCCCCGGGCCACGGATTGGTCATCAAAAACCGAAAAGACTGGAAACCACCGAAGACACCGAACACGCCGAATACGAGTCCTTTTGAAAGCTCGCCACCCGGGGTCGCTGTCACTTCGCCGTGGCACCAGAATTTCCTGCTGCACAGCATGCTTCGGCGTTTTCGGTGTCTTCGGTGGTTCCATTATTTCAAGCGCTCTGTTTTCAAATAGCTGCGCGCACGCCTGAACAGCCCCTTGCGATACAGCGGGAACAGCTCGAACCAGGTTCGCACGCGCAGCCAGACGCCATAAAGTCCGCGCGGCTCCAGTACCATCAATACGATGATGATCAGGGCGAACACCGCCATGTCCAGACCCGGGAATGCGGCGACACGGATCCCGACATCGGCCAGCACATCTCGGCCGATAGCAATGCCCTGGGGCAGCACCACAATCACCACCGCACCGAAGAAGGCACCGTGAATCGACCCCAGCCCGCCGACGATCACCTGCAGCAGCAGGGCAATCGAGATGATCACCAGGAAGCTTTCGAAGTTGACCGCCTGAACCAGGTGGGCGTACAAGGCCCCGGCCAGGCCGGTAATCGCGCAGGACAGCGCAAAGGCCAGGGTCTTGGTGCGAATAACGTTCACCCCCAGGGCGCGCGCCGAGATTTCACTGTCGCGCACGGCAATGAAAGCCCGCCCGGTCGGGGATCGCAACAAGTTGGCATAGGCCAGGGTGACAAGCACGACCAGGGCCAGGCAAAGGTAGTAGAACGCGACTGGCGTGCCGTGGCGATCGATGGTCATGCCGAACAGCTCGATGGGCGGCGCGACCAGGCCGCGTACGCCACCGGTGACCGGTTCGGCAACAATCGCCAGGTCCTCAACCAGGATGCCCAGGGCCAGGGTGGCAATCGCCAGGTAAATACCGCTGAGACGAAGAATCGGCCGGGCCAGCAAGGCACCGCTGACGCCGCTGGCCAGGGTGGCGACCATCAGCGCCGGCACGAAATGCCAACCGCGCAGCATCAGGGCCAGATGGACAAAGGCCCCGATCGCCATGAAGGCCGCATGGCCCAGGCTGACCTGGCCAGTATGGCCGACCAGCAGCATCACGCCCATGCCGGCCATGGACCAGACCAGCACCGAACTCAACTCGCCGACGTAGTAGCTTCCCAACAGCCACGGGGCCAGCAGGGCCAGAAGGATCAGAATCAGGTACTGGGCCCGGTGCCAGCTGCCCTGGAAGCGATCGATGTCGGCATCGTAGCTGGTCTTGAAACGGGGCTTGCTCATCGCGGCCTGCTCATACTTTCTTCTGTCGAACCTGGGCAAACAGGCCGCTCGGGCGCAGAATCAGCACCAGCAGCATCAGGGCGTATGGCGAGACCTGGGCAACATGGCTGGGCAGGTGGCGGGCGGCAAACGGCTCCATGATACCGATCAGCAAACCCCCGGCCAGCGCGCCTGGCAGCGAACCCAGCCCACCAATGACCGCTGCGGCAAAGGCCTTGATGCCGAACACCAGCCCGGCCGACGGCTCCACCGCCCCCTTGGCAGCAAACAGCACCCCGGCAATCGCGGCGACCACGCCAGACATGGCCCAGACCAGCGACACCACGCGCTTGACCGGAATGCCCATGTAATAGGCCGCCATCTGGTTCTGGCTGCTGGCCTGCATGGCCAGGCCGAGCCGGGTGCGGGCAAAAAACAGCCACAAAACCGCGACCAGGACCACCGTCGTGGCGATGATGACCGCATCAATCACCGGGATGGTCAGCCCGCCTGCGCTGAGGCGCTGACCTGCTATCGGCGTTTCCAGCCCGACCGGGTCATGGCCCCAGATCGCACCGATGACAAAGCGCAGCACGAAGCCCAGCGCGATAGTCAGCACCACCATCGTCAACTGCGGCTGACCGAACACTCGCCTGAGCAGAAGCGCATCGAGCAGGTAGGCGAATAGCCCGAGGCTAGCCCCGGCAATCGCCAGGCCGAGCAAAAACGGCAGGTCGGCCTGGTTGGCGTTGATCAGGGCAATCGCCAGGAACGCGCCCAAGATCATCATGTCACCCTGGGCGAAGTTGACCGATTCGGACGCCTTGTAGATCAGCACGAAGCCGAGCGCGATCAGACCGTAAATACAGCCGTTGGCGATACCGCTGATCAGCAGTTGGATGGTATCCATGAAACCCTCTCGTCACACCCCAGTCAGCATAGCAGGACCGATGCCGTTCTGGTCATGGCAACGTTGACGCATTATCCTCGGGACTTTGCCAACCTGAATCATCACCATGTCCCGTAAAAAAGTCGTGCTCGCCTACAGCGGCGGTCTGGATACCGCCTGCATCCTGAAAACCCTGATCCAGCAGGGCTACGAGGTCGTTGCCTATGTGGCCAACGTCGGCCAGCTGGAAGATTTTGAAGACATTGAGCGTCGTGCGCATGCCACCGGGGCCAGCGAGGTCTTCGTCGAAGATCTACAGCACGAGTTTGTGACTGATTTCATCTGGCCGGCGATTGCCGGCAACGCGGTCTACGAGAATCAATACCTGCTTGGCACCGCCCTGGCCCGGCCGGTCATCGCCAAGCGGCAGGTGGAGATTGCCCGCCGAGTTGGCGCCACGGCGCTGGCCCATGGTGCCACCGGCAAAGGCAACGACCAGGTTCGCTTCGAGCTCGCCTTTGCTGCGCTGGCGCCGGACCTTGAGGTCGTCGCACCATGGAAGGATCCGGCGTTTCTGGCCCGCTTCCAGGGCCGTCGCGACCTGCTTGGGTTTGCCGCCGAGCACGATATCCCGGTCGAGGCCACGGCCGAAAAGCCTTATTCCAGCGACGAAAACCTGATGCATCGCTCCTACGAGGCCGGGCTGCTGGAAGATCCGGACACAGCACCGCCGGCCGACATGTTCAAACTCACCCGCGCCCTAGAAGACACCCCGGACAGCGCGGATCGCATCATCGTGCGCTTCAAGGATGCCATGCCGGTGTCGGTCGAACACCTGGCCGATGGCACCTGCATCACCAATCCGGTCAAGCTGCTGGGCTACCTGAACGAACTGGGCGGCCACCATGGCATTGGGCGGATCGATATCGTCGAAAACCGCTTCGTCGGCATCAAGTCGCGCGGCATTTATGAAACTCCGGGCGGCACCATCCTTCACCATGCCCTGCGCGACCTGGAAGGCATCGCCATGGACCGCGAGGTCAGGCGCCTGCGCGATATGCTCTCACCCCGTTTTACCGAGATCATCTACAACGGCTTCTGGTTTTCGCCCGAAATGGACTTCATCGAAGCGGCCTTCAGGCAGTCCTCCGAGCTGATCGATGGCGAAGTACGACTGCGCCTGTTCAAGGGCAACGTAATTGTTGAAGGCCGATCCAGCCCAAGCTCACTCTACGACCAGGACTTGAGCTCCATGGACATCGCCGGCGGCTACGACCAACAAGACGCCCGCGGCTTCATCCGCGTCAACGCCCTGCGCCTGACCGCACACCGACTGATCGTTGAGCAGATCGAAGGCGATTAGCACTAGGAGCCACCGTGCGACTTCCTGGAAGTCTCGGCGCCGGATGAAACATTTCCGCATACCAACAAGCATGAGAAATTCCGGGACCTGGTCAACGGGGCTAGCTAAGCCCAACTTTTTCACCATGGTGCCGTAGCGAGGGGCTGCCAGGTGCCGTGGCTGGGGTGGTTCGCGACCGAGCGAAACGACCCAGCCCTGGGGCCTGGCGGTGCCGCAGTAGGCAGCATGGTGGGTAAGGTGGGCTAAACCGCGCAAGTGCCCATGAAAACTTGCTTGAGGCCGCGTACGGAGTCCACGAGCGGCAACTCATGAAAAGCTCGTTGCCTTGGGCAGATGTGCATCCAACCGGCACCTGCTTAGCGCTCCAGCACAACGCGATAGCGGGCTTGACCACTTTTCAAGTGAGCCACGGCCTCGTTGATCTGGGCAAACTTGAAGGTCTCTACAACCGGCTTAATCTCATGCTGCACGGCAAACTCCAGCATTTTGACAATCGTCGCCGGACTGCCGACCGGTGAGCCTGACACGCTGCGCTGAGCCATGATCAGGCTAAACACGCCAATATCCAGCGGCTCCAGCGTTGCACCAACAAAGTGCAGCCGGCCTTTCGGCTTCAAGGTCGACAAATACAGGTTCCAGTCCAAGGCAACATTCAC
>SLQY01000125.1 GCA_007131235.1 Wenzhouxiangella sp.
GCCCCGGTCAACTGACCGATCTGGGCTGCGGTGTCGGGACGAACGCGACCGGAGGCGCCAAGGTCCTGCTCACGCATGACCGACTCCAGGTTCGTGCGCTCGACCACGGTAAAGGCACCAATGGCGGCCAGTTCGTTGGCCAGCATGCTGGACAGCTCCCAGCCGACATCGCGCCGCCACCAGCGAGCGCCCTGGGCTTCGTTCTTGAACTCGGCAACGCCGAGCACCGGGCGATCTGCCAGGGCTGGTGTGGCCATCAGGCCACAGCCCAGCGTCAGGGCCAGGCTCAGGGTAAAGCAATGCAAACGTTTCATAATCGGGTCCTCCGCTTGGATCGAATGCTTGAAAAAATCAGGATCGTTCTCACTTGTATGGAACGAGAAATCGCGCCGAAACCTGACAGTTCGGTCAATCAGACCAAATCATCGGGCACGCGTTCAGCTGGCCTCAGCTTAGTCTTCGGCCCGAATGCTGGCAAGGGGGGAGGTGAGAAAGTCCTGGTGCCGCTTCAGGGCTTGCCAAAAGCGCAAGCCCGGGGGTACCCTGAGTGGTTTAAGTGGCTTGACCAACCCAATAGAGTGCAGATGACTTCGAAACTTTCCGCCCTGAATGAATGGGTGGACCAGGTAAGTGCGCATTGTCGTGCCAGCCAGGTCCACTGGTGTGATGGATCCGAGGCTGAGAACCAGCGGCTGTTGGCGCAGATGCTCGACAGCGGAGATCTGCATACGCTCAATCCCGAGACCCACCCGGATTGCTATTTGCATCGCTCCGATCCCAACGATGTTGCCCGGGTCGAGCACCTGACCTTCGTCTGCACCAGCGCCAAGGACGATGCCGGCCCGAACAACAACTGGATGGACCCTGCCGAAGCCCATGCGTTGATGAATGGCTTGTTTGCCGGCTGCATGGAAGGGCGCACGCTCTACGTGGTGCCTTACTGCATGGGCCCGATCGACTCGCCATTGTCGCGCTGCGGCGTGGAGTTGACCGACAGCCCTTACGTGGTGGCCAACATGCGCCTGATGACGCGAATGGGTCAGGCGGCGCTGGCGCGAATCGAGCGGGAAGGGCATTTCGTCAAGGGCCTGCACTCCACCGGCGAGCTGGACCCGGAGCGCCGCTACATCATGCACTTCCCCGAAGAGCTGAGCATCCAGAGCTTCGGCTCGGGCTATGGCGGCAATGCCCTGCTTGGCAAGAAGTGCCATGCCTTGCGCATTGCCAGCTACCAGGCCCGCACCGAGGGCTGGCTGGCCGAGCACATGCTGATCGTCGGTATCGAGAACCCTGCCGGAGAAGTCCGCTATATTGCCGCGGCCTTCCCCTCGGCCTGCGGCAAGACCAATCTTGCCATGCTGATCCCGCCTCAGGCTTACCTGGAAAAGGGCTGGAAAGTTTGGACTGTCGGCGACGATATCTGCTGGCTGCATCCGGGAGAAGACGGGCGCCTGTATGCGATCAATCCCGAGGCCGGATTTTTCGGCGTGGCACCGGGCACCGGAGACAAGACCAACCCGAACGCCCTGGCGATGCTGGATCGTGAGGCCATATTCACCAACGTGGCCACTACCGAGGATAACCAGCCCTGGTGGGAGGGTCTCGATGACCGCGTGCCGGCGACCGACTGGCGCGGTCGCGACTTCGATCCCAGGAATGGCCCGGCTGCCCACCCCAACAGTCGTTTCACCGTGTCCATCAAACGCTGTCCCAGCTATTCCGACCAGGCCGAAAGTCCGACCGGGGTGCCGATCGATGCGATTGTGTTCGGTGGCCGGCGTGCCGGTCTCGCGCCGCTGGTGCTGGAGGCGCGCGACTGGCAGCACGGCGTGCTGGTCGGGGGTGCGATGGCATCTGAAACCACCGCTGCGGCCACCGGCCAGGTCGGTCTGGTTCGGCGCGACCCAATGGCGATGAAGCCATTCTGTGGTTATCACTTCGGTGATTACTGGGGACACTGGCTGGCGGTTGGCGAAAAACTGACCCATCCGCCCAGGATTTTCCAGGTCAACTGGTTCCGGCGCGATGCTGGCGGTGATTTCATCTGGCCTGGCTTCGGCGACAATCTTCGGGTGCTGGAATGGATCCTGGCGCGCTGCCGCGGGGACGCCGAGGCCACAGAAACCCCGGTCGGGCTGTTGCCGAAAGCCGGTGACATCAACCTGGAAGGCTTGCCCGAACAGCCGGACATGGCAACCCTGCTGGGTTTCGACGAATCTGGCTGGCGCCAGGAACTGAAGGAGATCGAGGATTTTCTTGGCGACTTCGAGCCACGCGTGCCGGAGGCCTTGAAGGCCGAGCTGGCGCGGGTGAAGGCCGCCTTGAATTAGACCCTCCCGGTACGGGAGTGGTCAGGCAGTGCGCCTGGTATGGGCGTTGCCAGCAAGATCGGTGATCCAGGGGAATCGCAAGTAAATTCAGCTAGATGAAGGGTCATTCCAGATTCTTGCTAGGTTTACAAGACTTTAACAAACCCCTTTTCATCGCCGTTGGATAGTGCTAATATCGGCGAAGAGTCGGAGGGCCTTTCCGAATTTTTGCCGTGAGGCGAAGGTTCGGCGTGAGGTTTCTCTGCTCCGACACAATGCTGTCGATACTAGTATCGAATGCTATTAGCAAAATCAAAAGACAACTTTGGAGAGTCTGATGAAGCACAACCGTAACCCACTTGCCAAGGCAATCAACTACGCCCTCGGGGCGGGAATGATTGCCAGCCTGGCGATGACCGCTGCCCCGGTCGCCGCCCAGGATGACGAGGAGGCCGCAGACCTTGACCGTGTACAGGTCACTGGTTCGCGAATCAAGCGTACCGATATTGAAGGCGCGCTGCCGATTACCGTCATCGACCGTGAAGCCATTGAGCTGAGCGGTGAGTCCAATGCTGCGGACCTGATCCGTAACATTCCTTTCAACACCAGCGGTTCTTTCCGCCCGCAGTCAGGTTCCTCGGCCCAGGCCGTTTCAACCGTCAGCCTGCGTGGTCTGGGCGCTGCCCGTACCCTGGTGCTGGTCAATGGTCGTCGTATGCCCAAGGCACCGCTGACCGGTGATTCGTCTGACCTCAACATGATTCCGATGGGCGCTATCGAGCGTATCGAAATTCTGGCCGACGGCGCTTCCGCTGTTTACGGTTCAGACGCCATCGGTGGTGTTGTCAACGTCGTCCTGCGCTCCGA
>SLQY01000310.1 GCA_007131235.1 Wenzhouxiangella sp.
CCTCTCCCCATTCAGACGCCGCCTTCGGTGAGCTTCAGGGGGTCGAGCAGTTCTTGCAGTTCGGTCCGGCTCAGACCGGAGACTTCCTCGGCCACGTCGATGATGGGGCGGCCTTCGCGGTAGGCCTGCTTGGCAGCCGCCGCGCCTTTTTCGTAACCGATCACGCGGTTGAGCGCGGTGACCAGGATCGGGTTCCGGGCCAGGGCGTCGTTGAGGTTATCCTCGCGAACCTTGAAGGTAGCGATGGCGCGGTCGGCCAGCAGACGGCTGACATTGGCCAGCAGCCCCAGCGATTCCAGCAAGGTGGCGCCCACCACTGGCAGCATCACGTTGAGCTGGAAATTGCCCGACTGGCCGGCCACGGTAATGGTCGTGTCGTTTCCGATCACGCGCGCAGCCACCATGCACACCGCTTCCGGAATGACCGGGTTGACCTTGCCAGGCATGATCGAACTGCCCGGCTGCAGGGCTTCCAGTTCGATCTCGCCCAGCCCGGCCAGCGGACCGGAGTTCATCCAGCGCAGGTCATTGGCCATCTTCATCAGGCCAACGGCCAGGGTCTTCAACTGGCCGGAGAGTTCCACTGCGCCGTCCTGGGTAGAAATACCTTCGAACTTGTTGGCCGCCGACTCGAACTCGAAACCGCTGATCCGGGCCAGGTGGCCGGCGACGCGCTCGCCGAACTCGGGGTGACAGTTGACCCCGGTTCCTACCGCCGTGCCGCCCTGCGGCAGCCTCCGCATCCGCGCCAGCGCATCAGTCAGACGCTCGCAGGCACTTTCGATCTGGGCCGCCCAGGTGTCCAGCTCCTGGCCCAGTGTTACCGGCATCGCATCCATCAGGTGGGTGCGGCCGGTTTTGGCCACCGTGACCAGTTCCCCAGAACGGCGCTTCAACACCTGGTGCAGGTGCTTGAGCGCCGGCAGCAGCTGTTCGGCCGTGGCCAGGCAGGCAGAGACCTGGATGGTCGTCGGAATCACGTCATTCGAGCTCTGGCTCATGTTGACATGATCATTCGGGTGCACGCCCAGGCTGCCGTCAGGATCGGCCAGGCGTGAAATCACCTCGTTGGCGTTCATGTTCGAGCTGGTGCCCGAACCGGTCTGGTAGATGTCCACCGGAAACTGGGTGTCGAATGCGTTCGCCGCCACCCGGTCAGCGGCATTACTGATCGCTTCGGCCTTGTCGGCTTCGAGCAGGTCCAGATCGCGGTTGGCCTCGGCACAGGCCCGCTTGACCAGCCCCAGCGCGCGAATGAATGCCGCCGGCATCGGCCGTCCGCTGATCGGGAAATTCTGCACTGCCCGCTGCGTCTGGGCACCCCACAGTGCCTCGGCCGGCACTTTCAGTTCACCCATGCTGTCGCGTTCGATCCGAAACTCGCTCATGCTGCTCACCCGCTGGAAATCAAACCCTAAATTATAATCCGCCGGACAAAGTCTGGGCACAGTTTCTCATGGCGGTCAAAGCCGATGCGGCTACAACGCTACCGGTTCGATACGGCTGATTCGGAGCAGACCTTCCCGGCATTCTTGCTGCGACGCATCGGCATCGCCCAAGCTTCTGTTTCCGAGGCAGTTCAAGTCTGCACCATTTGAACTGGTCAGCTGAAGCGGTACGGTGGTCGGAAGACGCCCTGCTCGGTGACGATCACGTCGACCAGTTCGCTGGGGGTGATATCGAAAACCGGGTTCCAGGCGGCGCCCCCCGGGGGGGCGGTCTCGAGTCCGGCCGCGCGCCAGATTTCGGCCGGGTCGCGCTGCTCGATGGCGATGTCATGGCCGGATTCCAGATCGGGATCCAGGGTGGTGCTGGGGGCAACGACCATGAAGCGCAGACCGTGGTGGCGAGCAAGCACGGCCAGGTTGTAGGTACCGATCTTGTTGGCGACGTCACCGCGGGCGGTGATGCGGTCGGCGCCGGTGATGATCCACTGGACCTGACCTGATGCCATCAAGGCACCGGCAGCGCCTTCGACGACCACCTTTGCATCGACGCCGGCACGGGCCAGCTCCCAGGCAGTCAGGCGTGAGCCCTGCAGCCAGGGGCGGGTTTCGTCGGCAAAGACCTGGGCAATGCGCCCTGCCCTGGCACCGGCAACAATCACGCCCAGGGCGGTACCGATGCCACCGGTAGCCAAAGAGCCGGTGTTGCAATGGGTCAGAACGCCGGCACCGGGTTCGATCAGCTCACTGCCCAGGGTTGCCATGCGCCGGTTGGCGGCAATGTCGTCGCGGTGAATGCTCAGCGCCAGTGCGGCCAGTGCATCCGGGTCCAGGCGGCCGGATTGCTCCACCTGCCTGCACATGCGCCCAACCGCCCAGCTCAGGTTGACCGCAGTTGGGCGAGCCTGCTCGAGCTGCGCCATGTCAGCCTGCCATCCGGCCACATCGCCGTCGCGTTGGCGAGCAGCCAGAACGGCGGCGTAGGCGGCAGTAATGCCAATGGCCGGGGCACCGCGTACGACCAGGTCGGCGATGGCCTGTCCGGCCTGGTCAGCCGAGTTCACGTCCAGCCAGACCTCTTCGGCTGGCAGGCGGCGCTGATCCAACAGCTGCAGGCGCTGGCCGTTGAATCGGATGGCCTGGAAGCCGTCATCTTGTTCAGAAAACTTGTAATTCATGGGGCAAGTATAGGCAGTGAAGTGGCGAGGCTGACAAGCGCGTTGCGAAAAGACAGTATCATTGTCGGCCCACCAACCGAGATGGATATTGCTTGCCATGCGCAAACTGATTCCTTTCCTGATCATGCTGCTGCCGTTGATGGCTGCAGCCGAAGAAACTGCCGAAACGGCGGAAACCGAAACCATGGAGTACCCCACAGTGATTCTGCATACCAACCACGGCGCCATTACCCTGGAACTGTTCGAAGACAAGGCACCAAAGTCGGTCGAGAACTTCCTCCAGTACGCGCGTGACGGTCATTACGATGGCACCCTGTTCCACCGCGTGATCCCGAATTTCATGATCCAAGGCGGTGGTTTCGATACCGACTTCAACCAGAAATCCACGCGCGAGCCAATCGAGAACGAAGCTGACAATGGCGTGCCGAACGTGCGCGGCAGCGTTGCCATGGCGCGGACCAACGACCCGCACTCGGCCACCTCCCAGTTCTTCATCAACGTGACCGACAACAGCTTCCTCGACCACCGCAGCAAGGTATCCGGCCAGACCTGGGGCTACGCCGTGTTCGGCCAGGTCACCGCAGGCATGGATGTGGTCGACAAGATCCGCGAAGTGGAAACCGGACGCCACGGCATGCACGCCGATGTGCCGCGTGAGCCGGTGATCATCGAGCGGGTCGAAATCCCTGAGTGAAGCTCCGATCTACCTGATTTCCGACCTCCACCTGGAGGCCGGACGGCCGGGGATCACCGATCTCCTGCTGGATTTTCTCGCGGGCCCAGCGACTCGGGCCCGCGCGCTTTACATTCTTGGCGACCTGTTCGAGGTCTGGATCGGCGACGATGCGGCCGACCTACTGGCCGAACGCGTTGCCGGAGCACTGACTGCCCTGGCAGCGCAAGGGGTGGCTATCCACTTTCTCTGCGGTAACCGCGATTTCCTGGTCGGCGACGAGTACTGTGCCCGCGCCGGCATGACGCGCATCACCGAACCGTACCTGCTTGCCGCATGCGAGCCAAACGCCCTGCTCCTGCACGGCGACACGCTATGCACCGATGACCTGGCCTACCAGCGTTTTCGCAGAAAGGTACGCAACCCGGCCTGGCAAGCTCGGGTGCTGTCACGTCCGGTCTGGTGGCGCCGAGGCCTGGCGCGACTGGCCCGCAGCATCAGCCGCTACCGGGGGCAGCGCAAACCGGCCGCGATCATGGATGTCAATCAGGCCGCAGTCGAGCGCTGCTTTCGCCAGCAGAATGTCGAGCTGATGATTCACGGCCATACCCATCGGCCCGCCGTGCATCACATCGACGTCGATGGCAAGCCGTGCCGGCGAATCGTGCTTGGCGACTGGCACCAGGACCATGGCAGCGTTGTTCGCCTGGTCGAAAACGAGGCGGAGCTACTGGTGCTGGATCGTGACGCCGAGGGCAGCCTGCGCCTCCACCCGCCGGCTCAGTCGGCGCGCTGAGTCAGCCAGGCGGCAGCCGCACGGCCACTGCGCCAGGCACCTTCGATACGGTTGCCGGCGCACCAGTCGCCGGCCACGGCCAGGCGCTGATCAGCACAGGCCAGGAAGTCACAGTCCAGCGGATTGTCGGCGTGAGCGTAACGCCAGCGATGCACTGTCTTGAGCGCCGGCCGTCGGCCATGTGCTGCCGGCACCAGTTCGAGGAAGACGGGCCACAAGGCCTCGATGACTGCCTCAGGCGAGGCTTCGAGATGCGCTGACGACCATTTTCCGGAAGCCTGCAGGATCCAGCTCTCTTCCTGCCGACCAGGCTTGGCACCGTTGCGAGCCAGCCAGCTCACCGGACCCGAGTTGACGAAAGCGGCCTCCGGGGCCTGGTCCAGTCGGCGATCGAACCCCACCATCAAGGTCCAGCACGGTGCCATGCGCACCGCGCCGACCCGATCGGCCAGCGGGTGGGTCTTGCCGATCAGCTGCAAAGTCTGGGGTGCCGGTGCGGTAAGCACCAGATGCTTGGCCTCGATGCGCTCGCCCGCGGCCGATTCCAGCTGCCACTGCCCATCCTTGTACTGCATGGCGGCCAGATGCCAACCGTAGCGACAGGCCAGCGGTCTGGCCAGGTAGCCCAGCACTGCATTCATGCCTGGCGTACCAACCAGCCGTTCGCTTGGACGTTGGCCGGCGTCGTCGGGCCGGTCGCCGATCACCTCGATGCTCGGGTCCCAGCTTTGCACCAGGCCAAGATCTCGCCAGGCCTGGACCTGCTGAACAAAGGCATCGCTGCGTGCGGTGAAATACTGCGCGCCATGGTCCAGCGAGAAGCCGGCCTGGCGTCGCGTGGCGCTGCGCCCACCAGCGCCACGGGCCTTTTCAAGCACCAGCACTTCGCGGCCACACGCCGACAGCATGGATGCGGCACTCAAACCGGCCCATCCAGCCCCGATAATTGCGCATTCAACGCGGTTCATGTGGTGTCCAGCTCAACTTGTCAGTATCGAATCCCTGGGCGCGGGCCTGTGCCAGCAACTCGTTCAGGCGTTCATCGGCCACGTCCGTTTGCCTGGCCAGTATCCACAGGTAGCGTCGGTTCTCCGTGCCGACCATGGCAAGCTGGTAATTATCATCCAGGGCGATGATTCGGTACTCCCCCCAGACCACGGGCAGCCAGGCCAGCCAGCGCGGTGCGAAACGCACTTCCAGCGCCGAACTCGGCAGGTCGTCGCCGGCCGGGCGTGCCTCGCCTACAACTTCGATCCAGCGACCGTCGGCGCGCTGGCAGCGGTTACTGACCTTGACCCGCCACTGTTCAAGCAGCTCGTAGTTGGCCCGGGTATTGGCCACGCATCGGCGCTGGAAGCGATTCGGCAGCAGGGCAATCTCGTACCACACGCCCTGGTAACGCGACAGATCCACGTCGTCGACCAGTTCCAACGGTGGCTGTGCCTGACTCATACCAGACAGCATGAGGCCAGCCAGGAACAAAGCCAAGCGCCAGGGCGCTGCACCGCACTTCGAGCACGCAGCGGATGTCATGCGCGCATCATTGCTCGGGCCGCAGGTACGGAAACAGCAAGACATCACGAATCGACGCCGAATCGGTCAGCAACATCACCAGGCGATCGATGCCGATGCCCTCCCCGGCCGCCGGCGGCATGCCGTATTCCAGGGCTCGGATGTAATCATGATCGAAGTGCATGGCTTCATGGTCGCCGGCGTCGCGGGCGGCAACCTGGGCACGAAAGCGATCGGCCTGGTCTTCCGGGTCGTTGAGCTCGGAAAAACCGTTGGCAATCTCGCGACCAGCCACGAACAACTCGAAACGGTCAGCCAGCTCGGGGTCCTGGTCGTTGCGCCGCGACAGGGGTGAAACTTCGATCGGGTAACCGGTGACGAAAGTGGGTTGGATCAGCAAGGGCTCCACACGGTGCTCGAACAGCTCCATCAGCAGCCGTCCCCAGCCCCACCCATCGTCGACATGCAGGTCCAGGCTGCGGCAGGCCTGGGCCAGGCGCGGGGTGTTGCGCAGGTCCACGTCGGCCAGTTCGGGATAATGCTCCAGCACGGCCTCGGTGACCGATACCTGGCGAAAGCCAGCGGCAAAATCGATTTGTTCGCCCTGGTACGGCACTTGACCCGCGGACAGGTCGGGCAACGAGGTGACCACGCTGCGCAGCATGTCCTGGGTAAGCTCGATCAGATCACGATAATCGGCATGAGCCCAGTAAAACTCCAGCATCGTGAATTCGGGATTGTGCCGGGTCGAAACGCCCTCGTTACGGAAATTACGGTTGATTTCGTAGACCCGCTCAAGGCCGCCCACCACCAGGCGCTTCAGATGCAATTCAGGGGCCACACGCAGGTAAAGGTCGATACCCAGGGCGTTGTGATGGGTGACGAAGGGACGCGCCGTGGCACCTCCCGGTATGTGATGCATCATCGGCGTCTCGACTTCAAGAAAGCCCTTGTCGTCGAGGAAGCGACGAATGGCACGGACAACGCGACTACGGATCTCGAAGGTGCGGCGCACGTCCGGGTTGACGATCAGGTCGACGTAGCGCTGCCGATAGCGCATCTCCTGGTCGGTCAGACCATGCCACTTTTCCGGCAGCGGTCGCAGTGACTTGACCAGCAAACGCAGTTCGCTGGCATGCAGGCTGAGCTCTCCGGTCCGGGTTCGCATCAGGCTGCCGCGCACACCGATGATGTCGCCGATATCCCAGTGCTTGAAGGCCTGGTAGACGCCCTCTGGCAGATCATCACGGCGCAGGTAAAGCTGAAAGCGCTCACCCGAGCCATCCTGGATATGAACGAAGCTGGCCTTGCCCATGATGCGTCGGCTGACGATACGTCCGGCCAGACTGAATTGTTGCTCCAGGTCGGCCAGCGCCTCCTGTGGCCAGCGCTCCTCGTCGCCATAGTCTTTGAGCAGCGCCGACGCCTCGGTGTCGGTGCGCCAGTCGTTGGGATAGGCCTGGCCGGCCTCGCGCAACTCACCCAGCTTGCCGCGTCGTTCGGCGATCAGGCGGTTTTCATCGGCCGCGCTGGCTTCTGCCGGCGCGTCATTGCTTTTTTCCTCGGTCATTGCATTTCCACCTTGCACGTCACGATCAGGCCAGCCCGGCCTTGAGTTGGGCGGCGATGAACTCGTCGATGTCGCCATCGAGCACTTTCTGGGTATCAGAGCGTTCCACGCCAGTCCGCAAATCCTTGATCCGGGACTGATCGAGCACATAGTTGCGAATCTGGCTGCCCCAACCGATGTCGGACTTTTCGTCCTCGGCCGCCTGCGCCTTTTCCTGCTGTTTTTTCAGTTCCATCTCGTAGAGCTTGGCCCGCAGCTGGGCCATCGCGCGATCCTTGTTCTTGTGCTGGGATCGATCAGTCTGGCATTGGACGACAATACCCGAGGGCTCGTGAGTGATCCGAACGGCCGACTCGGTGCGGTTGACATGCTGACCACCGGCTCCCGAGGCTCGGTAGACATCAATGCGCAAATCGGCAGGATTGATCTCGATATCGATATTGTCATCAACTTCCGGCGAAACAAAGACGCTGGCAAACGAGGTATGCCGCCTGTTGCCCGAATCGTACGGTGACTTGCGGACCAGGCGGTGAACGCCGGTCTCGGTCCGGCACCAGCCGAACGCATAGTCACCCTCGACCCGCACGGTGGCGCTCTTGATGCCGGCTTCTTCGCCGGCCGATACTTCGATCAACTCGGCTTTCCAGCCGCGCCGCTCGGCCCAGCGCAGGTACATGCGAAGCAGCATCTCGGCCCAGTCCTGGGCTTCGGTGCCGCCGGCACCGGCCTGGATATCGACAAAGCACGGCCGGTTGTCCATTTCACCGGCAAACATGCGCTGGAATTCCAGGTCGGCCACGCCGCGCTCAAGGCGTTTGAGATCATCGGCCACGCTGGCCATGGTTTCCTCGTCGTCCTCGGCCAGGGCCATGTCCAGCAATTCTGCCGCATCGCTGACGCCATCAATGACTTCGCGCTGGGCATCGACCGAGCGTTCCAGATCGGCTCGCTCCTTGCCCAGCTTCTGGGCGTATTCAGGCTCGTCCCAGACCGACGGATCCTCAAGCTCGCGCGTTACTTCTTCGAGACGTTCCTGCTTGCCTTCGTAGTCAAAGGTACCCCCTAAGCGCAGCAACGCGGCGCTCCAGGTCTTCCAGCAGCAGTTTCAGCGAGGTCTGTTCCATGCGCGAGTCCAGGTTGGAGGCAAACCGCCAATTGTAACTTGCCGGCGCAAAGCCTGGCCAGCGCTTCATGTCTTTTGAACGTTGAAGCCGGTTTGCGACCTGATCGGCTTTTTTCCCGGCGCTCGGTGGTGCTAGCATAACTTTCCAGGGAATCAGGAGAGTTTTCGGCAGCATGGCTTGGGTCGGAGATACGGGAAGATTCGGGCGGCAGTTTGGAGCGTCAATCGACGCCGAGGTGTTGCCGTCGTGCTGATCAGCGCGCGCCTGGCTCGTGGGCTGGTCTGGGGCCTGGCGCTGGTACCGCTGGCCGTGTTCCTGGCCGGGCTGGGGGCACACGATTTCAGCTCTCTGTCGTCCATCCTCAACATGCTTGGTCGCCTGACCGGGGTACTGGGGCTGGCGCTGCTGCTGCTGGCCGCGGCCTTGAGTGCGCGCGTGCCCGGGTTCGATCAGCCGTTCGGGGGGTTGACCAAGCTCTGGCATACCCATCACCTGCTCGGCGCGGGGTCGCTGTTGCTGCTGCTGGCCCATCCGCTGCTGCTGGCCCTGGCCAGTGCCGCCCACGGTTACCACCTGCCGGTACAGATGCTGTTTCCACCGCTGAGCGACACGGCCACCTGGAGCGGCTGGCTGGCGCTGCTGCTGATGATGATCTTCCTGGCACCCAGCTTTGCCTTTTTCGGTCGGCCCAACTATGAGCGCTGGAAACGGATTCATGCCCTGGCCGGGCCGGCGGCGATCCTGGCCCTGGCCCACACCTTTCTGTTCAGCCGCACCATGCCGGCCAATCTCGATAAGGTGGTCTGGGGCCTGTTCGCACTGCTGGGCGTCGGCGCGGTGGCCTGGCGACTGGTGTTTTCACGCCGGGCCGGCCGGCTCAAGTACACCATCAGTGCAGTCGAGGCCGTGGCCAACAACGTGGTCGAGCTGACCCTGCAGCCGGAACGATCCGAGAAACGGCTGAAATACCAGGCCGGCAACTTTGTCTACATGACACCGCTGGACAAGAGCCTGGGTGCCGGCTGTGGTGAAGAACACCCCTATACCTTGTCGTCATCACCGAGCGAGCCGGACCTGCGCATTGCGATCAAGGATCTGGGTGATGCCAGTCGCGCCATCCAGTCGATTCGTCCCGGCACCAAGGTTCGAATTGAAGGTCCGTATGGCCGCTTCTTTCCGGTCAAGGCCAACCCCAAGCAACCCGAGCTATGGGTCGCCGGCGGCATCGGCATTACGCCGTTCCTGGCCCGTCTGCGCCATCTCAAGGCGCTGGGCCAGGCCGCTGACGTGCACCTGGTTTATGCCGTGCAGGATGAGGCGCGTGCCCTGTATGCGGCCGAGCTGCAGTCGCTCATCGACACCATCGAGGGTGCCCGGCTCACCTTTCACTACTTCTATCGCGAGGGGCCGATCAGCGCCGCCTACCTGGTCGAAACCTGCCCGGACCTGGACCAGCGCGAGGTCTATATCTGCGGTCCGCTGCCGCTCAACAAGCTCGTCCAGGATCATCTGCGCCGGATCGGCCGGCCCCTGTCCAGCATTCATACCGAGGAGTTCGAACTGCTATGAAGAAATTCATGTTTGCCGCCTTCATTGCCTTCTGGTCCTGCATTGCCACCCTGCTGGCCGTGCATGCGATGAGCCCTGAGCCACGCTCAGCCGAGGCCGACGATGACCTGCCCGAGTACACCCTGGCCGACATCGCCGAACACACCACCCTGGAAAGCTGCTGGATGGCAATCGAAGGCAAGGTTTACGACTTTACCGACTATATCCCGAAGCACCCCACTCCGCCTTTCGTGATGGAGCAATGGTGCGGACGTGAAGCGACTGATGGCATGCGCACCAAGGGCTATGGCCCCGACCACTCGCCAGCCGCCTGGGCAATGATGGAGCCCTACCTGATCGGCACGCTGGCAGAGTGATCAACGTGGGCCGGCTGATGCGATCAAGGTTCGCGCTGGTTGCGCTGGCAGCGCTGAGCCTCACCCTGACGGCGCTTGCCAATGAAGCGAGCGTGCAGTTTCCCGATCACATTGCCAACTGCACGCGCTGCCACGGTGCCAGTGAAGATGACCCGGTCCTCGCCATCTTCGCCACGCCACACGCAGTGCTGGCTGATTCTCGCACCGGCATGGCAGATCAAGGCTGTGCGGCTTGTCACGGACCAAGCCTGGATCATGCCCGGCTGCCAGCGCGGGCCGGTGGGGCCGAGGTCGAGATTGCCTTTCACGGCGACCGCAAGGCCAGCACCCAGGTTCGCAACCAGGCCTGCCTGACCTGCCACGCCGGTGGCGACATGATGCATTGGCAAGGAAGCGTACATGACTTCGATGGCATGGCCTGCGTGGACTGCCATCGCGTCCATCAACAACAGGATCCGGCCCTGGATCCGCTCCAACAGGCACAGGCCTGCACCAGCTGCCACCAGGCCCAGCATGCCGAGTTCCATCGACCATTCGCCCATCCGGTTCATCAAGGCCAGATGCTGTGTTCGGACTGCCACAACCCGCACGGTGGTGCCGGCCCTTCCGACCTCCACGCCATGACGCTCAACGAAAGCTGCTACAGCTGCCATGCCGACAAGCGCGGACCGTTTCTGTGGGAGCACCAACCGGTGCGCGAGGACTGCACCCTGTGCCATCAGCCGCACGGCTCGGTGCATCGCGACCTGCTTGCCCAGCGCACGCCGTTTCTTTGCCAGCAGTGCCATATGAGCCAGTTCCACCCGTCGACTGCATTGAGCGCCACTGGCTTGCCTGGCGCAAGCATCCCGTCCGGCAGCCAGTCCATGCTGGGACGCGACTGCATGAATTGCCATGCGCAGGTTCATGGTTCCAATCACCCGTCCGGAGTGGGCCAGACGCGGTAGGCCAGGGAGACCAAAACGCCGATGAAGATTCGAACGCTTGTGCTGCTTTCTGCCGCTCCCGCCTGGCCGCTGGCTGTGGCTGCCGTCGAGCAGCCGGAGTTTCAACGCCTGACCCAGCCCGAGAACTACGTGGAAGTCGGTGCCGGCTGGGTCAGCGACGAGTCGGCCCGCTTTGGTCGCTACAACGCACTCTACCGGGATGGCCTGTTCGCGGTTCTTGGTCTGGAATACCTGGTTCGGCCGCGGTTTGATGATCCCAGCCCACTGCATTGGCACGTCAGCGCGCGCGACCTGGGCCTTGGCAACAGGCAGGTCAGCCTGCGCGTGGGCCAGCAGGGGCGCTTTGGCCTGGAGGCCGGCTACCGAGAAAGGCGCTCCCGTGGCGGCGACGGCCTGGTCTCGGTCTACAACCACCGCGACCCGGCCAACCTGCGCTTGCCGACCGACTGGCAGCCGGCTGCCAATAGCGCCGGGATGAACCTGCAGCTGCCCGTCCTGCACGAGTTCAGCCTGGCACAGCGACGCCGCGAAACCCGGCTTGCTGCCTCGGCCAATCCGGGCGAGCGTTGGCAGATCAACGCCCAGGTCCGCCAGGAAGACCGTGACGGTACCAGCCTGCTGGCCGGGCTGTTTGGAAACTCCGGTGGCAATCCCAGGGCAGCTTTTCTGCCCGTGCCGGTGGATTACCGAACGCGCCTGTTCGACCTCAACCTGGCCTACGGCGACCGCCAACGCCAGCTGCGTCTTGCCTACCACGGCTCACTGTTTTCCAACAACGAACCGCAGCTCACCTTCGCCAATCCATTTTCTACCATTGGTGGATGGGCGACCGGCTCCGGCTTCCCGGACGGGCGCGGAGCACTGGCCCTGGCACCGGACAACCAGTTTCATCAGCTCAGCCTGGCTGGCACCTGGCAGCTTCGCCCTGCCCTGCACCTCAGCGGCCAGGTAGCCTCCGGCCGCATGACCCAGAACGAGCCCTTTCTCGCCTATACCGCCAATCCGCTGCTGGCCCAGGCCGTCGTCCAGCCGCTGCCGATCGACTCGCTCGACGGTCGCATCGACACCACGACGGTTCACTTGCGCCTGAGCGGCAGGAACTTCACACGCCTGAACTGGAACCTGAGTTACCGGCTGGACGACCGCGACAACCGCACCGAGCTGCACGAGTGGGTGTACGTTGGCGGCGACTCCCAGGTCCAGGACACCAGTCCTGCCAGCAGCCGACGCCGCTACAACCTGCCCCAGGACTACCGCCACCAGCGCCTGCGCCTGGATGGACAGTGGCGGCTGGATGAGCGGACCCGACTGGGCAGCACCATTCAGCAAAGTCGTACCGAGCGCAGTTTCAGTGCCCGTGAGCAGGTCGACGAAACCCTGCTTGAGTTCAACGCCCGCCATCGCGCCGGCCATCGTGTGCAACTTGGCGCACAGATACACTGGGCCGACCGCGACGGCAGCGCCTACGATGGAGCGGCCGCTTTTCTGGCCAACCACGACCCCGCCTACACCGACACCCTGGCCGGCCAATGGGCCAATCTGCCTGCTCTTCGCATGTACCACCTCGCTGATCGCCGTCGCCAGCGCCAGGCCGTCTCGGCCAACCTCACCCCGCATGAACACTGGGCCCTGGGCCTGGAGGCTGCGCGTGCCGTCGATGACTATCGGAACTCCAGTATCGGCCTGACCGAAAGCCGCCAGGCCCTGTTGTCGACGACGCTGACCTGGGCTCCGTCAAACCAGCTATCGGCGCATGCGTTTTACACCTGGGAACGCCTGGCCAGTGATCAGGCGGGTTTCAGCTTTCGCGGCGGGGCCAACCGGCTCATTGACATCGCCGATCCCGAGCGCGCCTGGGCGGTCGACCATCGTGACCGCATCGACACGCTCGGTGCCGGCCTGCAGCGCTACCTGAACGATGGCCGCATCAAGCTGCAGCTGGATTGGGTTCATGCGCGGGCAAAGGCGAAACAGCAAGTTGCCGCCGGCACGTCATTGACCGCCGCCGCATTGCCAACGGTGAGCAACCGGCTGGATTCGGTCATGCTGCGGGCCAGCTACCGGCTCTCGGAACCGCTCAGCCTGCACTTCCGCTACTGGTTCGAGCGCTTTCGTTCAGACGACTGGGCTTTCGACGGAGTCGGGCCGGATCAGCTGGCCAATATCATTCTGCCCGGCGAAACGGCTGACAACTACCGGGTTCATGTCGCCTCCGTCAGCCTGCGCTTCCGATTCCAGTAGTCAGACCGCGCCGCGGGCCAGCGGCATGGTCATACAGCGGCATCCACCGCCGCCACGTGACAGCTCGGCACCGTCCATGGTCACCACCACCGGGCGGTCGGAATCCAGGGCCTTAGATCCGGCAATGATGTCGGCCGCCCTGAGCACGCCGAATCCGGCTCGGTCCAGCGCCTCGACCGTGTACTGGTTATGGCCGTAACCGATGATCTTGCCCGGCCCGAAGGCAAAGAAGTTGGCACCGCTGGCCCACTGCTCGCGCTCCTGGTGGAAGTCATCATCACCGCCGCAGTTGATCGGCTTAAGGTCCAGCCCCAGCGCCGACAACGCCTCCAGTACCCCGTCATACTCTCGAATCGTGGCCTGGGTAGCGTTATCGAAGCGGCAGTGAAACGCACGGCAGCGCTGCCGTCCGGTGATCAAGGGTGGAAACACCACGCACTTGTCGCGGTCGACCATCGTGAAAATCATGTCGAGGTGAATGGTTGCCCGGGTCTTCGGGATTTCCACCACGACGAAGTTGCGCACCGGCCCCTGGCTGGCAAAGGCCCGCATGATCCGGTCAACTCCGGAAACCGAGGTGCGTTCGCTGTACCCGATGACAACCAGGTCTTCGCGAATGACAAGCAGATCGCCGCCCTCGATGGTCAGCTCGGCATCGCGATTCTCGGTGCCATCAAAGTAGAAGCCCTCACTGTCAATATCCGGGTGATACTTGAACACCGCCTTCAGCAACAGTGCTTCGGCCACGCGCGCCTTGTAGGCCATGGAACCGATGACGACCCGCCGATTGAGACACATCGTGGCATCTCGGGTAAAAAACGTGTTGGGCAGAGGCGGAATGGCATAGCGTGAGGGGTCCAGGTACTTCTCCAGGCTGATGGCCTTTTTCGGCGTGCCCTCAATCAGCCGGGCGGACAAGGACTCCGGCGGCATCGCGCCCAGTTCGTCAATCAGCTCAGGACACTCGTAAAGTTTGCACAGGGCCTCGACCAGTGCCGAGCGCACCTGCTCCTGGCCCAGTACCTCGGTCAACAGGGCGCGCAACTCCACCGTGCGGGCCACGGTCGAAAGCACGCCCTTGAGTTGTTGATGCTCTTCGCTGGCCAGGCCCAGGTTGAGAATGTCGTCGTAGAGGACGTCGGCGGCCGTTTGCGGAGTCATATTCTCGATTTCCTGGCCCGGGGTGTGGACTACCACCGTCTGCAAGGGTCCGATCTCTGAATTCAGGTCGATTCGAATAGTCATGACTGAACATTCCTGTCTGGTGAGCGCATGGCGGTATTTTGGCCGCGTATTGACTATGAAAATGCCTGCAAAATTCATGGAATAAGCAGGCCGCGAATGCAACAATAAAGGATGGGCGAAGTGTACGGGCTTTGGGCGAAGTCGTCAGCTCGAAGAATGAATTGACTTTTGGCGAATCAAAATGTGATATATATCACAATCCGGATTTAAATCGGACCGGCGTACAATTCCAGGTATTGGCATGAGTAGCAACAAGGAGTTTGACTATCGCGCCGCGATCGGGCGAGAGTTTGGCAACTTCGTGGTGGTTCGCGAAATCGGCCGCGGCGCCATGGGAGCCGTTTTTCTGGGCTATCAGAAGACCCTCAAGCGGCAGGTCGCCATCAAGCTATTGCCCAAGGATCTGGCACGAACCCGCCTGGCCCAGCAGCAGTTTCGTGACGAGGCCGAAACCATCGCCATTCTAGACCATCCCAACATCATCACGATTTTTGAAACCGGCGAAGACGATGAGTTCTTCTTCCAGGTCATGCGCCTGGTCGATGGCCAGGATCTGGCATGTCTGCTCGAGAAACTCCAGAAACACCCCGTACCCGCCAGGCGCATGCTGCCTCAGCAGCACGCCCTGCGGCTGATCGATGAAATCTTAAGCGGTCTGTCACATGCCCATGCCGCCGGCGTCATCCACCAGGACCTCAAACCGGCCAACATTCTGATCGGCAACAAGGAGGGACGTGCCCTCATCGCCGATTTCGGCATTGCCAAGACCATGCAACTGGAGTATGCGGCCCGTGGCATGGTCGTGGGGACGCCGATCTACCTGTCTCCCGAGCAGGCCGCCGCGCGCGATACGGATCATCGAACAGACCTGTATGCTGTCGGCGTCATGTTGTTCGAGCTTCTGGCCGGTCGGCTGCCGGTCCGGTCCGAAGGTGCCCGCGAGACCGTGCTGCGAAAGGTTCGCGAACCTGACTCCTTTTTCCTGCGGACACCTTCAGGTTGCCAGCGCAGCATTACACCAGACATGGAAAGGATCATCCTGAAGGCCGTTGCCACCCAGCCGGAACAGCGCTACCAGGATTGTGAAACCTTCAAGGCGGACCTGGCCGGTCTTGCTACCACCAGCGCCATTGGCGCATCGGCATGAGCGATCAAGATCCGTCCGGACTGGATGCGCGCTCGGCCGAACTGCTGGCGCGCCAGGTCAACACCGCTTTCACCATGGTCAGCGGCTATGGCACCGAACATCCCATGTTCCACAAAGCCTGCGAAACCCTGCAGGAATCGCTGACATCTGCGCTCGATAGCCTGGCATCGGTTTCGCTGCTGATGGATCGCGGCGCGCTGTTCATCGACAAGTTTCCGGTGGGACAAAGATTCAACCCCCGGCGCCTGATGAACCTGCTCTCCCAGCTCGGCATAGAATCAATCAGTTTCTCGCGCGGCGTTGGCGTAGACGACCTCCAGCACCTGATGATGATGTCCGCAGACCAGTCCCAGTACCCGGACGTCGAATCGATCAGCGCCGGCCTGGAAAGCCTGGGGGTTGCCGCTATCCGCCTGAACTACATCACCTTCCGCCAGGTAACCGCCGATCAGAAAGTAGTCGGCGAAGGGGAGCCGGACCAGCTGACCTCCCATTCCATGCCAGGCATACCGGATCAGCACCTGGCCAACCTGGCGCGGGCTTCCGACAGTTTCGATCCGATTGCCTCCCTGCTTTCACTCGATGAGCTGGTCAAGAATCCCGAGCATTACGCGTCACAATTGCAGGAGCACAGTAGCGACGATGGCCAACGTCGGCAACTGGTGCGCCAGCTTCGTAACCTGGTCGCCCAGGTCGAACGCGGCGAAATCAAGGCCGACGGCGCGCTGTCATCGGAAGCGGTACTTGGCGCTGTCAACGATCTGCGCAGCAAGGTCCGTCGCAATCTCGATACGCGCCGCGATGTGGAGCTCATCCTGTCCGAAGAAGACCAGGTCATGGGCGAGATCGACCAGCTCACCTACAGCACGCTGGTTTCTCTGGTCCGCGAGGAGTTTCGCGACGGTCAATTCTCGGCCTCGCGCATGGCCCAGATCATCAACCGGATGCTGCCCGATGCCAGGGATCTGAAGCGCCTGTTGCCGCAGCTCAAACAAGGTCTGCTGGCCGAAGGCATGAGCATGTCCGAGTGGGGCAAGCTGGTGCATGAGCTTTCATCCGAACTGCGCGGCGAGCACCTGGTCAAGGCGCTGGAACAGGGTGCAGACAGTGTCGGCCTGGACGTCGACGAAATTGTTGACCAGATCCGCGAAGATCCTGCCGAAGCTGCGCGCCTGATCGTCATGGCGACCGAGCTGCGCCGCAGCGGCGCTGGAGAAGAGGAACAATTGTCGGCCGCTTTCACCGACTACATCGAGCGGATCAGCGACAAGCTGTCATTGGAGCTGGGGCAGGAACATCCTGGCGAAGGCGTGCTGGACAGCCAGCTGATACGTGTTCGACAGCTGCTGGTTGACCAGCTCAACCGCCAGGGCTTGCCACCGGAGCTGATCGAAAGCGTACGCGAGCGCCTGCAGGCGGCAAGATCACAACCGGTCAGGAAGTCGCCGGAGGCGCCTTCAAGCCCGGCCGGAGAAGCCGAACTGCCTGACGGCGCCGCGCAACTGGTTGAATCCAGTCCAACTGAGCAGACTGCCGTGCCCGCAGATGCTGGCAACGCCGACAGTATCGACGCTGTCGACCCTGCCAGCGGCACCGACGCGGCCAGCCCGCCGAAGGGGGCTGAGCCACGGCCAGTTCTGCCTGCACGGGTATTGAACCCCAGCAACACGGCTTTCTTTCTCAACCGCGAAATCAAGAGCTCGGAACGCTACAAGACACCGTTTTCCGTGATCAAGGTTTCCGTGGAACTGGTTCGCGATCGTCCCGGCAAGCCGAGAACCCCCGAGGCCGAGGACCTGGTCGAACTGATGCCGCAGGTCTACCGTGAAATCATTGCTCAGCTCAGAGACCTGGACCTGGTCGGATCACTGGACAAGGCCCACCAGGCCGTTCCGCTGATGATTCTGCCGATGACGGCGGCAGACGGCGTAGAAATCGTTATCGATCGACTGCTCAAGCGCCTGAAGCGAACCCCTTTCCGCCTTGCCGGCATGCCGACGCAAGTCATGTGTGCCGTCTCCAGCGCCTCTTTCAACGCCGACGACGAAGAGAGCAGTCAGGCGTTCATAGAGCGCATCGACGAAGAGCACGAAATTGTTCGCGAAATGCTGCACCTCGACCAGGAAACCGACGACCACCAGCGCCAGTCGCTGCGCTGAGTTCGAAAAACTGGTGCCCGGGGCCGGAATCGAACCGGCACGGAGTTTCCTCCGAGGGATTTTAAGTCCCTTGCGTCTACCAATTTCGCCACCCGGGCATGGTCGTCAATGATACTTGACCATTACCGACCTGCGGGGCCGGATGCGCGCGGCCCCGCCGTGATTGACAGACAGGGCATCAGTCGGTATCCACCTCATCCTCGACGAGTTCGAAATCCCTGATCGAAACATTACCACCGTGCAGAGCACTGACCAGCTTGCTCTCGGTTTCGATGACCTTGTTGAAGTCCCAGTCCGCGCGGTTATAGAAAGCGTTGCCATCAGTCTGATGACCAGTGTAGTAGATCGTGATTCCAAGGGCGTTTTCATCAAATCGAACACCCCCTTCTACTTCAAGAACCTTTAGATTGCCAACATGACCAACGCGGGAGCCGGTCACTCTGCGCCTTTCGCGGTTCATTCTTCTCATCGTCCGGGCGATCGCCGCTTCGTCACCGTAAGTCTCCAGCAGTTCATTTTCCAGGATTCTCTTCGCTTCATGCTGCTGCTCGGCATCCAGTCGGTCCCAAAGCAGTTCGGCTAGCTCACGCATCTGCGGATATTCGCGCTCGGCGGCCAGCTCGAACCAGGCCCATGCTCTTGGCACATCCTGCTCGGTTCCCTTGCCGTGGTAATACATCACGCCGACATTGTAGTGGCCAAACTTGTCTGCCCAGTAAGCTGCCCGACGATAGTGCTGCAGCGCGGTGGAATACTGGCGCGCCCGGTAGGCGCTGTGCCCGTCGGCCATCCTCTGCTGCCCGGGCGTGCGGTCGGCGTAGGAAAGCGTTTCGCTGGCAACTGCCGGCGAAGCCAGCCCAAGCATGACCAGGGCGAGCAGGCAAATGCCCAGCGAGCTATAGGTGTGTCTGAAAGTGCGGTGAGTGCAAATATTCATCAATATTCTCCCTGTTGGAAGTTCCAGCAACGTTGACGACCAAGATTGGCCGTTAACTGGAAAGACGCGGATAAAGGGAGAAAGGTTGGAATTCCACTCACCTGCAGTGCCGTGCCGGCACTGAAAAGTGGTAAATGGAGGCTAGGCCCGGAGTCGAACCGAGGTACACGGCTTTGCAGGCCGCTGCATAACCACTCTGCCACCTAGCCTTGGTGGAACGCTTGATTCTAACGCATCCGATAAAGCTGGCAAAGCCTGACGCGGACGCAATGTTACCTGGAGGAACGAAAAGGCCCCGACACTCGGGGCCTTTTCCTGAAGCTTGGAGCGGGAAACGAGACTCGAACTCGCGACCCCAACCTTGGCAAGGTTGTGCTCTACCAACTGAGCTATTCCCGCAAACGAGCCGCCCATTTTAGGCATATTTTCGAGACTGTCAAGGCCTGCGGAAAGGATTCACATCGGCCCGGCCAAACGTGAATTTCCATTGCCGAAACGAATCGGCGACAATAGCCGGCCACGTCAACCGTCACCAGTCACACCTCTCGCCATGACCCGAAACTCTGTCAAAGATGACAGCGGTAAGCCCTGCGAACCGGAGTATTCGATCGTCGTGCCTACCCTTGACGAGGGGGAAAACATCGACCGCCTGCTTGAACGGGTATTCGCAAGCCTGCCGGCCAGTGATTCGATGGAAGTCATCATCGTCGACGATGCCTCCGGAGACCAGACCGTTGCCCGTGCCCGCGCCTGGGCGTCCGAACACCCAGTGCGGGTGATCGAACGACAGGGACCGGCTGACCTGTCGGCGTCGGTGCTGGCAGGTGCCGAGGCGGCGCGCGGGCGCTGGGTCGTGGTGATGGATGCTGATGGGTCACACCCGCCGGAAAGCCTGCCGGCGTTACTGGAGCCGCTTCGCACCGGTCGTCATGATGTCAGCATCGGCTCCCGACATGCGGCTGGCGGAAAAACGATTGGCTGGCCCTGGCTCCGACACCTCACTTCGCGTGTAGCCACCCTGCTGGCCTGGCCCTTTACCGAGGTGCGCGATCCCATGGCGGGCTTTTTTGCCACGTCGCGAGAGCGGCTGCTGGCGCTGCCAGCCCATGCTGCAGGCTACAAGATCCTGCTCGAGCTGCTGGTTCAGGGTGGAGACCGAATCCGCACTGTTGAAATCCCGATCACTTTCGAAGACCGGCAACATGGCCAGTCCAAGCTGGGTTTGCAGCAACAGTTGACCTACCTGCGTCGGCTGAGTTACCTCGGCGGTGGCCGAATTTCCCTCGGCAGCGCATCACGCTTTGGCCTGGTGGGGCTGAGCGGGATGTTGATCGACCTGCTGATCTTCCATTTCCTGATTAGCAGTGGCGCCCGGCTGGGCTCGGCTCACGTTGCCAGTTTCGTTGTGGCCACACTCACCAATTTCGTCCTCAACTACCGCTGGACCTTTCGCGGCGACGCGCAAACGGAGATGAAGCTTTCGCTGCGCTACTTGCGGTTTCTGACCGTTGCCATCCTGGCGTTGATGATGCGCGGCGGCGTCCTGGTGTTGCTGGTCCAGGTCTTCGATGTTTCGCCGACGCTGGCGATCTTTCCTGCTATCGTGGTAACGGCCGGGGTCAACTATCTGGGGTCGGCTTTTTACGTGTTTGCCTCGACCGCCTCCGGGGTCATTCCGCGGGTGCGCTGGCACCTGGCCGCGATTGGCCTGTTTGCCTACGTGCTGGTCTTGCGCATGCTCTACATGGGTCAGGTGGAGCTGATCCCGGACGAGATGTACTATTGGATGTACAGCCAGCACCTGGCCTTGTCCTACCTCGACCATCCGCCGCTGGTCGGCTGGCTGATTGCGGCCGGCACGCACCTGTTTGGCGATACCGTGTTTGGCGTCCGTGCGATGCTGATTCCGCTCAGCCTGCTCGGTGCCTGGTACTTCTACTGCTATGGGGCCACGATGGGTGGGCGCACCGCCGGCCTGTTATGCGTCATGGCCGTGGCAGTGGTTCCGTTTTTCACCGTATCTGGCGTGCTGATGACGCCGGATGCTCCGATGATCGTGGCCTGGGTGGCCGCGCTTTACTACTTCAAGCGCGCCCTGATCGACGATCAGCCCGGTGCCTTCCTCGGGCTCGGCCTGGCCATGGGGCTGGGCCTTTTGGCCAAGTACACCATCGCCCTGCTCGCTCCGGCCGCATTTATCTTCATGTTGCTGGACGCGCGCGCGCGACGCTGGTTCTTCCGCCCTGAACCTTACCTGGCGGCCCTGCTGTCCACGTTGATTTTCCTGCCGGTACTGGTGTGGAACTGGCACAACGAGTGGGCTTCTTTCCTGTTCCAGGGCACTCGCCGCCTGTTCGAAAACCCGGACTTTGCCAGCTACCTGGTCGTGGTTTACGCGCTGCTGCTGCTGTCGCCGGTGCTGGCGATGGCCTGTTTCCAGGCTTTCGGCTCGCTCCGCCTTGCGCTGGAACCAGACCAGCGCCGGCGCCGCTTCATGCTGATCATGACCGCCTTTCCGCTTGCAGTGTTCCTGGTCTACGGACTGTTCACCGTCATCAAGTTTCACTGGACATTGCCGGCCTGGATCGCGCTCCTGCCGATGGTCCTGGTTGGGCTGGTCAGAAACATATGGCCTGGCCAGGTGGCCTTGAGCCGATTGCATGGCAGACTGATGAGCGCCTGGATTCCATCCATTCTTGTCCTGGTCATGCTCTACGGCATGCTCCTGCATTACCTGACACTGGGGCTGCCAGGACTGCAGGCTCGTGATTTCGACAGCGGCTACCTGGGATGGCAGGAAACCGCGATCGAGGTGGCGCGGATAGAGCGCGAGGTGGCCCAGCGCACCGGGCAGGATCCCATTGTGGCTGGCACCAGCAAGTGGGCCGTATCAGCGGCCATCGCGTTTCATCACCCCGCGGGTCGCCACGACCACATCACGGCTCAGAACATCATCGGCATGAGCGGATCGATGTGGGAGTTCTGGTTCGACGAGCACTCGGACCCGAATCGGCCGGTCATCCTGGTCAACTATTCTTCCAAGCTGATCGACGAAGACTGGCTGGAGCTGGCCCTGGTCGGGCTTGGGCCCCTGCAGCAGCGCGACATCATGCGCGATGGCGAAGTCATTCGCACCCTGTACTATCGAGTTGCCGCCGGTTTTCGGCCCGAGCAACTCAGGACGCCCCACCAAATTCCCGAGTGAAAACCCACTTTTCGGGGCTGGCGATCGCGCTTTTGCTTGCGTCTTCCGCCAAAGATGGCACAATAGCTCGGTTTTAACACGCCCACTCAAAGGTTATGCCGAAAGACGATCATTTAGAAATGGAAGGCAAGGTGCTCGACACTCTGCCAAACACCATGTTCCGTGTGGAACTGGATAACGGACACGTCATCACCGCACATATTTCCGGCCGCATGCGAAAGAACTACATCCGCATCCTCACCGGAGACCGGGTCAAGGTCGAAATGACCCCGTACGACCTCACCAAGGGCAGAATCACCTACCGCATGAAGTAGGTCTGCATTCGGCTCAGGCCTCAGGCGAGGCCGGCACTGCCTCAGAACCATTTGCGGCCTTGACACTCAAGGCCAGTCTGGACTTGTCCTCGGCGACTTCGACGGTGACCGTTCCACCGTGTTCAGACAACTCTCCGAATAGAAGCTCATCGGCCAGGGGACGCTTGATGTTGTCCTGTATCACCCGTTTCATGGGTCGCGCTCCCATCTGCTCATCGAAGCCGTGCTCGGCCAACCACTGCCGCGCGGCCTGGTTGACCTCCAGCGTGACGCCCTTGTCGGCCAGCTGATTCTCCAGGTCCATCAGGAACTTGTCGACCACCTTCATGATGACTTCCAGTGGCAGGGAAGAAAACTGGATAACGGCATCGAGGCGGTTGCGGAATTCGGGCGTGAACTGGCGACGGATCGCTTCCATGCCGTCGGTCGCATGATCGGACTTCGTAAAACCGATACCGCGTCGGTTCATCAAGGCGGCCCCGGCATTGGTCGTCATCACCAGGATCACGTTGCGGAAGTCGGCGGCACGGCCGTTGGCATCGGTCAACTTGCCGTGGTCCATGATCTGCAACAGCAGATTGTAGACATCCGGGTGAGCCTTCTCGATTTCGTCCAGCAACAGCACGGCGTGGGGCGTCTGGGTAACCGCCTCGGTCAACAGGCCGCCACGATCAAAGCCGACGTATCCCGGCGGTGCACCCACCAGGCGCGACACGGTATGCGCTTCCATGTATTCCGACATGTCGAAGCGGATCAGCTCGATGCCCAGGGTCATGGACAGCTGGCGGGTGACTTCGGTCTTGCCGACACCGGTCGGACCGGCGAAGAGGAAACTGCCAATCGGCCGATCGGCATCGCCCAGTCCGGAGCGAGACATCTTGATGGCCGCTGCCAGCGTGGTGATTGCCTCATCCTGGCCGAACACGACCATTCTCAGATCGCGCTCGAGGGTCTTGAGCGCATCCCGATCGGAACGCGACACCTGGCGCGGTGGAATGCGCGCCATGCGGGCCACGACTTCCTCGATTTCATGAACGCCGATGGTCTCGACGCGGTCGGCCTCGTCTTTCAGGCGCTCGCGCGCGCCAGCTTCATCGATGACGTCAATCGCCTTGTCCGGCAGATGCCGGTCGTTGATGTGCCGAGCTGACAGGGTGGCGGCTGCTTCCAGCCCATCCGGCGAGTAACGAACCCCGTGGTGCTCCTCGAAGCGGTGCTTGAGGCCATTGAGAATTTCGATGGTTTCACCGACGGTGGGCTCGACGATATCGATCTTCTGGAAGCGGCGGGCCAGTGCCCTGTCTTTTTCGAAGATGCCGCGGTACTCATCAAACGTGGTCGAACCAATGCAGCGCAGCTCGCCGTTGGCCAACACCGGCTTGATCAGGTTGGACGCATCCATGACCCCACCCGAGGCGGCCCCTGCCCCGATAATGGTGTGAATCTCGTCAATGAACAAAACCGACTTGTCGCGCTGACGAAGCTCTGACAAAACCGACTTCAGGCGCTTCTCGAAGTCGCCGCGATACTTGGTGCCCGCCAGCAGAGCGCCCAGGTCCAGGGCCCAGATTTCGGCGTCAAGCAGTATCTCCGGGACTTCCTTTTCGACAATCCGCCGGGCCAGGCCCTCGGCCAGCGCAGTCTTGCCCACCCCGGACTCGCCGACGTAGAGGGGATTGTTCTTGCGGCGGCGGCACAGGATCTGGATCGTGCGTTCGACCTCCAGCGCCCGGCCGATCAGGGGGTCGATCTTGTCGGCACGCGCCCGCTCGTTGAGATTGACCGCGTAGGCGGCCAGGGCCGACTTGCCTTCCTCGTCGCCCTGTCCATCAATTTTCTGGACCGGCTCCGCTGCCCCTTCCTGGGCCTCTTTCTTGGCGATACCGTGAGAAATGAAGTTCACCACGTCCAGGCGGGCCAGGTCCTGCTTGCCCAGCAGGTAGACCGCGTGCGAGTCCTTTTCTCCGAAAATGGCCACCAGCACGTTGGCACCCAGCACTTCCTTGCGTTCGGCCGACTGCACATGGTAGAGGGCGCGCTGTAGGACGCGCTGAAAGCCCACGGTTGGCTGGGTATCGCGCTGGTCGGCAGCCGACAACACCGGAATGGTCTCATCCAGTACCTGGCCCAGTTCATGTCCCAGCCGCTTGATGTCGACGCCACAGGCGTCGAGCACTTCTCGCGCCGACTTGTTGTCGAGCAAGGCCAGCAGCAGATGTTCCACGGTCAGGAACTCGTGGCGTTTGCTGCGGGCCGTGTGATAGGCCTGGGAGATGGAGAGCTCGAGATCCTTGCTGAACATGATGACTTTGCTCGGTGGTTCGTCAGATTTCAGACCAGTATGACGGAAGATGATTCAGTGCGGTGTGGGCAAACACTCACGACTCACCGGCTTCTTCCAGCGTCGACTGCAGCGGGTGCTCGTGTTCGCGGGCGTAGTCGTTGACCATGATGACCTTGGTTTCGGCAATTTCGTAGGTGTAAACACCGGCCACACCCCGTCCACGCGTATGGATATGCAGCATCACGGTCGTGGCGCGGTCGTGGGAAAGGCCAAAGAAACGCTTGAGAACTTGCACAACGAAGTCCATTGGCGTGTAGTCGTCGTTGAGCAGGACAACGCGGTACAGCGGCGGTTTCTTGACTTTGGGGCTGGCTTCCTGCAGCGCCAGGCCGTCGCCGGCGGAGTAGTCTGGGTGTTGTTCGTTTTCGCTCATGGATGCCGCGCTTCGGTTGCAAGAATCGACAACATACTGCGGCAGAGTCAATTGCTTTTCAACCATCTCCCTGCCAGGTTGGCAGGGAGCGGCAGTCGAGGCCCGATCAGGCCCCGACTTTTTCTTCGAACTGGTCTTCTTCTGTCGAGCCCTTCAAGGCACTGAGTGACGACTGCCCGGCGCTGATGGCCTGGGTCAGTTGATCAAAGTAGCCCGTTCCGACTTCACGCTGGTGGCGGGTGGCCGTGTAGCCCTGCGACTCGGCGGCGAACTCCGCTTCCTGCAGCTCGACGTAGGCCTCCATCTGGCGTGCCTTGTAGTCACGGGCGAGCTGGAACATGGAGTGATTGAGGGCATGGAAGCCCGCCAGGGTAATGAACTGGAACTTGTATCCCATGGCACCAAGCTCGCGCTGGAACCGCGCGATATCGGCATCTGACAGGTTCTTTTTCCAGTTGAAGCTCGGCGAGCAGTTGTAGGCCAGCATCTTGTTCGGATACTTGCCCCGGATGGCCTCGGCAAAGTCCTTGGCCTGATCCAGGTTCGGTGTGGAGGTCTCGCACCAGACCAGGTCGGCATACGGGGCGTAGGCCAGTCCTCGGGCCACGGCCTGCTCATGGCTGGCGCGCACTCGGTGGAAGCCCTCCACGGTACGCTCGCCGGTCATGAACTCCCGATCGCGCTCGTCAATGTCGCTGGTCAGCAGATCGGCACCCATGGCATCGGTTCTTGCAACGATGATGGTCGGTACATTGCAGATATCGGCCGCCAGTCGGGCTGCCACCAACTTCTGCACCGCCTCCTGGGTCGGAACCAGTACCTTGCCGCCCATGTGACCACATTTCTTGGCCGAGGCCAGCTGGTCCTCGAAGTGAACGCCCGCCGCACCGGCCTCGATCATGGCCTTCATCAGTTCGTGGGCGTTGAGTACACCGCCGAATCCGGCTTCTGCATCGGCCACGATCGGGGCAAACCAATCGATGTCGCCCTTGCCCTCCATGGTCTGGATCTGGTCGGCGCGCTGGAAGGTATTGTTGATGCGCTTGACCACGGCCGGGACCGAGTCGGCCGGATACAGGGACTGGTCGGGATACATCTGGCCTGCCAGGTTGGCATCCGCGGCCACCTGCCAGCCAGACAGGTAGATCGCATTGAGCCCGGCACGGACCTGCTGCATGGCCTGGTTACCGGTCAGCGCGCCCAGCGCATTGACAAAAGGCTCATCGTGCATCAACCGCCAGAGTTTCTCGGCTCCCATGCGCGCCAGGGTGTATTCAATCGTGATACTGCCGCGCAGACGCATCACCTCGGCGGCGTCGTACGGCCGCTCCACGCCCTTCCAGCGCGGATTCTCCAGCCAGTCCTTTTCCATCTCGATGATGCTGCTTACGTTGGTCATTTCAATTCGCTCCGTGTACAAAAACTGCAGGTTGGGTGTTGCTTTCAATCCAGCCTCTGGTAGGCCGGCAAGGTAAGAAATTCGACGAAATCATCGCTGGCCGTCACCTCGGCGAGCAGCTCATCGGCCTCGCCATAACGACCCTGGTCGAAGGCCTCGGCGCCGACATCCTGGCGGATAAGCGCGAGCTCTTCGGCCTGCCAGCGCTTGATCAAAGCGTGATCGATGTCACGCCCGTCTTCCAGGCGTCCGGCCGGGTGGCGAATCCACTGCCAGACCTGGGCCCTGGCAATCTCGGCGGTCGCCGCGTCTTCCATCAAGTGGTTGATCGGCACGCATCCCTGGCCGCTCAGCCAGGCCGCCATGTAACGGATGGCCACGTTCAGGTTGCCACGCACGCCTGCCTCGGTGATGGTTCCACCACAAGGCTCGATCAAGTCGGCAGCGGCCACGCTGACATCCTCGCGCAGACGGTGAACCTGGTTGGCGTGGTCGCCGAGATGACGATCGAAGATCTCCATCGCGACCGGAATCAGGCCGGGATGGGCCACCCAGGTACCGTCATGCCCGTCTCCAGCTTCGCGCTCCTTGTCTTCGCGCACCCTTTTGAGTGCCTGCTCGTTGGCCGCCGCGTCACCCTTGATCGGAATCTGGGCCGCCATGCCGCCCATGGCGAACGCACCGCGGGCGTGGCAGGTTCGAATTAGTAACTGGGAATAGGCGCGCAGGAACGGGACGCCCATGGTGACCTGGGCACGGTCCGGAAGGACTTTATCAGGATGTTTCTGGAAGCACTTGATATAACTGAAGATGTAATCCCAGCGACCGCAGTTCAGCCCGACGATGCGAGTGCGAAGCGCGTGCAGGATCTCGTCCATCTGGAAGACCGCCGGTAGCGTCTCGATCAGAATCGTGACCTTGATGGTGCCCGGCTCGATCTGCAAGGCCTGCTCAATGTCGGTCAGGACAGACTCCCACAGCTCCGCCTCGCGCCAGTGCTCCAGCTTGGGCAGGTAGAGATAGGGGCCAGTGCCCTGGGCGAGCAGCGACTCGGCATTGTTGAACAGGTAGACGGCCGCATCGAACAAGCCACCCGGCAAGGGCTTGCCGTCAACGAGCACGTGCTTTTCATCCAGGTGCCATCCACGAGGCCGAACGATCAGCACGGCCGGGTCTGGATCGAGCCGGTAATGCTTGCCGCCCGGCGCTTTCAGGTCGATGGTCCGTCGGACCGCATCGAAGAGATTGACCTGGCCTTCAATCATGTTGCTCCAGGTCGGGGTCGATGAATCCTCGCAGTCGGCCATGAACACCCTGGCACCCGAATTCAGGGCATTGATGATCATCTTGCGGTCCACCGGCCCGGTAATCTCGACGCGCCGGTCGCGCAAGTCAGCAGGAATCCTGGCCACTCGCCAATTGCCTTCGCGGATAGCCGCCGTCTCGGGATCGAAATCCGGCACATCGCCAGCATTGAACCGGGCCTGGCGCTCACGCCTGGCCGCCAGCAACTCATCAACCCGTCCGCGATACTTCTGCCCCAGCTTTCCAAGCAGGTTCAACATGCCGGTGGAGAAGAGATGCTTCGCGCCCTCGGGCAACGCCGATACGATGTCAGGCTGCACTGTGTCTGCCTTGAGACTGTCTCCCGAGTAATGCTGGGTGGGCTGGTTCATGGCACTCCGTTCGCTAGCGTATGGTTAAAAGTGAAGGGTAGTCCCTGGGCGCGCTATTTGGCAAATCAAATGTTTTGATCTAAAGTATTGGTTTATTCAATACAGCAGATCCGGGAAGGAATAGCAATCGGCCGTGACTCCCTGCCCGCCCACTCAGCCAACCCCTTTCCACTTGCATGTACAAAGGTAACCTGCTCAAACATTTGCGCGCGTTCATACACACGGCCCGAAATGGCAGTGTATCGGCAGCCGCCGAGAAGTTGTTTCTGAGCCAGCCGTCGGTCAGCCAGCAAATTCGCGCCCTCGAGGATGGCCTGGAGACGGTGCTGTTCGAGCGTCACGGTCCGCGCATGCAGTTGACGCCGGCCGGCAAGGCGCTGCTCGAAATCGCGCGCCCACTCGTGGACCGCCTTGATGCCCTGCCCGATGACTTCGCCAAGCGCTACGGTTCGCTGGACTCCGGCGAAGTCCGCATCGCCGCCGGCGAGTCGACCATCATGCATCTGCTGCCAGCACTGCTGACTCGGTTCCGGCGCAAGCATCCCGGCATTTTCGTGCATTTTCATAATGTCTCCGGCGCCGATGGCCTGGGCATGATTCGCGATGACGAGGTCGACTTTGCCGTCGGCTCCATGCTCGACGTCCCGGCGGATATTCACTATCGACCGATTTACCGGTTCAACCCGGTTCTGATCATGAGCCCGGATCACCCGCTGAGCCGAAAGCGCAAACTGAACCTGGCCGACATCAGCCCGCATGGTCTGATCCTGCCGCCGCGGCGTCGAACCACCTATCAGCTCGTCGACCTGGTCTTTCAAAAACACCGCCTGCCGTTTCGAGTCACCCTGGAAGTTGGCGGCTGGGAGGTGATCAAGCGTTACGTCAGCCTCGGTCTGGGCATTTCAATCGTTACCAGCATCTGCATCACCGAGGCCGATCGCGAGCGCTTGCTGGTGCGCGACATGAGCGATTACTTTCCGCAGCGATCCTACGGGGTTGTCATGCGTCGCGGCGCTTACCTGTCCCCCCAGGCCGAGCGCTTCATCGACTTGATGAGCCCGGAATTGTTCGGCGAGTAGCCTTTAGCTTTTGCCCTTCACCCCCAATATCCGTGGCCATGAATGATCGCAAACCCCTGATCATGGTGGCGCTATCAGGCGGCGTCGATTCGGCAACGACTGCCTGGCTACTGCAACAACGTGGCGAACGCATCGCCGCCATGTTCATGAAAAACTGGGAAGAAGAGGATACCGAGGGCGGCTGCACCGCCGAAGCCGACGCGGCTGACGCGCGTCAGGTCAGCGAACTGCTCGGCATCGATTTCCATGGCCGCAATTTTGCCCTCGAGTACTGGGAAGAGGTGTTCGAACACTTTCTCGCCGAGCTGGCCGCTGGTCGCACTCCCAACCCGGACATCCTGTGCAATCGCGAAATCAAGTTCAAGGCCTTTGTCGAACACGCACGTGATCTCGGTGCCACTTATGTCGCCACCGGTCACTACGCTCGCCGTCGCGATAACCCGGATGGCTCGGTCGCTCTGCTCAAGGGGGTCGATGCGGGCAAGGACCAGTCGTACTTTCTCCATGCCCTGACCCAGGAACAACTGCGGGTAGCGTTGTTCCCCCTCGGCGATCTGCAGAAAGCAGAAGTTCGCCGGCTGGCCGACCAGGCCGACCTGCCGGTTGCCCGAAAGAAGGACTCGACCGGCATCTGCTTTATCGGCGAACGCAACTTCGACAGCTTCATCGCGCGCTACCTGAAAGCCGAGCCCGGAGAGATCTGCACCAGTGACGGGCAGACAATCGGCACTCACCGGGGCCTGATTCATTACACGCTGGGGCAGCGCAAGGGACTGGATATCGGCGGGGTACGGGGATTTCCCGAAGCGCCCTGGTTTGTCGCCTGCAAGGACCTCGCCGGCAATCGGCTGTTCGTGGTTCAGGATGGCCAGCACCGGCTGTTGATGTCGACCCGGCTTGTCGCGGCCAGGCTGAACTGGATCTCCGGCCAGCCGCCCGCCGTCGGCTCGAGACTCTCGGCCAAGGTTCGCTATCGGCAGCCAGACCAGCCCTGCCGCATCGTCGAACTGGACGCTGACCAACTGGAGCTGACCTTCGATCAACCGCAGCGCGCCGTGACCCCGGGTCAATCAGTGGTGTTGTACGATGGCGATGAATGCCTGGGTGGTGGGGTGATCCAGACTTGCAACGCGCCGCTGCCCACCCCACTAACCCAACCAGACAAGGACACCGAAGCCAAAACATGAGAGAAGCCACGATCGCTTTTGCCGGAATGCTGCAGGCCAGCGAACTGGTGCGCCAGACCGCCACGTCAGGCACCTGCAGTCAGACAGCGGCTCGCGCCAGCCTGGGCAGCATCTTCGCCATGGCACCGGAATCTACCGAAGCGGTGTTTGGTGGCATCGGTGGCGTTCGGATGGGCCTGAGGGTCATGGTCGAGCTGTTCAGCGCCCGCAGCGGCCAGGAGAATCTGCAGAGCCTCAACTATGCGCTGGGGATCGCGAAGCTGGCCGGCCAGGTCGTGCGCGACGGCAAGCGTCAGGCCGAGCTGGGGCGCGAAATCGAGTTAATCGAGTCAGCGTGGCAGGATAGCGAGGAAGTCCTGGATGAAAGCGTTCTCAGTCAGCTTGCCGACGCCTACCAGCGTCACATTTCGAGCCTGGACTTCCGCCTGTCGATCAATGGCAAGCCGGAATACCTGAAACAACCCGAGAAGGTAGCGTTCATCCGCGCCCTGCTCCTGGCCGGGATCCGGTCAGCATTTCTCTGGCGCCAGGTGGGCGGCCGGCAATGGCGGCTTGTGTTTCAGCGGCGCAAGATGCTTGGCCAGGCCCAGGCCCTGTTGGCAGCCTGAATTTTTTAGACTGCGCCAGCGGCCAGCTTGGCTGAAAATCGACAAGATTTAGCCCGGGCCTTGAAGGTCCTCGCCCGTGGGCGCGCCGGGATCACGGCATGGTAAAATGATGGTTTGAATGGATCGGCGTGAAAGACCGTTCCCTTACCCATTGAAAGTACTTGAGGAGACTCCCCATGCGTGACGAGCTTGGCTGCCGCGACAGTTTCGAAGCCGATGGCAAGCGCTTCGGTTTTTACAGCCTGAAAAAGCTGGCCGAAAAACACGACAGCGTCAATCGGCTGCCCTATTCTCTGAAAATCCTGCTCGAGAACCTGCTGCGTCACGAAGACGGCGTGAACATCACCGCCGATGATATTGCCGGCCTGGCCAACTGGAAGGCTGACGATGAACCCGCCACCGAGATCTCGTTCACGCCGGCACGGGTGGTTCTGCAGGATTTCACCGGCGTACCGGCCATCGTCGATCTGGCTGCCATGCGCGACGCGATGAAAAAGCTTGGCGGCGACCCCAAGCGCATCAACCCACTTTCTCCGGCCGAACTGGTCATCGATCACTCTGTCCAGGTTGACAACTACGGTCGTGCCGACGCGCTGGACCTGAACAACGAGATCGAATTTCAGCGCAACAAGGAACGCTACGCATTCCTGCGCTGGGGCCAGGGGGCCTTTGACAACTTCAAGGTAGTGCCACCCAACACTGGTATCGTCCACCAGGTCAACCTTGAACATCTCTCGCGCGTGGTTTTCGGCGAAAAGGTCGACGATGAGCTGATGGCGTGGCCCGACACCGTGGTGGGTACCGACTCCCATACCACCATGATCAACGGCCTGGGCATCCTGGGCTGGGGCGTGGGCGGCATCGAGGCCGAAGCGGCCATGCTCGGCCAGCCGATCTCGATGCTGATTCCTCAGGTGATCGGCTTCAAACTCAACGGCAAGCTGCCGGAAGGTACGACCGCGACTGACCTGGTCCTGACCATTACCGAGATACTTCGCGAGAAGGGCGTGGTTGGCAAGTTCGTCGAGTTCTTCGGCGACGGCCTGTCGCACCTGCCCCTGGCTGATCGGGCCACCATTGGCAACATGTCGCCGGAGTTCGGCTCGACCTGCGCCATTTTTCCGATCGACGCCGAAACCATTCGTTACATGGAGCTGTCAGGGCGCAGCGCTGGTCACCGCGAGCTGGTTGAAAACTATGCCCGCGCCCAGGGCATGTGGCGCGCGGACGGTGATGCCGATCCGCGCTACACCGACATCATCGAGCTAGACATGGGCGAGGTCGTGCCAAGCCTGGCCGGGCCGAAGCGCCCGCAGGATCGCGTGCTGTTGAGCAACGCCAAGAATGACTTCCTGGCCGCCAAAAACACAATGACAGCCGACCGGGATGCCGCACACGACAAGGAAGACGCCCGGTTCAAGGGCGAGGGTGGCGGCACTGCGGTCGGCGCTGGCATTCAGCCGGGCTGCGCGGAAGTCACCTACAAGGACCAGACCTTCCTGCTCAAGGACGGCGCGGTGGTCATTGCAGCGATCACGTCCTGCACCAACACATCCAACCCGGCGGTCATGCTGGGCGCGGGCCTGCTGGCACGCAATGCCCGGCAGCGCGGACTGAACGTCAAGCCGTGGGTCAAGACCTCGCTGGCTCCAGGCTCCAAGGTGGTCACCGACTACCTGACCAAGGCTGGACTGGTCGATGACCTGGAGGCACTCGGTTTCTACACCGTCGGCTACGGCTGCACGACCTGCATCGGCAACTCAGGCCCCCTGCCGGAAGCAATCGAGGCGGCGGTCAAGGACCGCGACATGGTCGTGTGCTCCGTGCTGTCGGGCAATCGCAACTTCGAAGGCCGAATTCATGCTGAAATCAAGATGAATTACCTGGCCTCGCCACCGCTGGTCGTCGCCTACGCCATTGCCGGGCGCATGGATGCCGATCTGATCAATGACCCGCTGGGCGAAGACCCCGATGGCAACCCTGTGTTCCTGAAGGACATCTGGCCGGACGCAAAGGAACTGCAGGAATTCATCGCCAAGAACGTTTCGTCCGAGATGTTCCAGGCCTCTTACAAAAACGTCTTCGAAGGGGACGATCGATGGAAGCGCATGGACACCCCGACCGGCGAGATGTTTGCCTGGGATGACGATTCAACCTACGTCCAGAACCCGCCCTACTTCGAGGGTATGGACATGGAGGTAGCAGGCGTATCTGACATCCACGGTGCGCGGGTACTGGCCAAGTTGGGCGACTCGGTCACCACCGACCATATTTCGCCGGCCGGAAATATCAAGGCCGACTCGCCGGCAGGTGAGTACCTGCAGAAAAACGGCGTATCACCGGTGGACTTCAATTCCTACGGCTCCCGTCGCGGCAACCACCAGGTCATGATGCGCGGCACCTTTGCCAATGTCCGCATCCGCAACCAGATTGCCCCCGGAACCGAGGGTGGCTTCACCAAGTACCTGCCCGACGATGCCGTCATGCCGATTTATGATGCGGCCGTCAAGTACCAGGCCGACGACACACCGCTGATCGTGATTGCTGGCAAGGAATACGGATCCGGTTCCTCTCGTGACTGGGCCGCCAAGGGCACCCGCTTGCTTGGCATCAAGGCAGTCATTTGCGAAAGTTTCGAGCGTATCCACCGCTCCAACCTGGTTGGCATGGGAGTCTTGCCACTCAACTTCATCGATGGCGACACGCCAGACAGCCTGGATCTCGACGGCACCGAGACCTACGACATCATCGGCCTGGGCGACGGCACGGCCAAGGAAGTGGACGTTACTGCGACCAGGACCGACGGCTCGAAGATCGAGTTCAAGGCGCGCGTTCGTCTGGATACGCCCAAGGAAGTCGAGTACTACCGTCATGGTGGCATTCTTCACTACGTGCTGCGCCAGATGGCAGGCGGTGATCCCGGCGAGGCTGC
>SLQY01000273.1 GCA_007131235.1 Wenzhouxiangella sp.
CTGATCGAGGTCAAGACACGCATCTACAACATGCTGGAGGTCAGGTTGTTGTATAAAAAGCTCCTGGGCTACAACGCCGAGCTGGAGCGAGCGGTAGAGCAACGAACCGCCGAGCTGCTCGAGAGCGAGGCCCGTTATCGCAGCCTGACCGAGCTGGCTTCTGACTGGTATTGGGAACAGGATGAAGAAGGCAACTTCACGAAGGTTTCAGGTCCGGTTCTGGAGATGCTCGGAATCCAGGTCGAGGGCCTGGTCGGTGATGCCACGAGAGCCGAGGCGTCGGGTTGCGATGAAACCGAGCTGGAGGCCTTGCGCGCTTGTATCGCCGACCGACAGCCTTTCCTGGACCTCCCTTTCAGTCGTGCTGATTCCGATGGTTCAACGCGCTCATACCGGGTAAGCGGAGAGCCGATGTTCAACAAGTCCTGCCGCTTTATCGGGTACCGCGGTATCGGTGTTGAAGTAAACATAAACTAGGAAAACGGAGATGCGCAGCTCTTGTTTGCAGTCGCTTTCTTGCCCGACTCAGAATCGAATTCTAGCGGCATTGCCAAAATCAGAGCTGGAGCACCTGTCTGGACATCTCGAACTGGATTTGCTGCCCGTTGGCAGGATCATCTACGAACCGGGGGAGCAGCTGAAACACGCGTATTTCCCGACCACTTCGATCGCATCTATGCACTATGTGACGGCTTCCGGCCCTTCCTCCGAAACCGCATCGGTGGGCAGTGAGGGAATGGTCGGCATTTCATTGTTTCTGGGCGGTGATACCACGCCAAGTTCAGCCATGGTACAGACGGCCGGCTACGCCTATCGTCTCGAAAGTGGCTTGCTGAGACGGGCGTTTGCCCGCAGCCGGCCGCTGCAGGACGTGATGTTGCGCTACACTCTGACGCTGATCGGCCAGATTTCCCGGAACGCGGGCTGCAATCGGCACCATTCCCTGAAGCAGCAGTTGTGTCGCAGCTTGCTGCAGGGTTTTGATCGATCAAATTCGGGTCAATTCATGACGACCCAGTCGTTGATCGCCGGCATGCTCGGTGTGTCCCGGGAAGGGATTACCCTGGCCGCCCAACAATTGCAGGACGTTGGCTTCATTCGTTACCGCCGCAGCCATCTCACCGTGCTCAATAAAAGCGGATTGGAAAGTTGCGTCTGCGAATGCTACGCCTCCGGTAAACGGGAATTCGATCGTCTGCTGCCCCGAAGCGCGCCAGCACAGTGACTCTGAGCGTTACCTAATTCGCCGCATGGCCGATGCCGCGGCCTGGCTGATCGACCAGGTGTTGCCGGAGCGGCCGATTCGTCAGCGCAGGCGAGAGCGACAGCACGTCTTGCGCGAAACGCATGCAGTAAGGGAGCGAAGCCGTCGCGCGTGGGTATTGAGCCTTCCATCTCCGTTGCGGCTTCTCCTTGCGACCAATCCGGTGCTGATTGGCCGCTTGCGCGGCATTGTCTATCGGGTCATTGCCGGGCGCCTGATCCGACAGGCCGTCTTTACACAGCAGTCGGCCCGCACGGGCGCTGTCACGTTGATTCAGGGCAGGCAATGGAAGGCGGGCGGCAGTGTCGCCTCGGGCCAGGATTCGCCGCCTCTTCAGAAAAACAATCAAAGCCGAAGGTAGAATCCAGTGGTTTGCGTCAGGAGGACCTCAATCAGGAAATCATCATGATCGTCTATCAAACATGACAACCGAAACTACCCTGCTGGCGGTGCTGGTGATCGCCGCCCTGATTCTTGTCGCCAAGTGGCTGCGACGCCGCATTGGTGTTCTTCAGCGCCTTTTTCTGCCCTCATCGATCATCGCCGGCACCCTGGCCCTGTTATTGGGCCCGCAGGTGCTGGGAAACCTGCTGCCAGCTGAAGACTGGTCGAACGGGCTCTGGAGCGATCCGATCCTGACCGTCTGGTCAGCCATGCCGGGTCTGCTGATCAGCATCGTTTTTGCCGCACTCTTTCTGGGCAAATCAATTTCATCGCCGCGCGAAATTTGGCGCAAGGCCGGCCCCATGGTTGCCCACGGCCAGACCCTGGCCTGGGGGCAATACGTAGTCGGCCTGAGCCTGGTCGTTCTGTTGTTGACGCCGCTGACAGGGATCGACCCGATGGCAGGCGCCTTGATAGAAATCGGCTTCGAGGGCGGTCACGGCACCGCAGCTGGTTTGGGCGACACTTTCCGCGAGCTGGGCTTTGCAAACGGTGCCGACCTTGCCCTGGGGCTCGCGACTTTCGGCGTGGTCTTTGGCGTCATTCTGGGCACCGTGATGATCAACTGGGCGGTCTGGCGGGGTCATATTGATCCGCCCGGTAAAATAGACGAGGATGAAAACGAGGCCATGAGCAGCCCCGAGAACCTCGAAGCGCCTGAAGCGCATTTTCAGGACCAGTCAATCGAGCCGCTGTCGGTGCATCTGGGTTTTGTCGCCGTTGCTGTAAGTCTGGGTTGGCTGTTGCTGGAAGGGCTGATACGGCTCGAAAAGCACTTGCTGATGCCCTTGGGTTGGCCGGAGCTGATCGAGCACATCCCGCTGTTTCCGCTGGCCATGATTGGCGGCGTGATTGTCCAGTTGCTAGGTTCCCACCTGGGGTATGCCCGACTGATCAGCCGGGGATTGATCAACCGCATCGGCGGCGTGGCCCTGGACCTGCTGATCGTCGCAGCGCTGGCCACCTTGTCACTCCAGGTACTGGGCGACAATATGATCGTCTTACTGTCGCTGATCGTCGCCGGCGTCGTCTGGAACCTGTTCGGCTTCCTGGTGCTGGCGCGCTGGATGTTCCCGAATGACTGGGTGACCAACGGCCTGGCCAACTTCGGCCAGGGTATGGGGATGACCGTGGTTGGTCTGCTGCTGGTGCGCATGGCTGACCCGCGCGGTCGCAGCGGCGCCATGGAAGCCTTCGGCTACAAGCAGCTGCTGTTCGAGCCGATCGTGGGCGGCGGCCTGTTCACCGCCGCGTCGCTGCCCTTGATCTACCAGTTCGGTCCGGTACCGGTTCTGATCGGCACCAGCGTGGCCATGTTGCTATGGCTGGTCTTTGGCCTGTGGCTGTGCCGGGCCCGCAAAAACTGACCCCGCAGCGGCACAATGCTGCGAACCGGGCCGGATAGCCACAAGATCAGCAGACGCGCCGATAGCGGCGAGCCTCGAGCTCTTC
>SLQY01000345.1 GCA_007131235.1 Wenzhouxiangella sp.
ACGCGCCTCGGCACACACCTTCGTCAGTGCCGCCGTCAGCGTCGTCTTGCCGTGGTCAACGTGACCAATCGTGCCCACATTCACATGCGGCTTGCTACGTTCGAACTTTGCCTTGGACATGGTTGCGTTCCTTATGCTTTGCTTGCTGACGACCGATCAGGCCGTCTTCTTCATGACTTCTTCGGCCACACTGTTCGGGGCTTCCGCGTAGTGCAGGAATTCCATCGAGTAGGTGGCACGGCCCTGGCTCATCGAGCGCAGGTCGGTTGCGTAACCAAACATCTCGGCCAGCGGGACGTTGGCACGAATTACTTTTCCGGCCGGTGCATCTTCCATGCCCTGGACCAGGCCGCGACGGCGATTGAGATCACCCATCACGTCACCCATGTAGTCTTCCGGCGTAACCGCCTCGACCTTCATGATCGGCTCAAGCAGGACCGGACTGGCCTGCATTGCGCCATTCTTGAACGCCATGGAACCGGCGATCTTGAACGCCATTTCGCTGGAGTCGACTTCATGGTAGGAACCGTCGAACAAACGAGCCCGCACGTCTACCATGGGATAGCCGGCCAGCACACCATTGTTCATCTGCTCCTCGATGCCCTTGCCTACCGCACCGATATAGTCCTTGGGAACGACGCCGCCGACAATCTCGTCGACAAACTCGAAACCACCGCCTTCTTCCATGGGCTCAAGCTTGATCTTGACGTGACCGTACTGACCGCGACCACCCGACTGGCGAACAAACTTGCCTTCAGCCTCGACTGCCTTGCGAATGGTTTCGCGATAGGCAACCTGCGGCTTGCCGACGTTGGCCTCGACCTTGAATTCGCGACGCAGGCGATCAACGATGATGTCCAGGTGCAGCTCACCCATTCCGGAAATGATGGTCTGGCCCGACTCTTCGTCGGTACGGACGCGGAACGACGGATCTTCCTGGGCCAGCTTGGACAGGGCGATGCCCATCTTTTCCTGGTCACCCTTGGTCTTGGGTTCGACGGCAACCGAGATCACCGGCTCCGGGAACTCCATCCGCTCCAGGGTCACGACATTGCCGGTATCGCACAAGGTGTCACCGGTGGTGACGTCCTTCAGACCAACGGCTGCTGCGATATCACCAGCGTAAACCTCCTTCAGTTCCTCACGCGTGTTGGCGTGCATCTGGAGGATACGTCCAATCCGTTCCTTCTTGCCCTTGATCGGGTTGAACACGGTATCGCCCGACTTCAGGACGCCGGAATACACCCGGATAAAGGTCAGGGTGCCGACAAACGGGTCGGTTGCAATCTTGAACGCAAGCGCCGCGAAAGGCGCGCTGTCGTCGGACGGACGGGTGACTTCCTGGTCATCATCATCCAGGCCCCGGATTGCCTTGACCTCGGTCGGCGACGGCATGTACTGAACGACGGCATCCAGCAGCGCCTGTACGCCCTTGTTCTTGAACGCGGTTCCACACAACACCGGGACAAGCTCATTGTTGAGCGTGCCGGTACGCAGACCGTTCATGATCTCTTCCTCGGTCAGCTCTTCGCCTTCGAGGTACTTTTCCATCAACTCTTCGATCGCCTCGGCGGCGGCCTCGATCATGCGCTCGCGTGCCGCGGCAGCCGCGTCGGCCAGCTCGGCCGGAATGTCACGAGCTTCGTAAGTCGTGCCCATGTTCTCCACGTCCCAGTAGATGGCACGCATCTTGACCAGGTCGATAACGCCTTCGAAGTTCTCTTCGGCACCAATCGGCCACTGGATCGGCACCGGATTGGCACCGAGACGATCCTTGATCTGACCGACTACGCGTTCGAAGTTGGCACCGGTGCGATCCATCTTGTTGACGAAGCACATGCGTGGCACGGCGTACTTGGTCGCCTGGCGCCACACCGTTTCCGACTGCGGCTCAACGCCACCGACAGCACAGAACACGGCAACCGCACCATCAAGTACGCGCAGGGAACGCTCGACTTCGATAGTGAAGTCGACGTGTCCCGGGGTATCGATGATATTGATTCGATACTCAGGCCAGTCCTGGTCCATGCCCTTCCAGAAACAGGTGGTGGCCGCCGAAGTGATGGTGATGCCGCGCTCCTGCTCCTGCTCCATCCAGTCCATCACGGCATTACCGTCATGCACTTCACCCAGCTTGTGGGAAACACCGGTGTAGAACAGAATTCGCTCGGTGGTGGTGGTCTTGCCGGCATCAATGTGAGCCATGATGCCGATATTCCGGTAGCGCTCAATGGAAACTTTGCGGGACACGGTACTTAAACCTCTGTAGTCGAATCGGGCACTACCAGCGGTAGTGCGAGAAGGCCTTGTTGGCTTCAGCCATGCGGTGCACGTCTTCACGTTTCTTGACCGCGGAGCCACGCTCCTCCATGGCATCCATCAGCTCGCCGGCCAGGCGACGCGGCATGCTTGGCTCGCCGCGCTTGCGGGCCGCATCAATGACCCAGCGCATGGCCAGGGTCTGGCGGCGCTTCGGCCGAACTTCGACGGGCACCTGGTAGGTCGCGCCACCGACACGGCGAGATTTCACCTCGACCGCCGGGCTGACGTTGTCCAGCGCCTTTTCGATGACATCCAGCGGCTCGGCATGACCGCGACCCTGGATTTCATCAATGGCACCATAGACGATCTTTTCAGCGACGGATTTCTTGCCGCTTTTCATGACCATGTTGATAAAGCGGGCAATCATCGCGTTACCGAACTTGGGGTCCGGCAGGATATCGCGCTCGAAATTGGTCTGTTTGCGTGACATGGACAGTTACCCTTATTTCTTGGGGCGCTTGGCGCCGTACTTCGAACGACCCTGGCGCCGATCACTCACGCCTGCCGTATCCAGGCTGCCGCGGACGGTGTGATAGCGCACACCCGGCAAATCCTTGACTCGGCCGCCGCGAATCAGCACGACCGAGTGCTCCTGCAGGTTATGGCCTTCGCCACCAATGTAGCTGGTGACCTCGAACCCGTTGGTCAGGCGCACGCGCGCGACCTTGCGCAGGGCAGAGTTCGGCTTCTTCGGTGTCGTCGTATAGACGCGTGTACAGACACCGCGTTTCTGGGGCGAAGCCTCCAGCGCGGGCACGTTCGACTTGTACTGCTTCGGCCGCCTTGGCTTGCGGACCAGCTGATTGATCGTGGACATAGTTTTTCAGGCCTTA
>SLQY01000112.1 GCA_007131235.1 Wenzhouxiangella sp.
ACCCGGCCGATGGTGGTCACGCTGACGCCGGTACGCTCGTGTATTTCCCGGTAGGGCATGCCCTGGTCCAGGTATTTCACGACGCGCCAGCGGTCAACCAGGGCTTCCAGTTCGGCCGGCGTGGTCAGGTCCTTCAGCAGGGCGCGGCACTCATCGGCTGTTTGCATGGCCAGGAAAGCCTCGGCCAGGCTGGAGCGCGCTGCGCGATTGGCCTCGGCGTGCTGTTGATCGAGCTGCTTCATTGGGTGATAGTGTAATAACGTGCTATTACGTTACCATGAAGGTGTGAGGAAGGGAAGAGGGGCGCGGGAAAAGGGGCTAAGGGGCTAAGGGGCTAAGGGGCTAAGGGCTTATTGCCGTGCGACTTTAACCCTTTAGCCCTTTAGCCCTTTCGCCCTTTCGCCCTTTCGCCTTTTCGCCCTCCCTAACCCCGCCAGTGACGTCGGTGCTGGCGGACGAACTGCTGGCGGCAGCTGTGCAGGTCTTGATCGCGGCGGTCGATCTCACGGTGGATGCGCGCGGAAGAGCTTGTCAGCGCCCAGTCGTGGTGGGCGTGCCAGGAGGTGGTCCAGCGTGGGCCGGAATATCCGCATCCCATGCGACGTGCCGCGGTCGTCTGACGGGTTGCCTCGTTGGCATACCAGGTAGCCAGGCGCACTTGTGGATGTTGATGGCGAGGCGGTGGTGGGGCATGTCGGGCCGTGGCGAAGCCGGGCGGTGGTGGCAGCGGCAAGGGTGGGTGGGCAAGTGCCGCGCTGGCGGCCAGCACGGCGGTCAGGGCGATAACGGAACGTGCGATGGCTTTCATGGTTGGACTCCTGTTGATGACAATCAAGCCGGAAGTGCGGCGTGGAGTCATTGTGATGCAGGCGTCTTTAATCTCCTCTGAACTGGCATTTCAGCTGCGATTCAGGGCTCAGGCCGCAGGCGGAGGGCGCTGGGGGAGGCGGCGGCGGAAGCGAGCGCGCAGGGTAATCCAGAGCACACCGGCCAGCACCAGGCCGCCGCCCAGCAACAGGCGGGGGCCGGGGCGATCACCCCAGATCAGGATGCCAAGCAGGACTGCCAACACAGGCACCAGCAGCAGGTAGGGCGTGATCCGGTTGACCTCGTGGCGCTGGATCAACCAGTAGAAACCGCCATGGCCAATGATCGAGGCACCGATGGCCGAATAAGCCACCGCCAACCAGACGCCGGGCTGGCCGCTGGCTGCAGCCAGGCTGGTGACCGGATCCTCGATCAGGACAGCCAGCAGCAACAGGGGCGGCAGGGAGAGCGCGGCATTCCAGGCCTGGAAATTGAGCACGCCGACGCCCTTGAGGCCACGCATCAGGATGGTGCCCAGGGCGAGAACGAATGCCGATACCAGGACCAGGATGACGACGTCGATCTGGGCCAGCACCAATGGATCCAGGCCCATCACCAGTACCCCGCAGAACGCTATGGCGATGCCGCTGGCCGAGCGCCAGCCAATGCGCTCACCGAGCAGAACAATGGCCAGCAGTGTCGACATCGGAATGTAGATTTGCATCAGCAAGGCTACCGAAGAGACATCCGTGGATCGCCCCAGGGCAAGAAAGACCAGCGCGAAGTGCAATGCACCCATGGTCCAGCAACAGGCCAGCAAACGCCACCATTGATCGCGAGCCGGCCACCTGAGCAGGGGAAAGACCAGCAGCAACACCAGCAGGTAGCGGGCAACCGTGAAGGTAATGGGCTCGAGTTCGCCGACCGCGAAAGCAGCAGCAATGAAATTGCCCGCCCAGATCAGGCAGATGGCGAACAGTAGCAAAAAATGCAGTGGAGGCATGCGTTAGGGAGCCGACCGAGGCTTTTGGGTGCTGTCAAAGCGACAATATACGCATTGTGCCTGACCGCGGTGGTCAGGAATTGGACAAAAACCGTCACTTTGCTACTTGACTTTCCCGACCGGATGAGCCTTTCAAGCCGTTTTCTGGCCCGTTTGCTTCCAGGTGGCACATTTATTGCATTAACCCTGCTGACTGAAACATTTATTCGAGGCGAAAAAGCACCATGGCCGATTTGAACCTGATCGTAAACAACCAGCCGACTGGCGACCTGGTCGTCAACGTAGACCAACATTCGTTCAACAACCTGCTGTCCGATGAAGTCGTGATGCAGTGGCTGATGGAGCTGGAAGCCGAAGACTGTGCCGCCGACCTCGACGATGTTCGCCACGTTCGGGCGGTCCCGAGTCACTGATCATCGCGGTTGACTCGATTCTGTGTCCGAAGCGCTAGCGGGGAGCGCAATCCAAGAATATGGGAAGGGGAACCCTCCAGGGCGATTCTGTCTGAGTGATCGCCCGCCCTGACCTCCGGGTCAGGGTCCAGACAGCGCGACGCGCCCACCGCACGGTGGGCGCGTTTTGCTTTACCCCATCGGCAGGTCTCGACATCGGATCGGAAGCCGATGTCGCGGCCGAATGGCTGGCCGAACCCAGGGATACTCAATCGCTAGCGCTTCTCATTCCGCGGCTTTAGCGGCCAAAACGCGCTTTTTACATAAGAAGCCAAGCGGCTGCTCGAAATATTGGGCGAGCCGGGTCAGGGGGCGACAAAAGCCGTCAATCGGCCGCCGTCGTTTGTCATTTCTGGTCAGTGCGTCGGCAAGCAAAAATCGCCTATGTTGTTGATTTAATGACTTTCTGAATTTTTCGGCACGCTTTTTGCATTTCTTCTACCAAGTACAAACACTCGGCCGCATCATTCGGTCGTACACAAGGGAAAAGATCATGGAAAAGCTGGAAATCAACGAGAGCCGCCACTTCAATGCCCTGCTTGCCGACGAAGTCGTCATGGACTGGTTGATGGAGCTGGAAGCCGACGAGCCTGAAGACGCGCAGCCAGAGCAGCAGCGCCACAGCGCCTGAGTTTGATCGGTTGATCTTGGCGGTGGTCCTGGTGACCGGCGCCGACGCAATGGGAAGGGGAACCCGTCAAGGGCGTTCTCAGGCTTGCTGACGGTAACTGACGCAAGGAGCGCCCGGCCGGTTACTGCACCGCGCTTACCTGGATCTCGCGCCCGCCTTTTGGCGGGCGTTTTTTATTCCACGGTGACCGATTTGGCCAGGTTGCGTGGCTGGTCCACATCGGTGCCTTTCAGGATGCCGACGTGGTAGGCCAGAAACTGCAGCGGCAGGATTTGCAAGATCGGTGAAATGGTCGAGTACGGGGCGGGGACCTTGATGATCTCGACCCGCGGGTGAGGAGCCATGGTCACGCCGCGGTCGGCGAAGACGAACAGGCGACCGCCTCGGGCACGCACTTCCTGCAGGTTGGAAACCAGCTTGGCCAGCAGGCTGCTGCTGGAAGCGGTCACGATGACCGGCAGGGTATCGTCAACCAGGGCCAGTGGTCCGTGTTTGAGTTCCCCGGCGGCGTAGGCCTCGGCATGGATGTAGCTGACTTCCTTCAGCTTAAGCGCGCCTTCCATGGCGATCGGGTATTCGATGCCGCGCCCAAGAAACAAGGCGTGCGGCTTTTCAGCGATCTCCTCGGCGATTTCCTGGACGCGCTCGTCCATGGCCAGCACCTCGCGAGCCTGTTGCGGTGCATGGCCAAGATCTTCAAGCGTCTTGTTCACCAGGCGCTTGTCGGCGCCGCGTGCTTCAGCCAGCGCGGCCGTGAACAAAAGCAGCACGGTGAGCTGGGTGGTGAAGGCCTTGGTCGAGGCCACGCCCACTTCCAGGCCGGCCCGGGTCATCAACACGTGGTCGCATTGCCGGGTCAGCGCGCTTTCCGGGACGTTGCAGATGCCCAACGTGCCGAGGTAGCCCAGCTCGGTCGAGCGATCCAGTGCCGCCAGCGTGTCAGCGGTTTCGCCGGACTGAGAAATGGCAATCAGCAGGGTATCGTCTGGAATGGCAGGCCGCCGGTAGCGGTACTCGCTGGCGACCTCGACGCTGACCGGCACCCTGGCCAGTGCCTCGATCCAGTAGCGTGCCACCAGTCCGGCGTGGAAGCTGGTGCCACAACCAATGATGTGCACGGCGCGAATCCGCTTGAGCAGGTCGCGGTCCAGGCTGGCGCAGATTCGGGTACCCTCGAGGTGGGCGTTGAGGGTCGTTGCAATGGCCTCGGGCTGCTCGTTGATCTCCTTTTCCATGAAATGCCGGTACGGTCCCTTGTCGATGGCGTCGGCAGGGAGCGAGGAAATACGAACTTGCCGGCTCACCGGGGTCAGGCCCTGGTGATAGACCTGGATCTGGTCGCGTGAAATTTCGACCAGGTCGCCGTCTTCCAGAAACATCATCTGCTGGGTAACCGGCACCAGGGCCGCGGCGTCAGAGGCCAGGAAATGCTCGCCGACACCGACGCCGACCACCAGCGGGCTGCCGAGACGGGCACCGAGCACGCGGCCAGGATGATCGCGCATGACAACCGCAATGGCGTAGGCTCCTTCCAGACGCTGGCAGGTTTCGCGCAGCGCTTCGAGCGGCGCCCGGCCGGCGAGGAGGGCGCGGTCGATCAGGTGAACGATTACCTCGGTGTCGGTTTCGGAGCTGAAACTGTAGCCATCTGCCAACAACTCCTCCCGCAACACCTCAAAGTTTTCGATGATGCCGTTGTGGACCACGGCAACCCGGCCATTGGAAACGTGCGGATGGGCGTTGGAACGGGTCGCCGAACCGTGGGTGGCCCAGCGGGTGTGCGCTATACCGGTGGCGGCGTTGAGTTCGCTATCCAGCCCCGCCACCAGATCCGCCACCTTGCCGACTTCGGCATGGTGATGCAGCGAGCCATCGGCACGCAGGCAGGCCAGCCCGGCCGAATCGTAGCCGCGGTATTCAAGCCGTTTCAGGCCATCAAGAAGAATCGGAACGATATTGCGCTCGGCGCAGGCTGCAACGATGCCGCACATGGACAAAAGCCCCTTTGGCTTTGAATTGTGTGAAAGTCACCTAGGATAACGCTTTGCCGGCGATGCGAAAGGCTTTGTTGGAAGGCTTTGTGGGTGCCGCCTTCCCGCTATCCTTTCACGTCTTTCCGCGCTTAGGCCACCAGGGAATGAATGCCGAGGTTGTACGCTGGTATTCCCGGTAGGCCTCGCCGCGGGATTTCAGCGACTGCTTTTCCGTGTATGGAATGCCGGTCAGGCGATACAGGAACAGCAGCATCAGCACCGGGCCCAGCCAGGTGATCCACTGGTTGGGGGCGCCAAGTGCAATCAGCGGATAGCTGAACCAGTGCAGCCACTCGAAGAAGTAATTCGGATGGCGCGAGTAACGCCAGAGGCCAACCTGGCAGACTTTGCCCTTGTTGGCCGGGTCCTGGCGGAAGGCAGCCAGCTGGCGATCGGCAATGGACTCACCGACCAGGCTGGCCAGCCAGACCAATACCCCCAGGACAACCCAGACCGTCAACGCCGGGGAAGGATCGTTGGCCACGACCCAGGCAGGCAGGGCAAACAGCCAGGCAACCAGGGCCTGGCCGATGAAAAAGACGAAAAAGAACAGGTTCGCGCGCGCGCCGAAATGCTCGCGCATGGACTGGTAGCGGCCGTCTTCCTCATCGTGCCCGGCCAGGCGCACGGCCAGGTGCCGAGCCAGCCGGAAGGCCCAGGTGCCTGTCACCAGCACAACGAGGATGCGCTTTTCCAGGCTGCCATCACCAACCGCGGCAAAATACACCGCCAATGCACCAATCCCGGCCGCCCAGGCCACATCCACCCAGTCGGCGCGGCGGGATTTGAGCTGCCAGGCCCAAAGGAGGGTCATGGCCAGCGAGATGATCAGGAGGGCGGTGATTAGGTTCATGCCGCTAGTATGGCAGGGGGGTGGGAAGAACGGGTTACGGTTTCCGGGTTCTAGGATCAAGGATCAAGGATCAAGGATCAAGGATCAAGGTTCAAGGTTCAAGGATCAAGGATCAAGGATCAAGGATCAAGGATCAAGGATCAAGGATCAAGGATCAGGGGCTGAAGACTGTTCGCCGACTTCATGGGTCGAAGTGACCGGTTTTTCCTTGCGCCTTGTACCTTGTGCCGTGAACCTGGTCCCGGAAACCGGAAACCGTCGCGGCCGCAGGCCGCGGTCACCCCGAAGTAAAGATCAAATTGGGGCGGTTGTACAAGGTTCCGGCGATCGTAGCCAACACCAGCGCTGCCAGGCCGGTGGTGAGAATGGAGAGTCCGAACCAGGCCAGGTTGACCGCTTCGCCCCGAACCAGGTCGAGGATCAGCACGTTCTGGCTTAGCAGTGGCACCATGGTCATCCAGGTCTCGGTACGCGTCGGATCGATCAGGATCCAGAAACTGGGAATCATCGGTACCAGGATGACCAGGCCCATGTAGCTTTGGGCTTCGCGAAAGCTCTTGGCAAAAGCGGCCAGGATGGTCAGCAGGGCGGCAGCCAGGAGTGCGGCTGGCGCGCACAGGATAAAGGCCCAGGCCGCCACGCGCAGGTCGAGGTTCAGGGCAATGTCCATATCCGCCACCGGCAAGAACCCCATCGCGACAACGAAGGCGACCAGGCCCAGGGCCAGTGTCATCAAGGCGAAGCTGGTTGTTGCGGCCAGTTTGCCGGCCATGATCTGCCAGCGCGGCAGGGGATTGATCAGCAGTGGCTCCAGGGATTTGCGCTCGCGTTCACCGGCGGTGGTGTCGATGGCCATGTGCATCGAGCCCATGAATACGGTGATCAAGATGAAGTAGGGCAGAAAGGCCAGCACCATGCCGCCCCGGGATTCGGGGGTGGACAGGTCGGTGACCTGGACGTTGATCGGCCGGGTCAGGTCGGGATGGACTCCGCGTAGCTGCAGGCGCAGCTGGCTGACCTGGCCGGACCAGGCGTTCAGGTAGCCGCGAACGCGACTGATGGTGGTGCCGCTGTAGCGCAGGGACAAATCGGCAATCAGTTCTACCGGGGCCGGGTGGCCGCTTTCCCAGGCCTCGGCAAACTCCGGCCCCAGGCGCAGGATGACTTCTTCGATTTCCTGGCGCACCGCGGCCTCCGGGTCTTCCGGTGGTGCGGTGATGATCACGCCCTGGCGCTCGAGGAATCCAACCAGGCTCGGTGCATGCTCAGCCCCGATGACGGGCAGCTCGAGCGGTGCCTCCATGCGCTCGGTTGCCTGCCGGGTCATGAACGAGATCATGACGGCGAAGATGACCGGCCCCATCAGCGGACCCAGAATCAAGGTGTTGAGGATGACTCGCCGGTCGCGAAAGTTGTCGAGCAGCTCTTTCAGGTAAACGCCCATCATGCCAGCAGCCCCTCATCGCTACCAATCAGTTTCACGAATGCATCCTCCAGTGAGTCCTTGCCCGACCGAGCCAGGAGTTCCTGGGCGGTTCCTTCCGCGGCTACCCGGCCGCGGGCGATGATGACAATGTGGTCGCACAAGGCCGCCACCTCCTGCATGATGTGGGTCGACAGCACCACGCAGCGTCCTTGTGCCTTGAGCTGACGAAGAAATTCGCGCAGCGCGCGCGTGGTCATCACGTCCAGGCCGTTGGAAGGCTCATCGAGCAGCACGGTGCGGGGCTCGTGGATCAGGGCGCGGGCAATGGCCACCTTGACCCGCTGGCCCTGGGAAAAGCCGTCGGTCTTGCGGTCAATGAACTCACCCATGTCGAGAACCTGCACGAATTCGTCGATGCGCCGCTCGATCGCGGTCGAAGCCAGGCCATGCAGCCGGCCGTAGTAGCGAATGTTTTCGCGGGCGCTCAGGCGGTCATAGAGGCCGCGTGAGTCCGGCACCACGCCCAGCGTGCGCTTGATTTTCAGCGGCTCGTCGGACGGGTCGATGCCGTCGACGCGCATGCTGCCTGAATCGGGCTTGAGCAGGGTGTAGAGCATGCGCAAGGTGGTGGTCTTGCCCGCCCCGTTGGGGCCGAGCAGGCCGGTGATCTGTCCGTCACGGGCGCTGAAGCTGACTTCATCCACCGCCACGACCTTGCCCTTGTTGAACGTCTTGCGAAGATTGCGAGCTTCAATCATGGCGTCGGTCCCAGCAGGTTGAGAAAAAATGGCTCGGGTCCGAGCTGATCGAGACAGGAGGTATCGAGCTGATCGAAATCGAGACTGTCGATGAACTGGCTCAGAATGCCGGAAAAGCAGGGATGCGTGGAAACGATATGCCCCAGGCCAGCACCGACCAGGTGCAGGCTGTTGGCAAATTGATCGGCGGCCTCATCACCGTACTCGGGCGGCGTGACCGGGTCGAATTCGCCGGACAGGATCAATACCGGCGTGCCCGGATCAAACGGTTGATGAAAGTCATCGCCGACCTCGCCACGTGGCCACCACGAGCAGACCATGTCGTAGAACTCGAGCATGGCATCGCCGAGCAAGGTGTGGGACTGATCCAGGTCGCGCGGCCAGCTTGGCCAGTCTTCGGCGCAGCCCACGGCAAAGTTCAACCCGATGGCGATCATGTCGCCCATTTGTTCGGTCACCATCAAGGCCTGGCTGGCCAGGCGGGTGGGGTCGCCGGTGATGGCAGCCTCGTGAACCAGGTAAGGAATCACCATCTGGGTTTGCGGCGCATAGGCCAGGAAGCGCAGACCACTGGCCAGAAAATCACGGTTGAAGGTCAGATCGACAGCTTGTCCGGTGCGAGGGTGGGTCAGGCTCAGCGGCTGGCCGTTGTCGCTGTAGTGGCCGACCAGGGCGTCGAAAGCCGCTTCCAGGTCCGGAAAGGCGCGCGCGCAATCGGCGTCTCCGGCGCAGGCATCAAACAACCGGTACAGCGTCTGGTCGAGTTTCAGGCCATGTTCAGCCCCCAGCCGCAGCCGGGTTGGCACGACGCCGTCAATGACCACGCTGCGCACGTGCTCGGCATGACTGCGCAGGTAGACCTGGGCCAGGCGGGTGCCGTAGGAGCCGCCAACCAGGTTGATGCGCTCAAAGCCGTAGCGTTGGCGCATGGCCTCCAGGTCAAGGGCCGCTATTTCGGTGGTGTAGAAGCGGACATCGGCATCCCAGCCGGACTGGCATTCGCGCAACCGGCGATTGACCGCCGCGTAGTCCTGCTCGAGCAGGTCGGTCATATGATCGAAATCGCAGTCAAGCGCATTCGAGCCGCCGGTGCCGCGTTGATCGAGAAAGATCAGGTCGCGATCGCGGTTGACGTGACGCAGCGCGGCGCGCATGATCGGCGCGGCGTCGCGGGCCGACTGGCCCGGGCCACCGGCCAGGAAAAAAACCGGGTCCGGGCGCGCTCGGCTGGTGCGCGCAGGGACCACGGCATAAGCCAGCTCGATGCTTCGGCCGGCCGGCTGGCCGGGGTTTTCCGGTACGCTGAAGCTGCCGCAGCGGGCTTGCACCGTCAGGCGTCCACCCGCGGCAGACAGTTCGCAGGCGTTCAGGTCGGCATAGCGATCAGTTGCCAGCGCCAGCCCCGGCAGCGCCAGGCAGGCACCCAGCAGCCCGAATAGTTTTCGTTTGATTTGCACCATCAAGATCCCTAGATAAAGAGGTTCGCGCCGACGGCTTGAGCCGCCTGCACCATAATGATGTGGAAAGACTACTAGAGAATGTGCCATCGGTCATGAATGCGCTTGAAGTTCGTCAGCTCAAGAAAACCTACAAAAATGGTGTCGAGGCCTTGAAGGGCATTGACCTGAGCGTGGTCGAAGGGGACTTTTTTGCCTTGCTTGGACCCAACGGTGCCGGCAAATCGACCTTGATCGGGATCATTTCGTCCATGGTCAACGCCAGCGCCGGCGAGACCAGTGTGTTCGGCATCAGCGTGCAGAAGCACCGTTCCCGGGCCATGGCCGAAATCGGGCTGGTTCCGCAGGAAGTCAACTTCAACCAGTTTGAAAAGCCTTTCGACATCATTGTCAACCAGGCCGGCTACTACGGGGTGCCGCGACGGATTGCCCGCGAGCGCGCCGAGTTCTATCTGAAGAAACTCAGCCTCTGGGACAAGGCATTCAGGATGTCACGCACCATGTCGGGGGGGATGAAACGGCGCCTGCTGATTGCCCGTGCCATGGTCCACGAGCCCAGGCTGCTGATTCTGGATGAGCCCACCGCCGGCGTTGATATCGAGATTCGCCGCTCGATGTGGAAATTCATCGAGGAAATCAATGCCGCTGGCACGACCGTTATCCTGACCACCCATTACCTCGAGGAAGCCGAGAATCTGTGCCGCAACATTGCCATTATTGACCAGGGCCGGATCATCGAAGACACCAGCGTCAAGGCGTTGCTGTCCCAGCTTGACGTCGAAACCTTTGTGCTTGATCTGCGCCACCCTATCCAGCAATTGCCGACGCTCGACGGCATGGCAATCATTCAGCGCGACCCAACCACCCTTGAGGCCAGCATTCCCAAGTCGCGCAGCCTGAACAGCTTGTTCAGGCTGCTGGAGGACGCCGGCATCGAAGTGGTCTCGATGCGCAACAAGACCAACCGCCTGGAGGAATTGTTTGTGCGCATGGTCAGCCTGGATGCGGAGGACGCGGCATGAGCGTTGAGGTTTCAGCCCGCAGCTACTGGATCGGTTACCAGACCATCCTGATCAAGGAGATTACCCGCATCCTGCGCATCTGGGCCCAGACCCTGATTCCGCCGGTGATCACGATGAGCCTGTATTTCGTCATCTTTGGCGCCATCATCGGGCGTCGGGTCGGCGAAATGGGCGGAATGCCGTACATGGACTTCATCGTGCCGGGACTGATCATGCTGAGCGTGATCACCAACAGCTACGGCAATATCACCAGCTCGTTCTTCGGCGCCAAGTTCGGCAAGCATGTTGAAGAATTGCTGGTCAGCCCGCTCCCGCCGTGGATCATCCTGGCCGGCTATGTCTCGGGTGCCGTGTTTCGGGCCCTGGCGGTAGGTATCCTGGTCTGGCTGGTGGCCGGCCTGTTCTCGGGCTTCCACCTCCACAACGTCCTGGTGACCTTCAGTATCCTGCTGCTGACCGCCGTTGTATTTGCCCTGGGCGGCTTCATCAACGCCATCTATGCCCAGAAATTCGACGACATTTCCATCATACCGACCTTCGTCCTCCAGCCCATGACCTACCTGGGGGGCGTGTTCTTCTCCGTCTCGCTGCTGCCGGGTATTGCCCAGCAAATTGCCCTGTTCAATCCCATCGTCTACATGGTCAATGCTTTCCGGTACGGGCTGCTGGGGGTCACGGATGTCTCTCTTTGGACGGCCTATGTCATCATCCTGGGTTTCGGAGCGGTACTGTTCGCCGTTTGTCTGAATCTGCTTCGGCGCGGGGTTGGTTTGCGCAGCTGAGAAAAACCGTTTTGCGTGAGGAAAACGTGAGCGCAAAAGGCTGATTTCGATTGGGTTTGGGCTAATTTGCAGGTTTGCGTTGATCGCTGCTCCCTGGTGCTTGTATTCACGCAGCCCTTGAGCTAATCTCCCGAGGCCGCAAGTTGCGCAAAGCACCGCGGAAGGCCGCCGTCTTTTTATCGGCGGAAGAACCAAAAAGAATTTGGCCCGTGTAGCCAGGGAGAAATAAAGAATGCAATCGTTAAAACCGAGTTTCGGTCGACTCGCAATCAGCCTGCTGATTGCCTCGGTCGGCGCAACTGCGGCAACCGCTGCTGAGCGGGGGCCGATCCAGGCCACCACCATCGCTCCAGAGCGTAGTGTCGCCAGCGCCACGCAACTGGTCTTTTCGCCAGACGAAAATGGCCGTGTTGGCGAGTCGCAGGTTTCCCCGGCAGATCGCGATGGCCGCTATCTGTTCATCGTGCGGTTTGCCGAACCTTCCATTGCGCGCTATGAGGGCGGCATCGATGGTTTCGCGGCGACCAGCCCCCGTGCGACCGGCCAGCGCCTGAACATGCGCAGCAACGCGGTGCAGGCTTATCGCGGCTTCCTGGAAACCAGGCAAAGTGAAAACCTCGACCAGATGAGCCGTTTCGTACAACGCTCGGTCGAACCCACCCATCAGTTTCTCAATGCCCTGAACGGCGTTGCCGTGCGCCTGACGCCCAAAGAGGCTGAGCTGGTCGCCGGTCTGCCGTTCGTCGCAGGCATTGAAATTGATCGCCTCGATGAACTGCATACCGACGAAGGGCCAGCGCTCATCGGCGCCCCGGATTTCTGGGATGGCATGGTGACTTCCGGGGTTGGCAACCGCGGTGAAGGCGT
>SLQY01000013.1 GCA_007131235.1 Wenzhouxiangella sp.
AGCTGCGCTACCTGCCCAACAGCGGCGGCACCGTGCAGATCACGGCCAACGGCGACCATGTCCAGACCATCAGCATGGCCCAGCAGCAAACCCACTTCGAGTGGATTCGGTTGCGCTTTGAACAGGTGCCGCTGAATGCAGGTGCCAACAATACCATCGAGATCCGTCGGCTCAATACGACCAGTTGGCAGAGCCCCGCGCTGGACAACATCACGGTGACCACAGCCGATGAACTTGCCCTGGCCGCCCCGCACCGGGCAGCGCTGGACCTGGAGGCCGACGATTTCGACCGCTTGCTGCGCTACCTGCAGGAACTCGACGGACGCGACGTGAACGGTCATATCGGCATTCGCGACCGCGTCTTCCGCGACCGCTTTCAGCAGGGGGCGTTCAGGTGGGTTGACTAACCGCGAAGACGCAAAGGGCGCGAAGGGAAAGAGGAAACCGCTGGTTGCCCTATCCTGCTCAGCCGAGCCTCTCATCGCTGACCGACTGAGGCCCGATTCGCGGAACGGCAAGACTTTGTTCCCATCAAGCTACTCCCAGCTCTCGCAGCGGGTGGTATCTGCCAGATCACGGCCTGACCGGGTGCGGAAGGCGACACAAAGCCAGCCCCAAGTCTTCGGCGATCGACCCTGCCGGATCGAAGCCCTGAAACCTGCCGAATCGCCAAGTCAAACTTACCGGTCCCAAGGCCCCCAAAGCCGAAGCTTTCATTCAAACCGCGAATCCGGATAACAACGAAAGATGCGATGATGACATCAAGCCAATCACTGGACCTGCAATGACTGAGCCATCAGAGACAGCCTCCCTTTACGCCGTGCTCCTCGGCGGCCGCGCTGCGCGCTGCCATGTCGAGCTGCATGACGTGGTGTTTGCGGTCGGCGATGGCCTGGAATCGCTGCATGACCAGCTGCTGGACGCCTGGTTTGGCCAGCCAGAGGGCTTGCATGTTGATGCCTGGGCCCGGCTGGACCAGGTGGAGGGGTTTCGGGTTCACCTTGAGCGGCAGGCGATGCCTGGTCCGAATCGGCTTTGGTTCATCAATATCGGCGGCTACCGCAACGGCGAGTTCGGCGAGCGCCATGCCTATGCCTTCATGGCCGGCACCGGCAAGGCCGAGATCAAGGCCCGGGCCAAGGCCAGCCTGCTTCAGGGCCATGAACTGGTTCACAAGGACGATCTGCTGGCGATTGATGATTGCCTGCGTATCGATCGTGTTGGGCCCTGGCACATCAGGCTGGAGGAGGACCCGCAAGCGCAACCGGCAGAGACCGTTAACGGCTATTTCCCGCTGCCGGCAGCGACGATTGCCCGCTGGCAGGATGCGCAAGCCGAAAAAAGCTGAAACCAGCCCAACCAAACAGGCTTAGAATCAATCAACCCAAGCGGATGGATTCTGATGCCGTGTCCATGGAAAGCTGCATCGTTCAGAAATTCACCGAGCTGCGCAAGCTCGACGACAACGAAATCGAGCTGCTGGCCAGTCTCGAGCGCGATTTGACAGGCTACGCTGGCGGCGAGCGGCTGCAGCATGTCGGTGAAGAAGCCAGTCGCTTTTTCACGCTGCACAGCGGCTGGGCCTGCGCGGTACGTGTTCTCGCCGATGGTCAGCGCCAGATCCTGGATATTTTTCTTCCCGGCCAGGTCATGGGCCTGCGCGAAATGGGTTTTGACAAGACCCATGCCGAACTGGTGGCGGTGACCAACGTCGAAGCCTGCCCATTTCCCAGATCGCGGCTGAAGGAGCTCTTTGCCGAAGCACCGCGCCTGGGCGAGCTGTTTTTCATTGTCATGGCCCGCGAGCAGGCCATGCTGACCGAGCGCATGATCAGCATAGGCAGACGCCCCGCCTTGCAGCGCCTGGCCCACTTTCTGCTGGAATTCCAGGTCCGCCTGGGGTCCCCCGAAGACGGCTTCGAGCTGCCGCTGAATCAGGCCGTGATCGGTGACGCGCTTGGGCTGTCGGCAGTCCACGTCAGCCGCACCCTGACAGCACTTCGAAAGCGCGACCTGGTCGCTTCCGACAATGGCCGGATCTGTATTGTCGATGTGGATCGGCTGGCCGAGCTGGCCGAGTTCGAACGCGGCTACCTTGACTGTCGCCCGCGCTGTGGCGGCTCTGGCGCCGCATCGCTTTAACCCAGGTTATCGCCGCAGTTGCAGTTAGCCCTTACGGTTGATGGTCGATTAACTTGAGTTTCGGAGCAAACCGATGAATGAAGACCAGACCAAGGGCAAATGGGACCGTTTCACCGCCAAGGTAAAGCAGCAGTGGGGCGATCTCACCGACGACGATGTCAAGAAAGCCGAGGGCAACAAGGATGAGCTGATCGCCCGCATTCGCGAGAAATATGGCGACAGCAAGGAGTCCATTGCCAAGAAATTCAATGAGCTGATGGAGGACTGAGCATGAAGATGGCTGGAAAACTGACTATCCGAGCCCTGTTTCTTGGCCTGGCCCTGGCTTTTCTGGCCAGCGCTTCGCTGACCGGCTGCCGCGATCCGGGACCAGCCGAAGAAGCTGGACGAGAAGTCGATGAGGCCGTCGAAGACGCCCGCGATGCGCTGGACGAGCTGGGCGAGGACGCCGAGGAGGCGATCGAGGAACTCGAGGAAGAGTTCTGAAAAGTCCCATCAAGGTCAGGGGGCACGGCCACCGTGTCCCCGGCCTTGGGCTACACTACCCGCTCTATCCTGTCGGCCAGCAATCCATGTCTTTGAGCAATGCCCAGAAAAAGTACCTTCGGGGCCTGACCCACCACATCGACCCGGTGGTAATGGTGGCCGACAAGGGCCTGAACGAAAACGTCATGGCCGAAATCGAGCAGGCGCTGACACATCATGAGCTGATCAAGATCCGGCTGCGCTGCGAACGAGAACAGCGCAAGACCTGGATCGCTGCCATCGAGAAGGCCACCAGGGCCGAGCTTGTTCACCAGATCGGACAGGTCGCTTGCTACTATCGCCGTCACCCCGAGAAGCCGAAGATCGCACTTCCTTGACGGATGCAGCTGACCGAGCATCAACCTGGCAACCACCACGTTATTCGCCGCACCGAGGCAAATGCCGTGTGGGTCGATGACCAGCGCTTTGAGCAAAGCCTCCTGGTCGGCGCTCGCCTGCTCCGCA
>SLQY01000295.1 GCA_007131235.1 Wenzhouxiangella sp.
CTGGCGGTGGTCGGGCAACTGGGGGCACAGACCCGGTAGGCCACGATATTGGCGCGCGGCGCCACGCCACTGATCTCTAGCAGATAATTGTCACCGCCGACCGAAATATCGGCGACATGTAGATTGCCAGCGGCCGTGGAGGCAACGTGGCTGCCATGATTGTTGTTATCGATCGGACTGCCGCCGACGGGGTTGAAGCTGTAGGCGGCGATGACTTTATCATTGCAGTGCCCGGGATTGCTGGCGCACCAGCCCAGGTAGACGCCAGCACCGTAGGGGTTGGTGTGAGCGTAACCGTCACCGTCTGTCCCGGCGAAAGAAGGGTGGCTGAAGTTGATCCCGGTGTCGAGCACACCGATGATGACACCCTCGCCACGCGTCGCGACCATGCTGCTGGTCTGGCCGAACCAGACCGAGGGCGCGCCGATGTGGCCCGGCCCCACGTCGGTTTCCAGCTCGCGTTCCTCATCGAGGTGCACACTGATGACGAAATCCATGTCCCGCAGTCGACGGGCTTCATCCAGTGTCAGTCGCACGGCAGCGCCGTTCAATGCGCCCAGGTATTGCTGTTCGAGTTCAACCTGCCGCCCCAGCACCCTGGCCATGTCAGCGGCATGCGTCGCCTGGCGCTGGGTAAGGTACTGCAGGTAGTCCAGGGCGGCCGGCGAACGCGCATCAAGCCGCGCTTCGCCGGTAACCCGGGTCGATGTAGCAGCCAGGCCGGTCACGCCACCATCGTAGCTGGCCAGTGGCTGATCGACAAAGCGGACAATGGTCAGGAAACGTCCGGCCGCATCCGGCGCTACGGTTTTCGGGGTTACGGTTAATGCATCCGCCCAAGGGCCAGACGACACCTGCGCCGGCCTGGCTGTGCTTGATTGGGTCGTCAAAGCAGGGTTGTCATCCGTGGCCAACTGCCCTGCGGATACGCCGACCGTGAACAATAGCGCCGCGACGGCGCCCGCGAGAATTGCGCGCGAAGCAGAGTGCCTGCGCCCAGCATAGAGGCCCGTCATTCCAGTTTTCTCCTGATCGACCTTATAAAAACGTTCCTTGCAGAACGCTTGCTGTCCATGAATAAATTACATCGCGCGCTGGTCGATCACCCGCTCCAGGGCGTGGGACGCTTTCAATGTCACGGCATTAATGCGAAGAATACGACTGCGGCTCAACTGCCGTCAATCAATATTAACGGTTGCTTCGTACCGACCCAGCCCACGAAGCTTCGGCTAGCATCGACAGCACTGTCAACAACGCCACTGATCAAGCGGCTAAACCCCGATGCATCATTTCCGATACAAGTTCCGGGACAGGTACTAGTAAATGAGAGAGCCATCGGGCGCAGGGCGTCGGGTGGTCACCGCCTTGGGTTCCCGATAATTTCCTGACCTGCTCAAGTGAGTTTTTCCGTTTCAGTATTTGGAGATGGCGGTGAAAGTCCACCATGGCCTGGCGCGCGGGGATCGCCGGGGCGTTCCCAACTGTCGCTTCAGGGCCGTCTGGGCCCTGTGCGAATCGAAGGCAGAGGTGAACATTATGAAACGGCGCGATTTTCTGACCCGGGCTTCAATCGTGGCGGGCAGCAGCATGCTGTCGATGGCGACTGCCGCCCAAGTGGCAATGGCTGGTTCCGTCCAGGCTGGCACCTTCACCGCGGGGGCGGCGGGCGCACTCAGTAGTGCCGATTGGGTCGGGTTGCGAAAGCTGTTCGAGCTGAGCCCGAACTTCGTACACCTGGCGACCTTTCTGTTGTCCTCCCATCCCAGACCGGTTGCCGAGGCCATCGAGCGGCATCGACGGGCGTTCGATCTGAATCCGGTCGAGCACTACTATGCCAATGTCGGGGAGATGGATCAGACCATCGCGAACGCAGCCGCCGAATACATTGGTGGCAAGGCCGAGCAGATTGCCATGACCGACAGCACCACAATGGGCCTGGCCATGGTGGCCAGCGGCTTGGTCCTGCGCCCGGATGACGAGATCCTGCAAAGCGAGCACGACCACTACGCGATGGATCTCTCTTTGCAGCTGCGCGCTGAACGCACTGGCGCCAGGGTGCGCAGGGTGGCCTTGTATGACGAGCCAGCCGACGCTTCGGTGGATGAAATTTTGTCCAGGCTGAAGGCGGCGATCAGTCCTTCGACCAAGGTCGTGGCCATGACCTGGGTGCACTCCCTGAGCGGAGTCAAGCTACCGATTCGTGCCATCGGCGACATGCTGGCCGAGCTGAACGGCGCGCGCGCAGATACCGATCAGATCCTGTTTCTGGTCGATGGTGTGCACGGCTTTGGCATCGAGGATGTCGATGTATCGAACCTGGGCTGTGATTTCTTTGTCGCAGGCACCCACAAATGGATTTTCGGCCCGCGCGGCACCGGTCTGATCTGGGGCAGCGACCGAGGCTGGGCCCACTGCAAGGCCGTGGTGCCAAGCTTCGGCCAGTCGTACGGGGTCTGGCTGGGCTACCTGACCCAGGACCAGGTGCCAGCGGGTGATCATATGACGCCGGGTGGCTTTCACGCCTTCGATCACCGCTGGGCGTTGCCCGAGGCGTTCAAGCTGCATTTGCAGCTGGGCAAGGCCAATGTGCAAAAGCGCATTCATGAATTGAATGCCTTTGCCAAGGAGGGCCTGAAGGAGATCGAGGGTGTGACTCTGCATACCCCGATGTCGTCAGAGCTCTCATCCGGCATGATCTGTTTTGACTACAAGGATATGCAGCCATGGCCGGTGGCGGGAGCGCTGTACGAGAAGGGCATCATCGCCAGCGCCACCCCTTATCGCCGCTCCTATGCCCGCTTCGCCCCCAGCCTGATCAACGACGAAGAGGAAATCGAACGGGCACTGGCTGCGCTGGCCAGCCTGTAGCAGGATCCAGATTGGCAGGCCTGCTTCAACGTGCTGTGCGGGAGCACGGATGATCACGCGCACAACGCCTTGTGTATGCGGCCCTCTATGAACAGGCCCTGGAGCTGGCCCCCAGCAACAATACATCCGACACCTTGTACATGCTGCGTGCGAGCCGTGAACTGGCACAGCTACGACAGCGTCAGGGTCACACCGAGCAGGCGTTGGAGTCGTTGCAGGCACTCAAGCAACGATTCGAATCAAGCCGTTTGACCTGGC
>SLQY01000064.1 GCA_007131235.1 Wenzhouxiangella sp.
ACGCGGCAGCGGGGCAGGCCGGCACTTTCATCAACGTGGGCCTGGCGCAGAACGTGAGTTTTCACTACGGTTATCCGAATTCATCGGCAGCAGGCATTGATCGTTTGCTGGTGCTGGAAGGCTACGTGGTCACGCCGGCGAGTGGCTCCAGCCCTCGTCAGTTCAGGCTTGCCGGGCAGGGCACGGGGAATCTCAACAACAACTGCCGCGTTCGTTATACGCGGGCAGCCGGTCCTGGTGCTCGTCCTGTCGTCGACCGTTTTCTGAGTGATTGCTGACCGCGGTTCAGGATGCCGGGCGACCCATCAGGTCTGCGACTCTACAACGCCGCTCGGTCTTGCGTGCGGCTGCGCACGAACGATCGTGCAAGGTCAAGCAAAGGACATGCTCATCGGCGTTCGACGGAGTGGAGCGTATCGATCGAGTGACTTGACCGGCATTCCGGCCGTATTGGAACGGCGTAAAAAACAGACCCCGCCGAAGCGGGGTCTGTCGAACGCGTCTTGCAACGCGTATCAACCCCGAGTGATCAGTCGTTGACCAGATCGGCTGGAATAGTGAAAGTGTTGCCTGTGCAAGCAACGCCACCGATGGTGATGTCCACCTGGCCGTCTGCGGGGGAAGTCAAAACGGTATCCGCGTCAACAATAATGTCAATCGCTTGAGCGGTCGTGCCGGCAACGCCAAATCCACCAGTGTTCGGGTCAGCAATGTTGATGGCAGCCTGGGACAGCACCGCGCCAAAAACGCCGTCGCAAGCAGCGTCGCGAGCTTCCGAACTCAGATCCAGGTAACGCGGCAGCGCGACGGCAGCCAGAATGCCCAGAATGACAATGACGATGATGAGTTCGATCAGGGTGAAACCGCCCTGTGATTTGCGAATATTCATGTTCATGTTGTTGCTCCTTGTTCGATGGTGGTTCCCGCCGGTCGCCGCGGCTTGGGCGGGGAATGATTGGTCCGAAGGTTGGCCGCAGCCGGCCTTTGGGCCTCGGAGACAACAATGCATTTTTCGTGCCAATCGCTTATAGCTAGCGTTTTGTTAGGCGCACACTCGCTGTGGCGGGATCGAGGGTTGCAGCGTGCCCATGGACTGACCTTTTTAGTCAGCAAAAAGGCCGAATCCCGTCACCCGGTTCAGGCCTGGACCTTGATCAGTAGCCAATCAGCATCAGCAGCAGGGTGCCGAATCCTGCGGCGCAGACGAGGCTGATCAGAAGAATCAGCGTGCCGCGCAGGCGCGGACGCTCGCGCAGGATATGGGCCAGGGATTCAATATCCAGTTCGATCCAGCGGTTGGAGAGGGTTTCGACGGGCTTGAGGCGGCTGGGACGCAGCAGCAGGATGAAGCCGATGATCAGGCTCAACACGTTGCCGCCAACCAGCAGCCCCCAGCCCAGCTGCCAGGTGCTGGGCAGTCGGCCGGGAACGAAAAGCCCGAAGTGCCAGGTCTTGAAGAAAAAGAACAGGGCCGCGGCAATGATCAGCAATCCGGCCAGGCGATGGTGGCGATAGATCCGGCGCTCGATCCGCCATTGCCGGTTGAGCAAGTCGAGCCCAGCCTTGCCGGATTGCGCGTCCTTGCCCGTGGTCCGGTCCAGCACCAGCCCGCCGCCAACGCCAGCCAGTGCCAGCGCCAGGACCAGCAGAACAACCAGGACGAGCAGAACGAACAGGTCGGACGGATTCATTCGGCATCGTTTCCGGTGCTTTCCGTGGCCACGCGATCGCGCCCGTTTGTCTTGGCCGCGTACAGCGCGCGGTCGGCCCGCGACAGCAGGGATTCCAGGGATTCGCCGGCTCGGTGTTCGGCCACGCCGGCCGAGGCGGTGCAGTTGACCGGGCCGGCGGCGGTCGAAAAGGGCTCCGAGCGGACCCGTTCGAGCTGGCGTTCGGCGGCGCGTTCGGCCCCGGCCAGGTCGGTATCGGGCAGGATGGCCAGGAACTCCTCGCCGCCGAAGCGACCGATGTCGGCCATGGATTCGTCGACCTGGTGGGCCTGGTCATGGCCGCGCATGCATTGTCGGACCCGGTCGGCGAATTGTTCCAGGACCTCGTCACCGACGCCGTGGCCGTGGGTATCGTTGACCTGTTTGAAGTGATCAAGATCGAACATGGCCACGCTGAAGCCAATGCCGTGGCGATGGGCGCTGTCCTGGGCCTGCTCCAGTTGTTCGATCAAGCGTCGCCGGTTGGGCATCTGGGTCAGTTCGTCATGCTCTGACAAGTGCTTCATGCGCCTTCCCAGGTTGGCCAGGTCCTGGTTGCGCTGACGCAGGTTGTCACGCAAACCGCTGACATAACTGCCGATGAAAGCCATCCACAGCATCACGGCGCTAAAAATGATCCACTCCAGCACCATCAGCTGAATGCCGCTGGCATGACGACCGCTACTGATATCCCAGGCGACGATCATGCCCAGGCCGCCGCAAGCGAGAATGGCCAGGGCCAGGTAGTCGCGAGCCTTGAGACCGAACAGCCCGTACAGCATGACCATGACGTAGAGCAGCAGCAGCACGGGTCGGGCCTCGCTGGCCCGGCTGATCACCCACAGGCCCATTGCCGCGGCGAACAACAGGTGCGGCATGGTCAGGCTGGGGTCGGCCAGGCGCAGGTTGAAGCCGGAGCGAATCGACCAGTAATGGCCCAGCTGAACCACGAGGATCAGGATCAGCATCGTGATCACGGCATTGAGGCTGACATCCAGCAGACCCATCGACCAGCTGAATACGGTGACGATGCTGGCGACCAACCAGCCCAGTGCTCCCAGGCCAAGCCGCCGGCGTCGAATTCGCTGTCTGGCCCGCTCGCGCGTCACTCGGTCTTGTTCGGCTGCGGCTTTTTCCGAGGGCCGAGCCAGCTGTTGCCGCTCGCGTCTCATGGCAACCCGTCCGTGGATGGTGATGATGATGGCCACGGGTGGGCCTGCTGCGGCGCCAGGCGCAGCCCGGTCGGCCGTGGACTGGTAGCGGCTCCCGACGCGACCGAAGCCGGACCGGGTTCGAATGCAATGACAACTCGCCAGTGCAGGTGCACCGGGGCGGTGTTCTGGCCGACCAGGTAGGCGGGGAAACGGACCCGGTAGCCAAGCAGACCGGCTTCGTCGACGAAATACCAATAC
>SLQY01000016.1 GCA_007131235.1 Wenzhouxiangella sp.
CAAGGATCAAGGATCACGGGGGCTGGAGAAGTCAGGGGGTCAGGCGGAGGCCGTCGGCCACCAGGCGGTACTCGTACTCGCGCTCCAGCATGACCGGATCAGCTCCGTCATCTTCGACCAGGTGGCGGGCGTGCTCAGGAGAAATATCCACCTTTCTCAGTACGCCGTGAGCCGTAGCCTGACCGCGCAGTTCGGCCGGCATGGCAAAGGAATGATCTCGCGCCATGATGCGCAGGATTTCTCCGTTATCCTCGAAAACCGCCCAGCAGCCACGGTTGGTACAGACATCGGTGATGCGGCCACTGACCGCTAGCGGTTGGTCAACGTGGCGGTCCAGGCTAGCCATCAGTTCGCTGACGGGCAACGGGGTTGTGGCCTCGGCTGGGGTCTCGCCGTACCAGTCTGATTCGGCCCAGGCCGAAAAGACCAGCAATATGCCAGCCAGGCTTATCCACTTTTTCATGTGTTCTCCTTGTTCTTGTCGAGCGCGACCATGAAGGGCTTGATCATATCCAGCGGCAGCGGAAAGACGATGGTGGAATTCTGCTCCCCACCAATTTCACTCAGCGTCTGAAGATAGCGCAGTTGCATGGCACTGGGGGCTTCGGCCAGCTCATGGGCGGCCTCTACCAGTTTCTTGGCCGCCTGCTGCTCACCATCGGCCAGGATGACTTTCGAACGCCGGGTACGCTCGGCCTCAGCCTGGCGGGCAATGGCGCGGATCATCGACTCATCCAGGTCCACATGCTTGATTTCCACGTTCGACACTTTCACACCCCAGCCATCGGTCTGGCGATCAAGAATGGTCTGGATGTCTTCGTTGAGCTTGTCGCGCTCGGACAGCATTTCGTCAAGCTCGTGCTTGCCCAGCACCGACCTAAGCGTGGTCTGGGCCAGCTGACTGGTGGCGTCCATGAAGCGCTCGACGTTGATGATGGCCTTTTGTGGGTCAACGACCTTGTAGTAAATGACCGCATTGACCTTCACCGAGACGTTGTCGCGTGAGATCACGTCCTGGGTGGGCACATCCAGCACAATGGTGCGCAGGTCCACCCGCACCATCTGCTGGACGAAGGGGATCACGATGATGATGCCCGGGCCCTTGACCTTGTAGAAGCGGCCGAGGGTAAAGATCACCCCGCGCTCATACTCGCGCAGGATCTTGATGGTGTTGGCGATCAACAGCACCAGGACCACGACCACCGTGGTTACGAAATACAAAAACTCGCCAGACATGACAGTTCTCCTTGGGATGGGAATTTCAGCGGGCCCGGACTTCCAGCGTCAGGCCGTCGACGGCGACCACTTCGACCGTGTCGCCATTGGCAATCGCGTCGCCACTTCGTGCCGTCCAGTCCTCGCCTTCGATATGTACCCTGCCCCGCCCATCGCTGAAGTTCGAGATGGACTCGGCCTGGCGGCCGACCAGCGATTCGGTACCGGTGACCCGCGGGTTGCGATGGGAACGGGCGGCCAGGTAAACGATAGCGAGAAAGGCGAGGGCCGAGGCCAGGCCCATGGCAGCGATCAGACCGGTATTGACGCTGAATCCGGGCACGTCGGTATCCATGAGAATGATTGAACCAAATACCACGGCGAGTACGCCGCCTATGCCCAGTATGCCAAACGATGGCACGAACAGCTCCACCGCGATCAGGGCGAACCCAAGCACCATCAGGGCCAGCCCAGCGTAGTTGACCGGCAGGATCTGAAAGGCGTACAAGGCCAGCAGCAGGCAAATACCGCCGATCACGCCCGGCACCAGCGCGCCCGGGTTGTAGCCTTCGAGAATCAGTCCGTAAATGCCGATCATCAGCAGGATGTAGGCCAGGGTCGGGTTGGTGATGATGCTCAGAAATTCGTAGCGCCAGTCGGTCTCGACCACCTCGATGCGCAGGTTTTCGGTATCAAGGGTCACGGTGCCGGAGGCCACTTCGATGTCGCGACCGTGGACCGCCTGCAGCAGCTCGTTGATCGTTTCCACGTAGTGATCGATCACATTCTTTTCCAGCGCCTCGCTGGCAGTCAGGCTGACCGCCTCGCGCACCGCCCGCTCGGCCCAGTCGGCATTGCGACCGTGACGCTCGGCCAGGCCGCGAATATAGGCCACGGCATCTTCGATCACCTTGCGCTCGGTCGCCGTTCCTGGCCGTTCGGTCGGCTCGGCGTCTTCGTCGCCAGCGTCCTGCTGATTGCTGACCTGATCGCCGGCAGCGGACGCATCGTCATCCGATTCCTGACCATCGCTGTCCTGATCAGCCCGTTCCTGCAGGGCATCACGGGCCTGCTCCATCGGACTGCGCTGCCGGCGCGGCTGGCGATCCTGCTCGCCGCCGCCACCGCCGACCTGTACCGGCGTGGCTGCGCCCAGATTGGTGGAGGGGGCCATCGCGGCAATATGAGAGGCATACAGCAGATAGGTGCCGGCCGAGGCCGCGCGCGCGCCTGGCGGCCCGACCCAGGTGGCCACCGGCACGTCGGCGTTGAGAATCTTCTTGATCATGTCGCGCATGGAGGCATCGAGCCCACCCGGCGTGTCCAGGCGCAGGATGACCAGCTCAGCGCCCTGGCTCTCGGCGCGCTCGATGCCACGAATGACGTAGTCGCGCGTCGCCGGCCCGATCGCGCCATCAATTTCAAGCACCAGCGCCACCCGGTCGGTGGCCGGAGCCTGGCCCAGCCACAGCAACCCCAGCGCGGCGGCGAACGCCGCGACAATGCCCAGGTGACGCCAAGCGCGCCGCTGCTTCTGCATGATCGCCAGTTTTTCCATGACTCCACATTAGATCGTAGTCCCACTGACGGGAATGTCAACAGCGCGGGCGTGCGCGACGAGCCTGGATGATCTGCAGCGGCGGTCGCGGAAATAAAAAAACCCGGCCGAATGATCGGCCGGGCTTGAGATGCACCTTCTTGTCGAATGGGTGCTGCGTTCCAATGGTTTGGCTCTGGCCGATGGCCCTGACGTGCCGGCGGCAATCCGTCTATTTTACAGCTTCAAAACGATCCGTAAATACCCTTGTAATGGCCGGTTCGACAATCAGCACGATTTCGAAGGCAAAAAGTGACGCCTGCGGGTCCGATGTCGCCAGGCAGATCAGCCCCCGATACTGGCCCGG
>SLQY01000340.1 GCA_007131235.1 Wenzhouxiangella sp.
GGCGGCGTGGACCCTTACGTCAAGATGATCAACCGCTTTTCCGATGACAATGTCATCAGGTTGTAGATAGCGATCGCAGCCAGTCCAGGGTTTGGCACATGCCTTGTTCAAGGCTGAGGCAAGGGCGGTAAAGGATGAGCCATAGGCGTAATCAGGAAGAGGAATCAGCGGCGGAGTCGCTGGCACCGTCAAGACCTGAGTCAATGCGGTTGCGACCAGCCGCCTTGCCGGCATAGAGGCGTTGATCAGCCAGATCGAGCACGGCGTCGAATCCCTGTTCCAGGCTGTGAGCGACGCCGGCCGATATCGTGACAAGGCCACGATCATCAGGGCGGAATTCATGAGCGATGGCCAGTCGTTCGACCGCCGCGCGCAGCCTTTCCATGGCCACCGCAGCCCCTTCCAGCGGAGTGTGCGGAAGAAGCACGATGAATTCCTCGCCGCCGTAGCGATATACCTTGTCGCCAGAGCGGCTGACCGCATCCGCCAACGCCGTGGCTACGCTTTTCAGGGTCCGGTCGCCGGCTTGATGGCCGTAGTGATCGTTGAACAGCTTGAAGTAATCCAGATCAACCATGGCCAGGGCGTAGTGGTCGGATCGGGACCGCAGCAAGGCGAGGTCATGATCAAGACTGCGTCGATTAAGCACACCGGTCAGGCTGTCGATGGCACTGGTCAACTCGATGGCGCGCTTGGCCTCTTGCAGGTCGACATTATCGGCGCTGAGCATTGCCAGCGCACTCAGCTCGGCATGCTTGCTGCGATAGTTTTGCAGGCAAACGACGAAACCCAGGGTGACCATGATGCCACCGTTGATCACCAAGCCGGCATGAAATGCCGGTGCCGCCTCGGGTGAAATCAGCGCCGCGGTGCCCAGGTAAATGGCCAGGCTGCCAAAGCAGAACAGTGCGGCAATGATCGGCTGCAAGAAAAACAGCGCGCAGTAGATGAACAGGCCAACGAGAAAGATGTCCAGCGAGAGGTTGATCTGCAGGGCAAGGGCCGCGATGGCGCTCAGCATTCCACCGGTCAGCAGGGTAAACAGCGTGGTCGGCCAGTAAAGTCTTTCCTCGTTGTCGCGCAGTCGCCAGCCCCAGTAGCCCAGCCCGACCAGGAGCAGGAGCAAGACTGTCCGCAGCCCGAGGACAACTGCAAACAGCTCGGGCGTTACGTTGGCACTGCCAAAATGCGCCTGCAGTTCGGCAACGGGCTTGTGCAGGTTGGCCCATTCGCCAGCTGCGATAAATGCCAGTATCGGCAGACCGACCAGAACCAGGTTGCGCTGCCTGACCTGGTTCTGGCGATTGATTTCGCCCTGAACGTTCTGGACTTTCGGCGCTTGACTCCCCATCCGGCAAGCATAGGGCCGTCAGGTTTTCAATACAACGTCAGTCGTTCATCGATTTCGTCAAGAATGCTGGGGTCGTCAATGGTTGACGGCACGGCGTAGTCCTCGCCATTGGCCATCTGGCGCAGTACGCGGCGCAGGATCTTGCCCGAGCGGGTCTTGGGCAAGCGCCGAACAACCACGGCACGGCGAAAGCAGGCAACCGCGCCGACCTGCTCTCTGACCATGCCGACCAGCTCGGCAATGATGTCGCCCGGGGCTTGATTGCAGCCATCTTTCAGCACCACCAGACCCAGCGGCAGTTGCCCCTTCAGCTGATCATCGATGCCGAACACGGCGCACTCGGCCACGGCCGGGTGGCCGGCCACGATTTCTTCCATCTCCCCGGTCGACAGACGGTGACCGGCGACGTTGATCACATCGTCGGTCCGACCCATGATGAACAGATAACCGTCCTCATCGATATAGCCGCCATCGCCGCTCAGGTAGTAGCCGGGGAAGGTTGCAAGATAGGCTGCGCGAAATCGCTCCTGATCACCCCAGATACCGGCCAGGCAGCCCGGCGGCAGGGGCTGGCGGATACAGACGGCACCCTGGACATTCGCCGCACAAGCCTGGCCTTCCTCGTCCAGGATCTCGACCTGGTAACCGGGCGTAGCACAGGTTGCCGAACCGGGTTTCTCGGCCATGGCTTCCAGGCCAACCGGGTTGCAGGCAATCGCCCAGCCGGTTTCGGTCTGCCACCAGTGATCCAGCACCGGCAGGCCGGTCAGTTCCTTCAGCCACTGGTAGGTTGGCGGGTCGAGGCGCTCGCCGGCCAGGAACAGACGCTTGAGCGAGCTGACATCGTAGCCGGCCAGCCGCTTGCCTTCAGGGTCTTCCTTGCGAATTGCCCGGAACGCCGTGGGCGCGGTGAACAGGGCCGTGACGCCGTGAGTCTCGACCACGCGCCAGAAGGCACCGGCATCGGGGGTGCGCACCGGCTTGCCTTCATACAGGACGGTGGTACAACCATAAATCAGCGGGGCGTAGACGATGTAGGAATGGCCGACCACCCAGCCGACATCCGATGCCGCCCAGAACACCTCGCCCGGCTTCATCCCGTAGACGGTTTCCATGCTGTAGTGCATGGCCACGGCGTGGCCGCCATTGTCGCGCACCACGCCCTTGGGCTTGCCGGTGGTACCGGAGGTATACAGGATATAGAGCGGGTCGGTAGCCTGGACCGGAACAGCATCAACCGGCTCGGCAGCGCCGACGCGTTCATGCCAGTCATGGTCGCGGCCGGGCTTCAGCTCGGCAACAACCTGGGGGCGCTGCAGAACGAGGGTTGCTTCAGGTTGATGGTTGGCCTGGTCCAGGGCGGAATCGAGCAAGGGCTTGTAGGGGATGACACGATCCACTTCAATGCCACAGGAAGCCGACAGGATGACGCGGGGCCTGGCGTCGTCGATGCGTAGCGCCAGTTCGCGGGCGGCAAATCCGCCGAACACCACCGAGTGAATCGCGCCTAGGCGGGCGCAGGCCAGCATACCGATGACGGCCTCGGGCACCATGGGCATGTAGATCACTACCCGGTCCCCCTTGCTCACGCCGAGCTTGGCCAGCGCTCCGGCGGTTCGGGCAACCTGCTCAGTCAGTTCGGCGTAAGTGAAACGCTCAATGGTGTCGGTAACCGGCGAGTCATAGACCAGGGCAAGCTGCTCGCCACGGCCGGCCTCCAGCTGGGCATCCAGGGCCAGCCAGGCGGTATTGAGTTGGCCATCGGCA
>SLQY01000032.1 GCA_007131235.1 Wenzhouxiangella sp.
ATCGCGCTGGTGACGCTCAAGCGGTCGGGTGAGTCCGGCTGAAGTCGGCTAGGCGAAGACGTTAACCTATCTTTCCCTGCTCAAGTTCGGAGGTCCACATGAGTTCAAAGATTGGTCGAAACGACCCTTGCCACTGCGGCAGCGGGCGCAAGTTCAAGCACTGCCATGGGCGACCGCCAAAGCAATCGCCTTCCGATGATCACGCCAAAGGGATTGAGCTGGCCATGAGCTGGCTTGAACAGCGACACCGCAGGCCCTACAAGGAAGAAGTCAAAACTCTGATATTCGATGAATTCTGGCCGATTGAAGATCCTGACCCTGCCGAGGTCCCGGACGAGTACTGGGGCATGATCCACCTCAACGTCTGTGAGTGGCTGCTGGCTAGGGGTGAGTTAACGATAAAAGGCAAGCGGGTGCCGGTGCAGGATCTGTTGCTTGGTCCAGGCGGGCCGCGGTTGGGACCTCGTCAGCAGGACTACATCAGACAGCTTGCCTCGAATCCGCTGCGACTGTACGAGGTGACCGATTCACGTCCGGGCCAGGGGCTCACCCTGGTGGACGTGATTGCCGTGGATGCCGAGCCGGTGCAGGTCCAGGAGCGCACCGCCAGTCAGACGCTGCGCTCAGGCACACTAATAGGTTCCCGAGTGGTTGAGGTGGACGATCATTTGGAACTGTCTGGAGCACTGTATCCGTTCAGCCCGCTGCACGCCGGGGAGCTGAACTCTGCGTTGTCGGGCTTCCTTGATAACTGGCGCGAGCAAGACCTGGATGGGGGTGAATTGACATTGGAGCTGGGCTTTTTCATTGTCGGACGGTGGTTTGCCCAGATGACCCTGCCGCCACCGCTGCCGGAATTTATCGATGCATCGACCGGTGAGCCAATGATGCTGACCACCGATCATTTCCGTATTGTGGATCGGAAGGCGCTTGTCGAAAAACTGGCCGCGTCTGCTGAATTGGAGCAGGAAGATGATGGTCATTGGGTATGGCTCGAGGAATGCAGCGACGGCCAGTTACGCGCTCGTTTGACGCTGACCATCGACCCGCCGTCCAGCGACCGAATCCAGCTGTTTTGCCGGACGAAGAGCCTGGCTGATAAGGGCCGTGCCTGGTTCGAGGCCCTGACTGGTGATAGCGTTAAGCACCTGACGCGGGAACTGACTGATCCGAAAGGCGCAATTGCAGCCGGTGGCGACGAGCGATCATCGAAATCAGTCGGTTCCACGGATATTCCGCCCGAGGAGATGACCCGCATCCTGGAGGAAGCTGCAAAGAGAATCTATGTTGACTGGGCGGATAAGCCGATAGCCGCGCTCGGCGATCTTACGCCACGAGAAGCCATGGCCAGTTCGGGCGGGCTGGAGCGCGTCAAGGGTTTGCTGCGCAGCTACCACCAGTCCGAACAGGACCTGGCCCGCGAACAAGGCCGCAGCCCAGTGTCATTGCAGTTCCTGTGGGACGATCTGGGGATATCGCGCGACTGAGTAGGTCGCTACCGTCCGTCCAATTGCATCCTAAGTGGACGGCCATTTGTATCTTGAGCACAAGATTAGGCTGATCAAATGAGGGCCATGCACCATCGGATCAGCTTGCCGAAGCAACTGGCCATAGCTAATCTGGTCGATGGGGTGACGTGATGAAAGTCCACAATGCGCTGGAAGCTAAGGATCCAGTCGGAAAGGTGATGGATGCCGCGCAGCGCGAGCCGATGACGCGCAAGGGACGCCCGGGCGTGGTCATTGCACCGGCAGCCTTTCTGTCCGGTCGGTGAAGGTCAAGTTGCAGTCCGTTCAACGGGCATTAGCGCCGGACAAATAAGAAGGAAGCACAAGGCGGTGGGGGGTGGTGGGCGATGCTGGGTTCGAACCAGCGACCCCTGCCGTGTGAAGACAGTGCTCTCCCGCTGAGCTAATCGCCCTTGACCAAGCGCGCTATGATAGTGGGTTAGTGATGGAATGGCAACGGGAGCGGGGCTCGCCTGGAGGGGTCGAGTATGCTTTTGCGGATTTTGTTTCTGGCGCTGTTGATTTATGTCGGTCTGGCGCTGGTGATTTTTTTGTTTCAGGCGCGGCTGGTGTTTTTGCCGCATGTGGCGGGGCGTGACCTGGTTGCCACGCCAGCGCAGCTCGGGCTGGCTTTTGATGATGTGGAGTTACAGACTGCCGACGGCGAACGTTTGCATGGCTGGTGGCTGCCGCATGACCAGGCGCGCGGCACGCTGTTATTTTTTCACGGCAACGCGGGCAATATTTCGCATCGTCTGGAGTCGCTGCAGATCTTCCATGAGTTGGGGCTGAACGTTCTGATCTTCGACTACCGGGGTTACGGGTTGAGCAGCGGCCGGCCCAGCGAGCAGGGTGTGTATGAGGATGCGCGCACGGCCTGGCGATGGTTGATTGAAGAGGCCGAGGTTGACGCGGCGTCGGTGTTGTTGTTTGGCCGTTCCATGGGCGGCGCTGTTGCGGCGCGGCTGGCCAGCGAGGTCAGCGCGGCCGGCTTGATCGTCGAGTCCAGCTTCAGCTCGATTGTCGATATCGCCTCGGAATACTATGGCTGGCTGCCGGTGCGATGGCTGACCCGAATTCAGTTTCCCACCGCTGAATGGGTGGCTGAGGCCGAGGTTCCGGTGCTGGTGGTCCATAGCCGCGACGATGAGATCGTGCGGTTCGAGCACGCCAGGCGGATTCTGGAGGCGGCCGGAGAGCGCGGCCAGTTGCTGGAGATCGAGGGCGATCACAACACTGGTTTCTTGCGCTCGCGTGCCGCTTACCAGGCCGGGCTGGAGCGCTTCATGTCTGTTTTGAACCTTCGGCCGGCACGGTCAGACGATAGACCGCCGGAATAACCAGCAGGGTCAGTGCGCTGGAGGCGAGCAGACCGGAGATGATGGCCCAGGCCATCGGCGGCCACAGGGTTGACTGGGTAAAGGTCAGGGGCAGAAGACCGGCGATGGTCGTGGTTGTCGTCAACAGGATGGGGCGGATACGACGGCCAACGGCTCCCGAGATGGCTTGCTCGACGGTCAGGCCTTCGCGGCGCTGGGACTCGATCAGGTCGATCAGCACAATGGCGTTGTTGACCACGATGCCGACCAGGGCGACCACGCCCAGCATGGCGGTGAAGCTGAACGGCTGACCAGCCAGGAGCAGGCCCGGGAATACGCCGACGGCAGCCAGCGGCACGGTCAAAAGCACAATGCCGACCAGGCGGAAGGAATTGAACTGCCACAGCAGAAATACCAGGAGCAGCAGGATGCCGATGGGCAAGGTGCGATACAGCGCCTGGTTGGCGCTGTCGGCCTCGGCTGCAGAGCCGCCCAGGGCAAGGCGCACTCCCTCCGGCAGGTCCAGTTGTTGCAACCGCGGCATGGCATGGTCGAGCACGCTGCTGTAGGTATAGCCTTCGCGCGTTTCCGCCAGCACGGCGGTCATGCGCTGCAGGTCGCGATGTTCGATCACTGCCGGCTGGAATCCTGTTTCGATGCGCACGAAGCGCTCCAGCGGCATGGGCCCGTTAGGTGTGTCGACGCTCAAACCGGCCAGCGCGTGGGCGGGCAATCGATCGCCTTCCGGGCTTCGCAACAGCACAGGCATCGGCTCGCGGCCGGCACGCCAGGTTGTGGCCTGGCGGCCCTGGGTGGCCTGGGCCAGGGTGGCGGCGATGGTTGCGCGGCTGATGCCGTGGCGGGCGGCTTCGGCATCGTCGATGTGAATGATCAGGCTGGGCATGCCGTCGCCAAGACGGTGACGAACGTCGACGGCACCCGGTGTGCTCCGCAGCTCGCGCATGACCATGTCGCTGGCCCGGGCCAGGTCTGATGGCTTGTTGCCAAACAGTCGGATTTCGACCGGGGCATCGACTGGCGGGCCCTGGCCAAGGCGCTGGGCCACGACCTGCGCGTCGGGAATCTGGTCGGCAACGTGCTGACGTATCCAGTCCATCAAGGCGGGCAGATCGCTGTCACTTTCGGTGATGGCCACGATGCGAGCCAGGTGTGGGGCGCGAGGTTTTTCTATCAGGTTGTAGTAGAAGCGTGGGCCGCTGAAGCCGGAAAAATGATGGACGGCGTTGACGCTGGGCAGCTCGGCCAGCTGGTCGGCCAGGCTGGCCGCCGCCAGGTCGGTATGTTCCAGTCGCGTGCCTTCGCTGAAGTTGAGATCCACGATGAGCTGGTTGCGGTCGGTGCTGGGGAAGAAGTCGCGCTGCAGCAGGTTGCTGGAGAGCACGGCCAGGATGACCAGGACACCCGTTGCGGCCAGGATGATCAAGGGCCGGCGCACGGCAAGCTTGCCAAGACGATGGCCGATATCGACCAGGCGAGAGTCGCCTTGATTGCGCCGGGCAACCAGGCTAAACCGGGCGATGGCCGGGGTGACCAGGATGGCGTACAGGTAGCTCACTGCCAGGATCAGCATCACCATGACCGGGATGGCCCGGGTGAAATCAGCGGTATCGCCGCGCGCCAGCAGCAGCGGGGTGAAGGCTGCCAGCGTGGTGCCGGTGGCTGCTGCCAGCGGTCCGGCCAGTTCGCTGACTGCCGACTGGGCGGCGATCGGTGGCTGTTTGCCGCGGTCGAGATGGTACTGCAGGTTTTCGACCATAACGATGGCGTTGTCAACCAGCATGCCCAGCGCGATGACCAGGCCGGCCACTGCCATCTGGTGCAGAATGCCGCCGCCGATGGCATAGACCGCCAGGCCGCTCAGGGTGACCAGTGGCAGCAGCGCGGCCACGGTCAAGCCCAGGCGCAGGCCCATGAAGGCAAACAGCACCAGGGCCACGATAATGACGCCAAGCAGCAGTGAGCGACCCAGCTCGCTCAAGCGCTGGGAGACCCAGCGTGGCTGGTAGAACATCTCTTCGATCTGCAGCGGGGCGAAGCCGGGGCGCAGCTCATCGATGGCATCCCTGACCTGTTCACCGAAGCGCACGGCGTTGAGGCGATTGTCCGGGATGACGATGCCCAGTGCGACCACGGGCCGGCCATTGCTCCAGACCCGGGTGGTGGCGGGCTCGGCGGTACGCAGCCGAAGCTCGGCCAGCTCCGACAAGGGCAATACCTGGCCGTTGCCGAGGCCAATGGAAAAATCGGCCAGGGAGGACAGGGAGTCGAAGTCGGTCAGGGGCTGCACCACCAGGTTGCGTGCACCGACCGAGAGGGTGCCGGCCGGCATGATCCTGTTCGCCGCTTCGATCTGCTCGAGCACGGATTGGCTGCTGATGCCCAGCGCTTCCAGTCGAACCGGGTCGAGGGCGATTTCCACCGCCTCGCCGGGATTGCCAATCAGTTCGATCCGGCCCATGTCGGGCACGCGAAACAGCTCGCGCCTGAGCTGGCGGGCGGCTTCCAGCAGCGCCAGCAGGTCATCGGATCCGCTGATGGCCAGCACGATGCCGTGGGAGTCCATCGAGCGATCCAGGATGGTGATCGGTCCACTGCCTTGCGGGAGACGTTGCTCGGCGCGCTGCAATGCCATGCGGATACGGTCCCAGACCGCATCGGTATCGTTGACATGCTGATGCATGCCGACAATGAAGTGGGCCAGGCCGAGCCTGGCGGTGGCCCGGATCTCGACAATTTCCTCGACATCGGCCAGCTCTTCTTCGACCGGCTGGAGGATCAGGCGCTGAATGCGCTCGGGGTCGGCGCCCGGCCAGGAAACCAGCAGGTGGCCGTAGCGGTAAGGGAACGAGGGATCTTCCTGGCGGTCCATGCCCAGCCAGGCGAGCAACCCGATCAGCGAAAGTAGTGCGACCACCGCCATGACCAGGCGATGGCGTGACTGGGCTCCGGCAATCCAGTTCACGGCAGCACCCGCACCCGGTCTTCGTCCAGCAACTGTCCGTGTCCGGCAACGACGACAGCGTCGCCGGCGCTCAGCGGGCCTTCAACCTCGACGCGATCGCCGCGCACGTTGCCCAGGCTGACCGGGACCTTGAGCACGCGCTCATCGACCACGCGGAACAGGTGACTGTCGCCCGCGGCCGGATCAAGCACGGCCGCCAGCGGCACGGTCAGGACGTCGCGTCCGGGGAAGCTCAGCTCGACATGAACCGGCTGGCCCGGTTGCCAGGGCTCGGAGCCCTGATCCAGTGCCAGCACCACGCTGGCCGCGCGTCCCGGACTGGCCAGTCCAATTTCGCGAATCGTCGCCATTTCGCTGGCGCTCATCCCCACGGCGCGAATCGGCACGCGCTGACCGAGCGTCAGGCTCGTGGCGCGCTCGGCGCCCAGGGCCACGATGACTTCCAGCTCGTCGTCGCCGGTCAGGCTCAGGATTGGCTGGCCGGCCGTGACGAATTGGCCCGGTTCCACGTGCAGCTCGGTGACGGTGCCGGCAAACGGTGCCCGCAGCAGTGCTTCTGCTTCCTGCAGTCCGGCCTCGCTCAAGCGCGCCTCGGCCTGGCCCAGGGCCTGGTGCTGGGCGTTGCGACGCGAGCGCGCCCGCTCCAGTTCTTCGGTGGGCACGAGGTTACGCTGGTGCAGATCCTGTTGCCGAATCAACTCCCGTTCCAGCTGCTGCAGGCGCTCGCTTTGTTCGGCAACCTGGGCCTGGGCGGCAGCCAGCGCCGGGGCCAGGGCAGGGTTGTGGAGCTGGGCCAGGACAGCCCCGCTGGGCACGCGCTGGCCGCGCTGCACGTCGCGCCGGGCGAGCTGGCCGGCGTGCAGAAAGGCCAGATCGGCCTGCTGGCTCGCGCGGGTTACGCCGGGCAGGCGCAGCTTCAGGCCGTCGTCGGTCAGCATGACGCTGGCGATTCGCACCGGCGGATTCAGCGCCGGCGGCGGCAGGCTGGTGGCCCCATTGCCGGCCATCGAGATGACGGCAACCAGCCCAATCAAAGTAGCCAGCAGGGCCAGCGGCAGGTAAACGCGCCACCGGCGAGATGAACTGGTCGTCCAGTCAGTTATTGAGGCGAAACGAAACATGGGTAGAGTCCGTGGTCATGACGGTCAGAAAGTCAGGCTTTCGGCTGGTCAGGCCGGGGCAGCAGGCCTTCCATGAATACCTTGAGGAAATCGTCAAGAAACTCATCGTCCGTGCCCATGCCGGGCCAGTCGATATGGTGCTCGCGGGCTTCGAACCACTGCGTGCACAGGCTGACGAAAATGGTAACGACATGGGTGGGGTTCACATCGGCGCGCAGCAGCCCTTTCTCCTGGGCCTGGCGAACCCGCTCGGCACCCAGGCCGACCAACTGTCCGTCCCTTTCGCTACAGCTGGAGTCGCCTTCCATATGCGCCCAGGCAAACAATCGGACAACGCCGGGGTTGTCGCGCAGGAATTCGAAATACCGCACCACGCCATTCATCAACAACTCCGGTCCGGGCCGCTCGGCACGGGTCAGTTCTTCCTTCTGGCCTTGGTAATAGCGGGCAAAGGCCTGCTCCTTGACCGCTTCCCAAAGCCCTTCCTTGCCGCCAAAGTGATGGTGGATCAGGCTTTTGGTCACTTCAGAGCGCTCGGCAATCTCGCGAACGCTCACCGCAGCAAAGCCCTTGTCGACGAACAGCTCGAAGGCGGACTCGAGAATGCGGGCCCTGGTCAGTTCAGGATCACGGATGGCGGTATCATTCATTAGGGTCAGGATAGCATTAACTGGCCGACCGGTCAATTGCTGTCATCGGCATCGGATGACATGGTGCGGGTTGCCATTCATGTTTTGTATGGATTCCGGCGTTTAACATTGAACGACTGAATCAATGAGTGTTCGAAAAGCGATATGAGAGTCCCTCCTGCCTTATTTCTGTGCGCCGTCTTGCTCGCCGCTTGCGGCTCGGCGCCCGAGCCCGAGCGGCAGTCAAGCCGCTCTGGCGATCGGGCCCTGCCGGTGCAGGCCCACGAAGTAAGGCCCCGCGACTTGTCGCGCGTGGTTCAGGTTTCCGCCCCGATCGAACCCTTGCGCACGATTCGCCTGGCGTCCCGCACCGAAGGCGTGCTCACCAACGTGCTGGTGGAAGAAGGTGACCAGGTGACTGCCGGGCAGTTGCTGGCCAGCATCGATGTTCGCGAACAGCGTGCGGAACTGACCCGGGCCGAGGCGAGACTGTACGAAAAGGAAACCACCTTCGAGCGCATGGAGCGGCTCAAGGCGAGCAACCACATTGACGCGGCGTCGTTCGAGTCCGCACGAGCCGAGCTTGAAATTGCCCGCAGTGATGTTGCCTTGTGGCAAACGCGGGTGGATTTCGGGCAGGTCAATTCAACCATCGACGCCACGGTCGTCGGGCGCTATGTCGAGCCGGGTGAGGCCATCGGTCGACACGCGCCGTTGTTCTCCCTGGCCGACTTGAGCAGCCTGGTCGTACGGCTGGGAGTGTCGGAGCTGGATGTCGCCGGCTTGACTATCGGCGATGCGGTCGTGCTGCAGGTTGATGCGGTCAGTCAACAGACGCCGCAGTCGGGTGTGATTCGCCGGATATTCCCGGCCGCCGAGGCGGACAGCCGCCTGATTACCGTTGAAGTCGAGCTGACCGAGGCCCAGGCGACCGGCATTCGTCCCGGCTTCCTGGCCCGCGCCAGCTTGCTGGTCGATCGACGCGTCGATGTGCTGGCCGTGCCGGCCGGCTCGATAGCCGAATCATCCGGCGAGTTTTTTGTCATGGTGGTCAACGGCGAGGAAAGGCTGGAGCGACGCGTTGTGGAGCCGGGCATCATTCGTGGGCCGTGGCGGGAAATTCGCGCTGGTCTCGACGTGGGTGACAAGGTGGTATCCGCCAACCCGATGGAGATGACGCCGGGTGAGCGTGTGCGGATCGTGGACCTGGCAGGGTAATCAGATGAGCGAGCAGCAAGGCAAGCACTCGAAGCGCGACCTGGACCCGGCCCGTGGGACTCGTTACTACAGCGGCCTGACCCATGCTGCCATTCGGCGACCGGTTGGCACCCTGGCGATTGCCTCGGTGGTGCTGGTACTGGGCTTGTTCTTTGTCGACCGGTTGCCGGTCAATTTGTTGCCGGAAGTGGAGTTTCCGCTGGTTCGAATTACCGTCAACTATCCCGGCGTTGCGCCTGAGGTGATGGAAGAGCAGGTCACCCGGGTGCTGGAGCGCAACCTGGCATCGGTGGAAAACCTCTCGCGCCTGTCCAGTCGCGCCTCCGAGGGGCGCACCAATGTCAACCTGATTTTCGAGCATGGCGTAGACCTGGATATCGCCATGCAGAATGCGGCCCGCCTGCTGGAGCAGGCTAGACAACAGCTACCCGCGGATATAGAGCCGCCGCGATTGCGCAAGTGGGACCCGGGCGAATGGGCGATCTGGCGGGCCGGCTTTTCATCTCCGACCCGGCCGCCCCGAGAAGTGCGCGACTGGGTCGAGCAACGCCTGGTGCCGCAGCTGCAGTCGATTCCGGGCGTGGCCTCGGTCGAGGCTGCCGGTGGCCAGGTGCGCGAGATCGAGGTCGTTCTCGACCAGCAGCGCCTGCGCTCCTATGGCCTGGGCTTGCGTGACGTGGCTGACCAACTGGCCGCCGAGAACGTCAACGTGGCTGCCGGCAATGTCACCTCGGCCCAGTTTGACGTGATGGCGCGAACCGATGGCCGATTCTCCAGCACCGAGGAAATCGAGAATATCCTGCTCAGCATGCCGGACAGCGATCGGCGCATTCGCCTGAGCGAGGTGGCCGAGGTGCGTGACGGTTTCCGCGAGCAGCGCCTGTTCGTGCGCCTGGATGGCGTGCCGTCGACGCAGCTGTCGATCTACAAGCTGCCGGACGCCAACGTGGTCCAGGTGGTCGACGAAATCAACCGACGCATGGCCCAGCTTGACAGTTCCGGGTTCATGCCGCCGGATGTCGAATGGCAGGCAACGCGGGATGGTGCCTTTTTCGTGCGTGGTTCGGTCGCGGCCGTCTCGGCGGCAGCGATCATTGGCGCGGTGCTGGCCATGCTGGTGGTGCTGGCTTTCCTGGGTTCGCTGCGCAAGAGTTTCGTGATCGGCTTGTCCATTCCGCTGGCCATCCTGTTTACCTTTGTACTGCTCGGAATGGGCGGCCTGACCCTGAACGTGATCAGCCTGGGTGGCCTGGCCCTGGGCGTGGGTCTGCTGCTGGATAACGCCATTGTCATGCTGGAAAACATTTCGCGCCACCAGGACAAGCTCGAGAAGGGCGCGCAGCAGGCTGCCCACGATGGCGCTGACGAAGTCATTTCTGCGATCACGGCCGGTACCCTGACCAACCTGGCCGCGGTCGCCCCTTTTCTGCTGATTACCGGCATGGCCTCGCTGGTGTTCCGGGAACTGATTCTGACCATCAGCTTTGCCGTGGTTGCCTCCCTGGCCGTGGCCCTGACCCTGGTGCCCATGCTGGCAGCCCAGTTCGGCAAGGTGCGCTTTCGTTCCGGCCTTGACCGCAGCCGGCCCTTCCTGGCTTTCGATCGCTTCATTGACTGGCTGACTGCGCGCTATCGCCAGGTGTTGTCCGCTGTACTGAAGTGGCGCTGGCCGGTGGTGGCGGTTTCGGTGGGCTTGTTCGTGGCGGCCTTGATGAGCATGGATCAACTCGGCAACGAGTTCCTGCCGCAGCTCGACGACGGTCAGGTCAACGTGCGCATTGCCTTGCCGCCCGGTACCACGCCGGATCAGACCGACCGGGCCGCGCGCATGGTCGAAAACGAGCTGATGGACATGCCCTACGTAGAAAGCGTGTTCGCAATTACCGGCGGTCACTTGCAGGGTGGCGTCATCTCCGAGCGCCCCGGAACGGCCCGCATGGACGTGGTCCTGGTCGATGCGGCCGAGCGGCCGCAAATGCCGGCCGGCATCTGGGTGGCGGATGCCCAGCAGCGCTTGCGCGAGCTGGACATTCCCAATGCCCGGATCTGGGTGCGTCCACCGCGCATTCCCGGTCTGAACTTTGGTGCCTCCGGCGCCGACATGGACGTGATGATCGTGGGTGAGGACCTGCCCCTGTTGCAGGCCCTGGCCCGGGAAATGGTAGACAAGCTGGAAGATATCGAGGGCCTGGAGGATCTGGAAGTGGCCCGCGAAGATCGCACCCCGCTGTTGAGTGTCAACGTGGATCGCGAACGTGCCGCCGCGCTGGGCATGAACGTGGGCGAAATCGGCCGCGCCCTGCGCGATGCGGTCACCGGTGCCGTGCCAACCCGTTTCGCCACGGGTGTCAACGAGTACAACGTGCGCGTTCGCTTGCCACGCGAGGTCACCGGTGACGAGCAGGCGCTGGGCCAGATCATCATATCGGCCGGCGGCGGACGGATTGTCCAGTTGGGAGACCTGGCGAGCTTTGATCTCGGTGATGGACCGGCTCATATCGAACGCGAAAACCAGGTCCGCATTCAGCGCGTGACCGGCAACTTCAATACCGCGCTGAACGATGCCGGCAGCATCATGGACGAGATTCGATATCGCATTGACGAGATGGATCTGCCCGACCAGTACGGGCTGATCTTTGGTGGTCAGTTCGAAACCGCCGAAGAAACCGATCGCGAAATGCTGACCGTGATCCTGCTGGCGCTGTTTCTGGTGTTCGTGGTGCTGGCCGTGCAGTACGAGCGCTTGTCCAATCCGCTGGTGATCATGGCCGCCGCCCCGCTCAGCCTGGTCGGCGTGGTCGCCATGCTGTGGTTGAGCAGTACACCACTGTCGGCACCGGCATTCCTGGGTCTTATCCTGCTGATCGGCATCGTGGTCAACAATGCCATCTTGCTGGTTGAGTACATTGAGCGCGGTCGCCGTCGCGGCCTGGATACGCCTGAGGCGGTGGTTGAAGCTGGCGGTATCCGTCTGCGTCCAATCCTGATGACCACCCTGACCACGGTGGCCGGCATGATCCCGCTGGCCGTCGGTATGGGTGCCGGTGCCAACCTGATGCAGCCGCTGGCGGTTGCCGTGATTGGTGGTCTGCTATCGGCAATGCTGCTAACCCTGTTCCTGATCCCGTGCCTGTACTTGATCGTGCAAAATGCCAGCGACTGGTTGCTGGAAACCCTCACCGGTCGCCGCGACAGTCGCACCGACCGCTCGCTAGAGCAGGCCGGTGACGGGCCGGTAACGTCCAG
>SLQY01000071.1 GCA_007131235.1 Wenzhouxiangella sp.
ATCGGGACCAGCAAACGCAGCTTTTCTTCTCGACCATCGACACCGCCGCCAAGAAGAAGACCTTTGAAACGCTGAACACCATGCTCAAGCGCATGAATCCTGCCGATCAGACCAGGATCATGGATGAACTGAGGAAAGGCTCGATCAACGGCGACAAGCACAGGAATCAGTTCTTGGATCGCCGTCAACTCAGCGAGCTGGCTGCAGACCCACTGATTACCATCGGGGCCCACACCCACCATCACCTGGCGTTGAGCAGTCTCAGCCCAATCAGACTGCGGCATGAAATCGTGCGCTCGCGGGCGCTACTGGAAGGCTGGCTGAAGCGGCCGATCGAACACCTGGCCTATCCCTTCGGCGGTCAGGCGCATGCGTCGATACGAGAGTTCAACCTGGCTGCCGAGCTTGGATTTGCGTCCGGCGTCACGACACGTCTGGGCCACTTTCAACGTTTCCACAAAAAGAACCTTCTGGCCCTGCCCCGTATCGGCATTGGCTACCAGGATTGCATGGCACGATTCGAATGGAAGCTCAGCGGCCTGTACAGCATGCTCAGAAGGCCACGCAGCCGCCTGGTTTGCTGACACGAGCTGACGTGAGCTGATCCGAGGCGGCTCAAGTCTCCAACAGGTTCCTGACGCCCATTCACCAGTCCGAGTCCAGGTAGGTGAGGTCCCAATCGTCGGGGTTGGCGGACAGTCCTGCGCGCTGCAGGTGTTGCACGTAGCAGTGACCCGAGCGATGGCGTCCGACGAAACCCATTCCGCGTATCAAGCCACCCACCCGCGAGCACCCCAGCGACCAGAAAGCGACGGCATCGCTGCGCTGCTTGGTGTAGATGTAGCGAATCAAGGCCTGTATGTGGCGCCTTCGTGGACTCCTCAACCTTAGCTCGAGCACCTTGGTCGTGCTCCCGACAATCTTGGTAACGGCATAGCCTTGCAGGAGCTCACGCTCGTAAATCATCAGCAGCTGGATATCATCGCGCGGATTGTGCTTTACCCGCCACTTCATGAATGCCGATGAGCGGTCACCACAAATGCGTTCGGCAGGAGCAAAAGCGTTGAACTGGGTTTCGTCGCCGCACCAGTCACGCACCCGGACCGCACCTGATTTCGGCCCCATGACCCATTTTCGATAGGCCACCCAGGGAAGCTCCAGTGTTCGTCGCATGACAGCAAAACCGGCTTTCTCAAGCAATGGCCGGGGCGTGAGCATGCAAATTGACAGGCTGAAGCTGGCCAGTCTCTCCCAGCCGGAGTTCTCATGAGCTCGTATGGACGCCGGAAGTGACGGAAAACTCAGGTAAAAGGATTGATCGGACACACCCGCTACCTGCTGGGCGGCAAGAAACTCCATGACCTGGGAGAAATTGCCCTGGCCGCGGATCTCTTTGCCCAGCAGGCCGTCGACCGTCTGCAGGCCGGTGATTTGGCGACCGCGCCAAGCAAAACGTTGCGGGATGATGGCCACGACACCGACGATGCGCCCTTCGGCGAGCATCTTGTAGCGCTGGGCCTTTCCGGCGGGGTTGGCATGATATTTCCACTCGTACCAGTCCATCGACTGCAGAGCGAAATGGTAGCGCTTGAACAGGCTGACAATGGCCTGGCTGTCATCGGCAGTGGCTTGTTGAATGTCCATCGCGCTGCCTTTTCAAACGAACCAGGGTGACGACTGATCAGAGGGTTCAGGGATCAGGGCGCTAGGTTCGAGGGCCACTTTTCAGGGGGCATCTGTGCGGTCAAGCCGAGGACCCGGATCCGCATGTTCTGGCGGCAATTTGCGATGTTTGACGTCAAACACTGTGCTTTGCATCATATTTTTGCCCTCCAAATATCGATTAGCTCACTACGATTCAACGATCCGGCAACGCCGAGCGCGGGTCTTTATTAACAACTTCAGGACCATACTTTTCCGCCTGGACCGGCAGAAAGGTGATCAGCCCGAATGATGGCTGCCTGCCGGCCCGCCAACGCAAGCACCATTTCAACTAGGAGAACAAGCCTGAAGATGATCCCATCGCATGATCGAACCCGCGTGCTACGCGGCGCAACCCTGTTAATGCTGCTGTTTCTAGGCATTCCCGCGGCCGCTGCCACAAACTGGTATGTCCGTGACGATGGCGGCGACGCCAGTCAGTGCACCGGGCTGGCCGACAGTGCCTACCCGGGTAGCGGCAGCGGCCAGGCCTGCGCCTGGAATCATCCCTTCGTGGCCCTGCCACCGGGCGGGCCGGCGCGCATCGCCGGCGGCGACACTCTGCATATCGGAAGCGGCAGCTACATGATGGGTTACGGCGCGCCCAACGCAGACAACTGTCATCAGAGCATGTCGTGGGAATGTCGCATGACCCGCATCCCGAGCGGACCTTCGCCCGATCAGCCCACCCGGATTCTCGGTGCCGGACATGATCAGGGTTGTAGCCAGGCCCCCGAACTCTGGGGTACGGAGCGCAGCTGGATGGTCGTCAACATGGAGGGCAGTTCCAACGTCGAACTGGCCTGCCTGGAGATTACCGATCGTGGCAGCTGCATCGAAGCACATTGCCACAACGGTCAATGTGGGGGCGAAGTGGCCGCCTGTAACCGAACCAATCCGCCGTTTGGCACCTGGGCCTCGACCGGCATCTCGGCGCGCGATTCCAGTCAGGTCGTCCTGCGTGATATCAATATCCACGGCATGGCCAATCGCGGCATCCTGGCCGGTCGGATCAGTGACTGGACCCTGGAGCGAACGCGGATCAATGCCAATGGCTGGTCCGGCTGGGATGGCGATATCGGCTCGAACAGCTCCAACAGCGGCACGATAAAATTCCTCGAATCCGAAATCGGTTTCAACGGCTGCGCCGAGCGCTGGCCCAGCGGCGAAATCTTCGGTTGCTGGGGTCAAGGGGGTGGTGGCTATGGTGACGGGCTGGGCGTGGGTGAGTCCGGCGGCCACTGGATCTTCGAGGACAGCCATGTCCACCACAATACCTCTGATGGCATTGACCTGCTCTATCTCAATAATGACGGTCGAGTCACCATCCGACGCAGCCTGATCGATTCCAACGCCGGTAACCAGATCAAGGTGTCGCGCTCGGCCCTGATCGAAAATTCGATCGTGGTCGGCAA
>SLQY01000074.1 GCA_007131235.1 Wenzhouxiangella sp.
CGCCGTGCTCGTGGTCGATCCAGATGGCCGTGGTCGGGTTGTAGGTGCGATCGACCCTGTGAACGTCGTAACCCATTTCACGCAGTTGGTCCACGCTGAAGGCCGATACCAGCGGCGTGACCTCGATCTTGTTCGGCTCGGCCTGGTGGGCACCGAATGAGCTTTGCATGTTGTAGCTGAGCACATTGCCGCGACCGTCAGCGGCCTGCTGCGGGTTCATGTTCCATTCGACCATGTTGAGAAAAAACTGCAGCAGGTTCTGATCCTGCGAGTCACCGCCCTGGACCGAAAATGCCATCAGCGGTTTGCCGTCCTGCATGGCAAGCGACGGGGTCAGCGTGACCCGCGGACGCTTGCCCGGCTCGACCACGTTGAACGGATTGAGTGCTTCGTCGAGGACAAAGCTCTGCATACGCTGGCTCAAGCCGACGCCAGTGCTGCCGGCGATGAAAGCCGGGATCCAGCCGCCAGACGGGGTGACCGAGACCAGCCAGCCTTCAGCATCGGCGGCTTGAATCGATGTGGTACCGGCCAGAAAACCCTCGCGCTGGCTCATGGTATTGGCCTGCTGGAAACCATCCACCCCCAGCGCCTCGGCGTCGGGCGGGTTGGGCGTCCAGTTGTCCAGCAGCGCCCGGTACGGATTGGTCTGGCCCTGGAAAGGGTAGGGGTCGCCGGGACGCACTTCCTCGATGATGCGATCGAACGAGATCAGCTCGCGACGCTGGGCGGCATAATCCTTGGACAACAGCCCGGCAACCGGCTCCTCGGGCGGGAAGTAGGGATCGCCGTAGTAAAAGTCGCGATCAGCGAAAGCCAGGTTGATTGCCTGGGTCAGCGCATGCACGTAGCGGGTCGAGTTGTAGCCCATGGCCTTGAGGTCGAAGCCTTCAAGAATATTGAGCGCCTGCAGCATGGCGGGTCCCTGGGTCCAGGTGGTCAGCTTGTAGACGTCGATGCCGCGGTAGTTGGTGGTAACCGGCTCCTCGATCATCACCTCCCAGGTATCCAGGTCCTCGGCTGTGATCAAACCGCCGTGTTCGCGCGTTGCGCGCACGAGTTCTTCAGCAATGTCGCCTCGGTAGAAGCGGTCGTAAGCGGCGTAGATCGCTTCGCGTCGGCTCAGCCCTTCAGCCAGTGCTGCGGCTTCGGCTTCGACCAGCTTTTCCAGCGTGGCCTTGAGGTCCGGCTGGCGAAAGATTTCGCCTGGGGCCGGGGCAGCGCGCTGGTCTGGACGGTCGGCGTCGTAGTGCGGTAGAAACACCCGCTTCGAATCCGGCCACTGCGCCAGGATGTCACGCCGGCGCTCGATATTGGCCGACTGCGAAGCCTCGATCGGATAGCCCTCGGCCATCTCGATGGCCGGGGCCAGCACGTCGGCCAGGCTCAGGCGACCGTATTCGGCAACCATTACCATCAAGGCACCGGGTGTTCCCGGGGTGGTGGCCGCCAGGGGACCGAACTCGGGCGGATAAGCCATTCCCTGGTCGCGAAAGAATGCCGGCGTGGCTCCGGTCGGTGCCACGCCCAGGCCGTTGATGCCCAGCACCTGGCCGGTTTCCGGGTTGTAGATCAGGGCCTGGGTTTCGCCGCCCCAGCCGAGCACGTCCCACATCGTGGCCGTGACCGCCAGCATGGCGGCGGCCGAATCAACCGCATTGCCGCCTTTCTGAAACATCATCGCCCCGGCCGTGGCACCCTGCGGCTTGCCGGTGACGGCTACCCAGTGTTTGCCCAGCAGCACTGGACGATGAGTTTCAATCGCCACGGCCTGCAGCGAGGCCAGCAGGCCCAGACAGAAAAGGGATAGAGTCAGGCCTGAGCGGCCGAGCAAAACGACAGGGCGCATAACGTATTCCGGTTCCAGACATGTCCAGATCATAGCAAGTCAGGGTGAGCTGATGTCTGGACGCCAACGGCCTGCACCAAGTTTACTGGCGCGCCCGTAGCCTGGCCCAATGCGGCCGGGGCCCATGTCGAATCCAGCGACAAAAGGCCTGGACTACCAGTCTTCAACCAGAGCGAATCCAAGCGTTAAACTGGCGTCATGGCGCTAGACCAACTCTATCAACAGCTCATCCTGGAGCATAACCGCAACCCCCGGCATTTCGGACCGCTGCCCGACGCCACGCACGCCGGACGCGGCCAGGATGCCTTGTGCGGCGATGACATCCTGGTCGAACTTCAAATCGAGAGTGACCGCATCAAGGCAGCCGCCTTTTCCGGCGAGGCATGCGCCGTTACCAAGGCATCGGCCTCGTTGCTGACCGAGTGGCTGGTCGGGCGCGAGCCGGCCGAGATCATTGAATGGGTGGGTCGCTTTGAGCGGTTGTTGAAAGATGCCAGTATCGAGGATGCCCCGGAGTTGGGTGAAATCAATCAGCTGCGTGCGGTCAGTCAATTTCCTGCACGGGTCAGGAATGCGCTGCTGCCGTGGGATGCCGCGTTAAACGCCCTGGCCGGCCCTGAAGTGTAAGTCAGGCAGATCGCCCACGCAGAGTTATTCAGAGGCTTCTTGGTACCCCGCCAGAGCTCCGACTCATAGGCGGATGTCCGTGAGGGCATCGGCGAAACGCTAAAGCAAATCGGCCAGCGCCTGACTCATGCTGTCAAATCCTTCCTCAGCAACGACCTGCTGGTTAAACTGAGCGTGGCTATTTCCGTGGGCCGCAGCACCGTTGAATGTGGCGGCTAGCTGGTGCCTACCCGCCGCAGTCCAATCGTGCTGGCAGCTGAACGTGCTGGTATTGGCGCTGGACGAATCGGGGTATCCGGGCTGCAAATTGTATCGTCATGATCCGAGACCAGCTCCACCTGGCCGTCGGACGGTGCCGAGTGCGTTCCCGTTACGGTGATGCAACTTCCTGTCTGTCCATTGCCAGAGCAAGATCGGCTAAGCGAAGTTTGCTGCAGATCGTGGGCACCCCTTTGTTTAGTGGTGGTCGGAGTCGGTGATGAGCGGGGGCGCTCAGTCCTCCGGCGTCTCGAAGCCATCCTGGAACATCTAGTCGGGCAGGGAGATGCCTTCGCCAGACAAGTCAACCGTCGCGCTTTGAGCATCCGTGGTGGTGACCTCGGCCGTGGCGCTGAACGTGGCCACGTC
>SLQY01000076.1 GCA_007131235.1 Wenzhouxiangella sp.
CGCTGGGCTCCGAGCCGGTCCAGACCCTGGGTCGGGTCAATACCGAGCTGGGCCTGGCCCTGAGCCCTGGCGAAATCGACTACCTGTGCCAGGCCTATGCCGAGATCGGGCGCGACCCCACCGATGCCGAGTTGATGATGTTTGCCCAGGCCAACTCGGAGCATTGCCGGCACAAGATCTTCAATGCCAGCTGGACCGTCGACGGCCAGCCGCGCGAACCCTCGTTGTTCAAGTTGATTCGGCAAACCCACGCCGCCACGCCCCAGGGCACACTGGTGGCCTACGACGACAATGCCGCCATCATCGAGGGCTTTCCCGGCCAGCTCTTGCTGAGTCCGGCAGTGGATCCGACCTATCGCCTCGTCGAGCGCGCCATCCACACCCAGATCAAGGTCGAGACCCACAACCATCCGACCGCCATTTCTCCCGATCCGGGGGCGGCGACCGGTTCGGGCGGCGAGATTCGCGATGAAAGCGCCACTGGTCGCGGTGCCCGTCCGGTCGCTGCGCTGACCGGCTTCTCGGTGTCCGACCTGCGCATTCCGGGCCACGAGCAGCCCTGGGAAACCGCGCCCCCGGCGCCGGACCGCCTGGCCAGCGCCTGCCAGATCATGCTCGAAGGCCCGATTGGCGCGGCCCGCTTCAACAACGAGTTTGGCCGGCCGGCCCTGCTTGGTTATTTCCGCAGCTTCTGCAGCCGCACGGGTGAGCGCCTGTGGGGGTATCACAAGCCGATCATGATTGCCGGTGGCAGCGGCATGATCATGGGCGGCCAGACGACCAAGCTGCCGTTGGCGCCGGGTGACCGCATCGTCGTGCTCGGCGGGCCAGCCATGCTGATAGGCCTGGGCGGCGGCGCGGCCTCGTCAATGAGTTCCGGTCAGTCGGATGCCGACCTGGATTACGCCTCGGTACAGCGCGGAAACCCGGAAATGCAGCGCCGCTGCCAGGAAGTGATTGATCGCTGCTGGGGCCAGGCCGAGGCCAACCCGATCAAGTCGATTCACGATGTCGGTGCCGGCGGCTTGTCCAATGCAATACCCGAGCTGCTGCACGATGGTGGCGTGGGCGGGCAGCTGGATCTGCGCGCCATTCCCAGCGCGGACCGGGGTTTGAGCCCGATGGAAATCTGGTGCAACGAGTCGCAGGAGCGCTATGTCATGGCCATCGCCGCCGAGGACTTGGCGCGCTTTGCCGCCCTGTGCGAACGCGAGCGCTGCCCGTTTGGCGATCTTGGCGCGGCCACGTCCGAGCAGCGCCTGGTGCTGCATGACTCGCTAACCGACCAGCGTGTGGTAGACATGGACCTGGGTGTGCTGCTCGGGCGACCGCCCAGCATGCATCGCCAGGCCGAGACGCTGCCGATTGATACCCAACACCACGGCCTGGCTGACATGGCACCGGAAAAGGTGCTCGATCGACTGCTGGCCCTGCCCACGGTGGGCAGCAAGCAATTCCTGATTACCATCGGCGATCGCAGCGTCGGCGGGCTGTCGGTGCGCGACCAGATGGTCGGGCCCTGGCAGGTGCCGGTTGCCGATTGCGCGCTGACCCTGACCGACTACGAACACAACAGCGGCACAGCCATGGCCATGGGCGAGCGCACCCCGCTGGCCATCCATGATGCCGCGGCCGCGTCCAGGGTGGCCGTGGCCGAGGTCCTGACCAACCTGGCCGGGGTTCAGCTCTCGGGCCTTGATGCCATCAAGCTGTCGGCCAACTGGATGGCCGCGACTGGTGCCCCCGGCCAGGATGCCGCGTTGCGCTCGGCGGTCGAGTCGGTGTCGGCATTCTGCCAGGCGCTGGACTTGTCGGTGCCGGTCGGCAAGGACTCGCTGTCCATGCAGACCGTTTGGCAGGATGGCGCTGAAGAGCAACGCATGCTGGCCCCGGTGTCGCTGATCGTGTCCGGCTTTGCCCGGGTTGCCGATGTGCGTCGTCACTTGACGCCGATGCTGAATACCGAGGTCGCTGACAGCGTGTTGCTGCTCGTGGAGCTGGGTCCGCGACGCCTGGGCGGATCGGCCCTGGCCCAGGTGTTCGGTCGGGACCTGGGCAGCGTGCCCGACATCGATGATCCGCAAGCTCTGCGCGCGCTGTTCGAGTGCACCCAGGCGCTGCTGGCCGACGATCACCTGCTCGCCATCCACGACCGCTCCGACGGCGGCCTGGTGGTGACGGCGCTGGAAATGGCCCTGGCGGGGCATTGCGGGCTGGACCTGCAAGTCAGCGCCGATGATGACCTGCTTGCGCAACTGGCGTGCGAGGAGATCGGCTTGCTGGTCCAGGTCCGCGCCGCGGACCAGGATCTGGTGCGCGAGCGCTATGAGCGCGCCGGCGTGGTGGCCCGGCCGGTCGGCCAGCCGCGCGCGGACGATCGCTTCGTGGTCCGTGCCGGTAGCGCGATCTGTATCGACAGGCCCATGGGCGAGCTGGCCCAGGCCTGGTCACAGACCTCGTGGCGCATGCAGCGCCTGCGCGACCACCCGGATTGCGCCGATGAGGCGTATGCGGCCATCGGCGACTGGCAGCGACCCGGGCTTGAACCCCGGCTGTCGTTCGAACCGGGTGAGGCACCGGCCATCATTGGCGGGGCGCGACCACGGGTCGCGATCCTGCGCGAGCAGGGCGTCAATGGCCAGCGCGAAATGGCCCGCGCCTTCATGGCCGCCGGCTTCGAGGCGGTGGATGTCCATATGAGTGACCTGGGCGAGGGTCGCGCCGTGCTTGGTGATTTCCACGGCCTGGCCGCCTGCGGCGGTTTTTCCTTCGGTGATGTGCTGGGCGCCGGCCAGGGCTGGGCCCGCTCGATTTTGTTCAATGAGGACCTGGCCGAGCAGTTCCAGGCCTTTTTCGCCGACCCCGGTCGCTTCGCCCTGGGAGTGTGCAACGGCTGCCAGATGCTCTCGGCCCTGAAGGAAATCATCCCTGGCACGGCCCATTGGCCGCGTTTCGTTCACAATCGATCGCGCCAGTTCGAGGCCCGCTTAAGCCAGGTCGAAATCCTGCCCTCGGCATCACTCTTGTTTGCCGGCATGGCCGGTTCGCGCCTGCCCGTGGTCACCGCCCACGGTGAAGGTCGGGCCGA
>SLQY01000201.1 GCA_007131235.1 Wenzhouxiangella sp.
GCGGTTCCCGAATTCTGGCCCTGCGCTATGCCGTCGTGCCGCAGGTGCTGCCCGAAATCGTCGCCCACTGGCTGTTCCGTTTCGAACTCAACATCCGTGCCTCGGCCGTCCTTGGTGTTGTCGGCGCCGGCGGCGTCGGTGGCGTGCTGCTCAATACCTTGCGCTACCGTCACTTCGAGAAAGCGGCCGCGGTCCTGCTCTTGACCATCATCGTGGTGTTGATCATCGACATGGTGTCTGGAGAGATCCGGCGGAAAATTATCAGGAGTTGAACCCTTCAAACCCTGTAAACAATCGCCTTCATGAATCCCGCCGTGATCGCCATCAGGCCCTGAATCGGGGCCGGTAAGCGGCGAGCGCCGTGGGCGACGGCCATGTCGGCGTGGCGAGCCTCGTCTTCCTTCATCTGGGCAACGATGGCGCGCGAGCGCTGATCCGGTGCTGGCAGGCGGTCGAGGTGATTGTCCAGGTGGGACTCGACCTGGCGTTCGGTGGCTTCGACAAAGCCCAGGCTCCAGGCATCCCCGGCCAGTCCGGCAAAGGCGCCGATCGAGAACGAACCGGCGTACCAGACGGGATTCAACAGGCTGGGTCGGCTTTCCAGTTCAGTCAATCGCTCCGCGCACCAGGCCAGGTGGTCCTCTTCCTCGCGGGCGGCCGTAGCCATCTCCTGCCGCACCCGGTCAGAACGTGCGGTCGCGGCTTGTCCGGCATACAGCGCCTGGGCACACACTTCACCGGTATGGTTGATTCGCATCAGACCGGCGGCATGGCGCCGTTCGGCTGCTGTCAGTTCGTTGTCGTCGACTTCGCTGGCCGGCGAGACTTGGGTATCCGTCGGTGCTGGGCCCAGCGTGACCCGCAGGGCCTGGTCAGCGTGAGTGAGCCAGTGATCAATCAGTCCAAGGTGTCGCATGAGCAGGGTGGATGTCCGCTAGAATGATTTTTAGATTCTAGCTGGTTTATCGTAGTCATCCCGGCAAGCCTGAAGAGAGGCTGACGTTGATGGCCGGGGCCGCTATAATTCGCGATCCATTCAAATCCCTCAAGTGCTGGCATGCCAACAAGAATTCTCATCGGGCTGTTTCTGGTCGTCATATCCGCGCCTGCGTTGGCGGACTTTTCCGGGAAGGGCGAGCTCGGAATCGTCGTTGCGCGTGGCAACAGCGACACCGAAACCGGCAACGTGCGGCTCGAGCTCAATTACCAGCACGAGCGCTGGAGCAATGAGAGTATCTTCAATGCGGTCCACGCGCGTGACAGTGGCGAGACCAACAATAGCCGCTGGGTGTTGTCCAACAAGACAGACTACAACCTCAGCGAGGTCAGCTACCTGGTCGGAGCGCTGCGCTACGACCGCGATCGCTTCTCTGCATTTCGGTACCAGTCAACCGTGGCCGTAGGTTATGGGCGCAGATTGGTGGCGACTGAAAGCCATCGTCTCAAGGTGGAGCTGGGACCGGGTTTCCGCTTCGCCCGTCTACGCGAGACTGATGAAACCGAAAACGAAGTCATCGTGCGCGGGTTTGTCGACTACCGCTGGCAGGTCTCGGACACCACCCAGTTCACGAATCGTTTCCTGGTCGAATCGGGCGATGACAACACGTTCCTGGAAAATACGCTGGGACTTTCGGTTGCCGTCAATTCGCGTATTTCCCTGAAAACGGGTTTCTCGGTGCGTCACAACACCGATGTCGACCCGGGTCGAAAGAAAACCGATACGTTGACAACGGTCAACCTGGTTTATAACTTTGGCAACGAGTAGGGTGGACCGCAGGCCCGCCTGATCACCTGGAGCAACCTTGAGTTTCTATCGGCAGCACCTCTTTTTCTGTACCAATCAGCGCCCCGATGGCGCCGAGCGTCCGTCCTGTGGTCAGTGCGATTCAGCGCGCATGCGCGCCTACGTCAAGACCCGGATCAAGGAGCTTGGCCTGGCCGGGGCCGGGCAGGTCCGGGTAAATACCGCTGGCTGCCTGGATCGCTGCGAGGAGGGACCGTGCCTGGTGGTTTATCCCGAGGGCGTCTGGTACACCTATATTGATGAGGCGGATCTGGATGAGATCATTCAGACCCACCTGGTGGATGGCCGTATCGTGGAGCGGCTTCGACTGCCTGATGCCCCGGTAGGGGGGTGAGCCAGGCAAGGATTCGTCAACGCCTCTTGCAACCAGCATTTTCCTGCTGTAGAATTCCCGCTCTTTCGCGCAGCCTTTTCGTAAAGCGAGCCTGATTTCATGAAAACCTATAGTGCCCGTCCGCAGGACATTCGCCGTCAATGGCATCTGATCGACGCTGAAGGCAAGACCCTGGGTCGCCTGGCTACCGAAGTTGCCCGCCGTCTGCGTGGCAAGCACAAGCCGGAATACACCCCGCATATTGATACCGGCGACTACGTGGTCATCATCAATGCCGAGAAAATCGGCGTCACCGGTCGCAAAATGACCGACAAGGTTTACCACCGCCACACGGGCTACATTGGTAACCTGAAGTCGATTACGCTGGAAAAGTTGCTGGCCCGTCGCCCTGAGCGCGTAATCCAGCAGGCGGTGAAGGGCATGATGCCGAAAGGGCCCCTGGGTCGGGCCATGTTGGCCAAGCTGAAGGTTTACGCGGGCTCCGAGCATCCGCATGCGGCCCAGCAACCTCAGCCGCTTGAGCTGAACTGAAGACATCGAAGGATACGGAATCAAACATGGCAACTGAACAGTTCTACGGCACCGGCCGCCGCAAAACATCAACTGCTCGCGTCTTCCTGCGCAAGGGCAACGGCCAGATCACCATCAATCGCAAGCCGCTGGATGAATTTTTCGGCCGCAAGACTGCCCAGATGATCGTGCGTCAGCCGCTTGAGCTGGTTGAAATGATCGACAATTTCGATGTCAACGTCACCGTCAAGGGCGGCGGCACCACCGGCCAGGCTGGAGCGATTCGCCTGGGCGTGGCTCGCGCACTAATGGAATATGACGAAAATCTGCGTTCATCGCTGCGTCGGGCTGGTTTCGTGACCCGCGACGCGCGCGCCGTGGAACGCAAGAAGGTCGGCCTGCACAAGGCCCGCAAGGCTACCCAGTACTCCA
>SLQY01000056.1 GCA_007131235.1 Wenzhouxiangella sp.
AGCCCGGTCAGGATCGGGTCCAGCCGCAGCGGCGGCAGCAGTCCGGACCAGCGTTGTGAAACCAGGGTGTTCAATAGCCCAGCTCCATGGCATGGCTGATCACCCGGGCGGCCACCGGGGCGGCCACCCGGGCACCGCCACCGCCGTGTTCGGCGACGACGCTGATGGCTACGCGCGGTTGGTCAAGCGGGGCAAAGCCAATGAACAAGGCATGGTTGCGCAGGTGCTCGGGCAGGTCTTCGGCATCGCGCTCTTCATCCAGGTCATCGGGCAATCCGAACACCTGGGCGGTGCCGGTCTTGCCAGCCATGCGCACCGGCAACTGGCGCGCCACTGCCCGGGCCGTGCCACTGGGGCCATGCACCACCGCCCCCATGGCCCCGAAAATGGCCGACCAGTTGGCTTCGTCATGAACCACCATGCGGGCCGGCTCGGCCGTGGCCAGCAGACGCGGCGGCGCGGTCTGTCCCCGCCCGGCCAGGGCCGCGGTGGCGTGCGCCAGCTGCAGCGGAGTGACCACGGTAAAGCCCTGGCCAATGCCGGTGATGACAGTCTCACCGGGAAACCAGGGCTCGCCGAAGGTAGCCCGTTTCCAGGCCCGGGTCGGCAGCACACCGCCGGTCTCCCCGTTCAGATCGATACCGGTCGCCCGACCGAAGCCGAACAGGGCCAGCTCGCGCGAGATCCGGTCTATCCCCATTTCGTGGGCAAGCTGGTAGAAATAGACGTTGACCGACTCGGCCATGGCCAGCTCGAGATCGACCCAGCCGTGGCCTTCCCGACGCCAGTCGCGGTAGCGGCGACTGTGCCCGGGCAACTGATACCAGCCGCGCGAAAAGACCCGCGTCTCCGGGGTGATCTGGCCGGCATCCAGCCCGGCCAGCGCGATGAAGGGCTTGATCGTCGAGCCCGGCTCATAGCCACCGGCAAGAAAACGGTTGAACAGCGGCCGACGACGATCGGTCAGCAAGGCGTTGTAATTGGCTTGGCTGATGCCGTGAACAAACAGGTTGGGATCGAAGCCGGGATGACTGACCAGGGCCAGCACCTCGCCGGTCTCGACCAGCACAACGACCACGGCACCGGCGAGATCGCCGAGCGCGGCCACCGCCTCGCGCTGCAGGTCCAGATCCAGGCTCAGGGTCAGATCCTGGCCCGGCTGTGGATCGCTGCGCTCAATGACCCGCAGCACCCGACCCTGGGCATTGGTTTCAACCCGCTCCAGGCCTGAGCGCCCGTGCAGCAGGGTCTCGTAGCGTCGCTCGATCCCGGTCTTGCCGACATGGGTGGTTGCCCGGTACTGGTCACGGTCCAGGCGCTCCAGGTCACGCGCATCAATCCGTCCGACGTAGCCCAGCACATGGGCCAGCAGGCCGTGATGGGGATAGAAGCGAGTCAGGTAGGGTTCGATTTCCACGCCGGGCAGGCGGTGCCGTTCGACGGCCAGGCGCGCAACCTGCGCATCATCGAGGTTGCTTTTCAAGGTGATGGATTCAAAGCGGCGCGAGCGCTGACGCTGCTGCTCGAAGCGGCGCATCTCATCGGGACTGATGTCGACCAGGCTGGCGAGACTTTCCAGCGTCTCGGCCAGGCCCGGCGTACGCTCGGGCACGATAACCAGGCGGTAGGCTGGCTGATTTTCGGCCAGCACCCGGCCATGCCGATCCAGGATCAGGCCACGATTGGGCGGCAGCGCCCTGAGCCGGATGCGGTTTTCCTCGGACCGGGCAGCGTAGAGCTCGTGCGCACCCAGCTGCAGCTGGCCGTAGCGCCAGCCCAGCAGCAACAGCACCGCAATGACCACGACAACGACCACCCGAAAGCGAGTCTCGATCAGTGCCTGCTCGGCGCGCTCGTCGCGCATGCGCCCGTAGCCGGAAAAAGCGCTGACGGTTTTCATGACCGCAGCTGGCGCTGGCGCCGACGCAGGCTGTCAAGGATCAAGAACAGCCATGGCCAGAACAGCATCGCCACCAGCGGGGCCAGCCACCAGGTCCAGACTGGCCAGCCGTGATCGGTCAGCAGAATGATCCAGAGCTGGATGATGCGCTCGTTGAGCAGCAGCACGAAAACCGCCATGGCCTGCTGCCAGGGCGGAAAGAAACGGATCCGGTTGCGGAAACGTTCGAGCAGAAACACCAGTATGACCAGGCCCAGGGCATGCTGGCCAAGCAGGGTGCCGGTGAGCAAGTCAAGCGCCAGGCCAAGGACGAAAGCCTGGCCAAGGTAGCGCAATCTTCCGCTTTCCAGGTTCCAGTAAATCAGGATCATGGCCACCCAGTACGGTCGGGCCGGCTCAACGACCTGCGGCAGCGGCATGACAGTCAGGGCCAGACCCAGGCAAAGGGTCAGCAAAAGCAGGCTGCTGCCCTGGTTGCGGCTGCTCATGCGTCTTCTCCGGGCAGATTGTCCGCGGCCTCATCCTCGGCCATCGGCGCCAGGCCCGGCAGCGGGCCGGGTGCCTCCAGCTCGATGACGAGCAGGTGACGAATGCTGCCCAGGCGAGCCAGTGGCCGCACCCGGGCTACAGCGAAGGCCTCCCCGGTGGGTCGTTGCACCTCAACGACCTCGGCCACGGGCAGCCCGGCGGGAAAGCGACCGCCCAGGCCAGAGGTTACGAGGACATCGCCGGGCTCGAGATCGACGTTCATCGGCAAATCGGTCAGCCTGAGTTCGTCGATTTGACCACTGCCATAGGCAATGGTGCGAAGGCCGGTGCGCTGCAGTCGAACCGGCAAGGCATGATCCGGATCCGAGATCAGGATGACCGTTGCCGACCGCCCGGCCACCTGGTCAACCTGGCCGACCACGCCTGCCGACTCGATCACGGCCAGGCCCTGGCGCAAGCCATGGCGCGTGCCGCGGTTGATGAACACGCGGTGCGAATAGGGGTTGAGGTCGATATTGCGCAGCTCGGCGGTGAGGAAGCGGCTTTCGAGCTGGTCGGTGGCATCGAGCAACTCGCGCAACTCGGCGTTTTCCTCGGCCAGTTCGTCGACCAGCAACAATCGCGCCTCGGATTCACGCAATGCGCGTTCAAGCTGGTTGCGCTCGTCCAGAAGTCCCTGGTGATCGCGAAGGCTGGCGCGCAAGCTGACCACTAGGCGAAACGGTGACTCGATGACCAGGAACACCGGCTCGGCCAGGCCGAACGTCAGCGCGCGCAGGCGTTCGACGTGGCGACCGCGGAAATCCAGCGTCATCAGGATCACGGCCAGCAGCGCGTAAAGCATCAGCCGCGCGGTCCGTCCGGCCAGCTCAGCCGTGCTCGCCGACGAGTAGGTGCTACCCGGAATGTTCACCGCACCCGCCGGCCCGAGCCCGGATCAGGAAGAAAAGAAAACGTCGCCGCGATTCTCGTCCATCATCTCCAGGGCGCGACCGCCGCCGCGAGCCACGCAGGTCAAAGGATCGTCGGCGATGATCACCGGCAAGCCGGTTTCTTCCATCAGCAGCTTGTCAAGCCCAAGCAGCAGCGCGCCGCCGCCGGTCAGGACGATGCCTGTCTCGGCGACATCGGCGCACAGTTCGGGCGGGGTCTGTTCCAACGCTACCTTGACCGCACCAACGATGCTGGTCAGCGCCTCGGACAAGGCCTCCAGCACCTCGTTGTTGTTCAAAGTCAGCATCTTCGGCACACCTTCGGCCAGGTTTCGGCCGGAAATCTGGATTTCCTTGAGCTCTTCCTGCGGGTAGGCACAGCCGATCTGCATCTTGATGCGCTCGGCAGTGGACTCACCGATCAGGGTGCCGTAGGAGCGACGCACGTAGTTGATGATGGCCTCGTCGAAGTGATCACCGCCGGTACGAACCGAGTTGGAATAGACAATGCCGTTAAGCGAAAGCACCGCGACTTCGGTCGTGCCGCCGCCGATATCCAGCACCATCGATCCGCGCGCCTCGTGAATCGGAATGCCGGCGCCAATGGCGGCGGCCATGGGTTCTTCGATCAGGAACACCTCGCGCGCGCCGGCACCCTCGGCCGACTCCTTGATCGCGCGGCGCTCGACCTGGGTCGATGAACATGGCACGCACACCAGCACACGTGGACTGGGCCGCAAAAAGCGCGATGAGTGCACCTTCTTGATGAAGTGCTGCAGCATCTGTTCGGTCATGTTGAAGTCGGCGATCACGCCATCCTTCAGCGGCCGGGTGGTGCGAATGTTGCCGGGCGTCCGGCCCAGCATCTGCTTGGCCTCGGCACCCACGGCGGCCACTTCCTGGGGTCCGCCGGGACCGCGATTCATGCGCACCGCCACCACCGAGGGCTCGTTGAGCACAATGCCCTGCCCACGCACGAAAATAAGGGTATTGGCCGTGCCCAGATCAATGGACAGGTCGTTGGAAAAAATGCCGCGTAAACGCTTGAACATGACAGATAGAGTGGACGGGGTGAGCCAGAATTGAAAAAGACCGACTAATGTAGCAACCAAGGGGGAAAGCAGCAACCGCAAAGATGACAAATTACCGTTAAGACGCGCAGACCCGGTCCTTTGCCCAGCCTTCGTTACAATAGCTGCTCAACTTTGAAAGGAATCAAACTCGATGTCTGTGCTGATCTGTGGCTCGCTGGCCTACGACAACATCATGGTGTTTCCGGAACGCTTCCGCGACCACATCCTGCCCGACCAGACCCACATGCTCAACGTGGCCTTCCTGGTGCCTGAACTGCACCGCAATTTCGGCGGCTGCGCCGGCAACATCGCCTACAGCCTGAAAAAACTGGGCGGCGAACCGCTGCCGATGGCCTCGGTGGGTGCCGATTTCGACGACTACGCCCGCCACCTGGATCGGCTTGACATCAACCAGAAGCACGTCCGGGTCTGCGACCAGCTCTGGACCGCGCAGGCCTACATCACCACCGACATCGACGACAACCAGATCACCGCCTTCCATCCCGGGGCCATGAACGAAAACCACCACCAGAAGATCAGCGCCGAGCTCGGCGTGTCTTTCGGTATCGTTGCCCCGGACGGCAAGCAGGCCATGCTCGATCACGCCGCCCAGTTTGCCGCCGCCGAGATTCCCTTCATTTTCGACCCCGGCCAGGGCCTGCCGATGTTCGACGGTGCCGAACTTGTCCAGATGATCGACCAGGCCAACTGGCTGACGGTCAACTCCTACGAGTGGGAGATGCTGAAGAAAAAAACCGGCCTGGATCATCAAGCCATCGCGGCAAAGCTGGATGGTGGCCTGATCGTCACCCACGGTGGCGAAGGCTCGGACCTGTTTCACAACGGCCAGCAAACCCGGATCCCGGCGGTCAAGCCAGCGCGCATCGCCGACCCAACCGGCTGCGGCGACGCCTTCCGCGCCGGCCTGCTGTTCGGACTGGAACGCGATTGGGACGCAGTTGATGCCTGCCGCCTGGGATCACTGCTGGGCTCGATCAAGATCGAACATACCGGCCCCCAACATCACGACTTCACCCGCAAGTCCATTGCCGAACGCTTCGCCAGTCACTTTGGCAAGGCCATGCCGGCCTGAAACGAACGCCAGGCATCGACAAGCCCTGCACAAGCCAGGGCTCATGCTATCTGGCGGAGTCAACGGAGCCACCCATGAAAAACCCACCCGGACCGCTGGTCAGCGCCCTGGCGCTGTTCGTGTTTCTGATCCTGAGCTTTGCCGCATCAACCCCCGGCATCCTGTTCGGGCCCGGCGACTGGTACGACAGCCTGCAAAGGCCTTTCTTCGCCCCGCCGAACTGGCTGTTTGGGCCGGCCTGGACCCTGTTTTACATCCTGATGGCCACCGGTGCCATGCTGGCCTGGCGCCAGGTCGGCCTGCGCTCGGCCGCGCTGGGCTGGTGGTTCGTGCAACTGGTGCTCAACGCCCTGTGGACCGTGATGTTCTTCGGCCTGAAGTCGCCGGGCCTGGCGCTGCTGGAAATCACCCTGATGTGGACAGCCATCCTGATCTGCCTGCTCCACTTCCGGAAAGTCTCGCCAGCCGCCTTCTGGTTCATGCTCCCCTACCTGGGCTGGGTCACCTTTGCCTGGATCCTCAACGCCGGCTTCTGGTGGCTGAACTGAGGAGCCTCCAAATAAAAAACCGCCCAAATGCGGTTGACGCCGAATAAGGGACGGGAGACAATACGCGGCTTCGTGTGGCTACGTAGCTCAGCTGGTTAGAGCGCGGCACTCATAATGCTGAGGTCGGTGGTTCAAGTCCACCCGTAGCCACCAACAAATCTCCCTTCAAATTCAAGCGGTTGGCGCAATTTCGATGATGCCAGCCGGCACCACCTTTTGTCCAATTTTGGGCTCTGGGCCCATATTGGGTCCATCCTCGGCCCAAAACCGTCTCAATGTCAGGCCCAAAGTGACCTCAGCACTCCGGATTCCCTCCTATTCTGACAAATGAATTTTTCGCTGTTTTTCAGACCGGCCGCAAACGGGCGGCAATCTCTGTAGTCACGCTCCTGCTCAGGGCAGCTCCAGCTCGTGGTAAGGGCCATAGGTTTCGCCCTCGCCGTTGTCGAAGGCGAACGGGGCACCTGGCAGTCGGCGGTCGGGGCGATCGACGGCCTCGCCGAACAAGACGCGTTGAACCGACTCGACTTCCATGGGGATGATGTGGGGCTGTTCAATCAATTCCTGGACCATGCGGCTGCTGCCGGTGTCACTGAGGGCGTAGATACCGATGAACGGGGTGTCGAAGTCGTCTTCGTTCCAGCGCAAGACCAGGCGTTGATGTATTTCGGTGGCGGTCACTTCAGTTTCGCCGACCGGGCTGCCGCGGAAGGTTTCAGGGTCGATTCGCACGTCATTCCAGTCGATATCCGGATCATCCAGAAAGAAGCGCGCTGGCGACTGCAGATCCGACGAGATCATTGCTGAAGGCGGGAGATCAGACCAGTAAGTCGAGCGCTGGCCTCGATCAGCGTTTGCTCCAGTTCGGACGCAGCCGGGTCTTCAGTGCTGCGCGCCTGCTGAAGCCTGCTGGACAGCTGATGAATGCCGCGATGCTGCTCGACGATCTCGGGAAAAACAGCCTGGCCACCGAACAGGCGACTACCTTCATCGCCCAGCCAGCGACCCAGCGGGCAACGATGATGATCGCCATCTTCCTGACCTGATTGGCCGCGCGAATTTCCGTTCTCTCCCTTCAGTACCCGGCTCAGCCAGGCCTTATGCGTACCGAGGACCACAGCCAGGGCGGTTTTTGCTGCTGTCGCTCGTCGTGCCTCGATCTGTCGCCAGGGAGCCGCCTGCTGCCATTGCTCGAACCATTCGGGCACAGCATCGGCCGGCATCGGCTTGGCAAAGCCATAACCCTGACCCTGATCACAGCCTAAATGCAGCAAGGCAACCGCATGATCAATGGTTTCCACGCCTTCAGCGATCACTTCCAGGTCAAACGCTTTGGCCAGCCCGATCACGCTCTTGACGATACTGTAGTCACTCAAATCGGTCAGCATGTTGCGAACGAAACTTTGATCGATTTTCAAGATCGCGACCGGCAGAGAGCGCAGTCGGCTCAAGGATGAATAGCCCGTACCGAAGTCATCCAGCGCCACGCGAATACCCATTTCATCGCAACGGTTCAAAACCCCGACCGCCTCGTCGATATCTTTCAGCGTGGCGCTTTCCAGGATTTCCAGCTCCAACTGCGCTGGCCGCACGGATGGATACTGGGCCAGCAACTCGCCCAGACGCTCGCTGAACCCTGGGCTCAGCAGGTGGCTGCCGGCGATATTGACGCTGACCGACCAGTTCCTGCCGGCCCGATTCCAATGCTCGAGCTGGGCCAGGGCCTGGCCGAGAACGTACTCGCCAAATTGGCACTCCAGCTCCACACCATCCAGATAGTCGAGAAAGGCCGGCGGCGGTAGCAGGCCGCTATCGGGGTGCTGCCAACGGGCCAGGCCTTCCAGGCCGACCAGCTTACCTGTGCTCATCTCGACCTTGGGCTGGTAGTGGAGAACAAACTGTTCGGTGACGATCCCTTGCTCGATTTCTGTAACTTTGGCTCTGCGTGTCTCCATGTCCTGTTCAAGCTGAGTGTCGAACAGGCTGTAACGATTGCGACCCTTCTTCTTTGCCTCCAACATGGCTGCGTTGGCGTGGCGCAGCAGCACATCGGGGTCGTTGGCATCTTGCGGGTACAAGGTAACGCCAATGCTGGTGTCCACTTGCACGACATGGTCGTCAATATGGATCGGTCGAGAGACCCCTTCAAGCAAAAACTGCAGACGCTCCTGCAGGGCAGGCTGTGCGCGCAAGCCTTCCAGCACGAGTACGAACTCATCACCGCCAAGGCGCGCAACCAGGTCACTGCCGCGCACCAGGCGGCGCAAACGTCGGGCCACGCGCACCAGTACCTGGTCACCTACCGCCATGCCATAGCGGTCATTGATCGGCTTGAATCGGTCAAGGTCCAGATAGCACAGAGCCAGCACGGTGCCCCGGCGATCAGCCTGGGCGAACGCGTGCCGCATCAGCTCGGTCAGCAAGATCCTATTAGGCAAGCCTGTCAGCCCATCGTAGTGCTCGGCTTGCAACAGTGCCTGCTCGTGGCGCTTGCGCTCACTCAGGTCAATATCCAGGCAGAACAACTCGGGCTCCTTGCCGGGCGAACGCACCACGGTGTGGCTGGAATAGGCGAGAACAGGCTGGCCGTCCTTGTCGATCAACTCAAGCTCCCCGTTTGCTATGCTGCCGCCCTCCGCCACGCGGGCCAGGTTATTGCTAACCGCCGACCGCATGGCTTCCGGCACGATCAGATCAAGCAGATTGCTTTTCAATGCCTCTTCGCGGGTATAGCCATAAAGCAGTTCGGAGCCGCGATTCCAGTAGTGAACCGTGCCATCAAGGCCGTAGCCCTGTACCGCAACGCCTTCGATGTCATCCAATAAGGAACGGAAGCGAAGTTCGCTGTCTTTCAAGCGCTGATCTAACAAGCGCTGTTCTGTAATATCTATGCAAAGTGCCAACACGCTTGGCTGAGCGCGGAGACGAATCGGCGCCAGGGTGACACGAAACCAGAACCTGGTGCCATTGGCTTTCTGCAAAGGCCAGTCAAACTGCAGCACTTCACCCGCTGCCGCACGCTGCAGCCGGCGGATAGCTTCTTTCTGGGTGTAAGGCGCCTCTTCCAGCCAGGTGGATGCCTGGCGCTCAAGCAGCTCATCCCGACTGGCCAGACCGTAATCGCGCCACGCCCGGGGGTTGGCATCGAGAATCTCGCCGGTATCTGGGTCGTGAATCAGAATGGCGGCCGGCGATTGCTGAAAAACCGCTTCGAATCGAGCGCTGGTTTGCCGCAGCCTGGTCATCGCCTGCCAGAGCAGAGCGGATAGAAAGACCAAGCCCAGAACCAGGATTGCAAACCCGGCACTGAACCAGGGGTGAGACACGACGAACTGGCGCAGCGTGGCCGGCGGAACCTGATCGAAAGGGGGCAGTCTCAGCGCTCGCGCCAGATCCTCGACAGCCCGATAGTCCACGGCGATGGTGAAACGCAGCCCGGCAGCCGCGGTGGCGTCTTCGGCCGGCAGCGTCAAAGTCAGCAGGGCAGCAGTGATGCGGTTGGCATGATCGACGGTCAGCCCCGGCATGGCTGCCAGCGACCACTGTGGATACAACCCGGTCGACAAAGCCAGTGGAAAACCTGGCAGATCCCTCGGGTTCAACACTCGAATGTCGGCCGGCGCAAGCCGGCCCCCGGCAGCCCTCTGCTCGATAATGCCGGTTCGCACGAAACCAGCGTCGACACGCCCGTCCAGCACGGCTTCAACGACCCGGTCGTGCGGCATGTCGGTAAACAACGTCCGCGCCGCAGCCGGCAGCGGCAGACCTCGTTCATGCAGTTCGAAACGCATGTCAGGCAACGCTTTTTCCAGCGCCGCCTGCAAGGGCTGCCAATACCCCACCGCCTCATCAAGCGGTTGGTGGGAAAGAATGCCGATACGAATCGGGTCCGGAATGTCCGGCCGGAAGCTGGCATTCTCTTCGCCAGCCCGCCCATCAACTGCATGGACAAAAATCACCGACAAACCCAGCAATTGGGCAACAAAGGCTTTGGAGACTTTTTGCAACATGTTGTCGACTACCCCTTGATACGCAGCAGCGGTATACGACGCCGAGCATTTCAAGAACCCGAACGCAAAACACCACCCGCCAGGCCCATTCAAACTGCCAGCGCAGTGAAAGTCAAGTTTGCCGACGCTACCGCTTCAGAAGTCGTAGCGGGCGCTGAGCCCGAGGGTGCGCGGCTCGGCGAATTGCACGTAGGGTTCGACGATGTAGCCCTTGCGCGGGTCGTTGCCGAAGGCACCGAAGCCACGCAGCTGGACGTCTTCATTGGTCAGGTTGCGGCCCCATGCAGCCAGTTCCCAGCCACCTGCCTGATAGGCCAGGCGGGCGTGGAGCTGGCGAAATGCGGGCGCGCGCACTTCGTGCCGGCTGGAAAAGTAAAAGGCGTCCTTGCCTTCATACTCGGCCCGGAGCGTCCAACCGGCAGCCAGCCGCCACACCCCGCCGATGGCGAACATGGTTTGCGGCGCGTGCGGCAAGGCACGGCCGTCCATATCGAATGCCAGGCCGTTTTCCGGGTCGGCATCGACATGGGAAAAATTCTCGAAGCCGTCAAAGCGCGAGCGCATCAGGCCCAGGCTGCCAAAGGCGAGCAGGTTCGGGCCGGCACGCCAGGTAAGCTCGGTTTCCAGGCCGTAGCTCTGACCGGCGGTGGCGTTGGCCGTGTACTGCACGAACTCGCAGGGACAGGAATCACCCAGTTGGGGCAAAAGCAGGGCCTGCTGGGTCTGCAGCGACTGCCGATCCTGCCAGAACAGGGCAGCGCGCAGATCCAGCCGGTCGTTGAACAGGCGGCCCTTGGTGCCCAGCTCGACGTTGACCAGGGTTTCGGTATCGAACTCGCGCAAGTTTTGTGGCACGGCAGCATTGCTGTTGACCCCCCCGGCCTTGTAGCCGCGCGAAACCAGGCCATAGAACAGCTGACCGTCCGCGGCCCGATACTCCAGCGCCAGGCGCCCACCCCACATGCCCTCGCCGGGTCGGAACTCGGCACCATCGCTGTCGCGATACCGGGCCCGGCGCTGCTCGTAGCGCAACCCGGTCTGCAGGATCCAGCGCTGGGCCAGCGGCCAATCAAGCTGGCCGTAGAGCGCGCGGTTGACGGAATCGAAATCCCGTTCGAAAGGCGCCGGCAGGAAGGTGAATTCACGGCGCAGGAATTGCGACTGGTCGCGGTAGTAGGCACCCACCACCCAGGCCGGTCGGTCGGGGTGCGCGGCTGACACGGCCCGCAGATCGATCGTGCTGTTGTCGTGGCTGCGCTCGTAGTTGTCGAAGGCCGAGTAGCCGGGAAAAATGCAGTCGAACACCTCGCATAGTCCTGCAAAGGCCCAATCGGCATCAAAACCATACTCCAGATCGGCCGACAGGCGGGTCAGCGACAGCGCCAGATCCAGCTCGGGATGAGCCTGCCAACGCAGATGGGCTGCACCGGCCACCGTGTCCTGGCGATCATGGCCAGGCTCATCCGACAGCGTGGTGCGGGTATTGTCCAGGGAAAAGCCGTCATAGCCGTTGTCGATATCCAGCGCCAGGCCGACCAGGTCGAGGCTGAAACGATCGTGCGGCTGCCAGGACAGGCGGCCACGCAGGGTCTGCTCGTCGATACGCGCCGTATCGTCTCGACCGAGAAACGCGTTTTTCTGGGCACCATCGGAACGCGTACTGCCATAGGCCAGCCGATAACCGACACGCTCGTTGGCTGGGCCGCCGACTGCCGCCTGAGCCTCGCGCAGCCCGCGCTGACCCACGCGCACCTCGCCGAAGCCACTGACAACATCACCCGGCGCGACCGAGACCAGGTTGATCAATCCAGCCATGGCAT